>FR884613.1:16895-19039 GCA_000436075.1 Eggerthella sp. CAG:209 | reverse complement strand
TTGACATCTGGACCGAGGCTAACGAAGAGGTCGGCGAGGCAATGGCTGCCAACTTTGACAGCTTCAACCCGATCTTCATGATGGCCGACTCTGGTGCTCGAGGTAACATCAAGCAGATTCGTCAGCTTGCTGGTATGCGTGGCCTGATGGCAGACACCAAGGGTGGCACGATCGATATTCCTGTTAAGTCGAACTTCCGTGAGGGCCTTTCCGTTCTGGAATACTTCATTTCTACGCACGGCACTCGAAAGGGTATGGCTGACACCGCGCTGCGTACCGCAGACTCCGGTTACCTTACCCGTCGTCTGGTTGACGTTGCTCAGGACGTTATCGTTCGCGAGATCGACTGCGGTACTTCTGACGGCGTTCCTTACCCGATTCACAACGATAAGGGCGAGTTGGACGAGAACCTGGTTGGTCGTTGCGTTCTGGAAGACATCCAGGATGCCGAGGGCAATGTTATCGTTGCTGCGGGCGACTTCATCAACTCCATGGATCAGGTTGCCGCTATGGACGCTGCTGGTATCTCTACCATCAACATCCGCACGGTCATGACCTGTCATGCAGAGCACGGCGTTTGCCAGAAGTGCTACGGTTGGGATCTTGCTACTGCACGTCCGGTTAACATCGGTACCGCTGTTGGTATTATTGCTGCACAGTCCATCGGTGAGCCCGGCACGCAGCTTACGATGCGTACGTTCCACGCCGGCGGTGTTGCAGGTGAAGACATTACGCACGGTCTGCCCCGTGTTACCGAGCTTTTCGAGGCTCGCAAGCCTAAGGGCCAGGCTGTACTTGCTGAAATCGCTGGTACCTTGCAGGTAACTGCCGACAAGGTGAATAAGACGCTTACTGTTCATGACCAGGAAGGCAACATCCGCGAATACGTGGTATCTGCTCGCGCAACGCTTTTGCCGGGCGTTACCGATGGTTGCGAGGTCGAAGTTGGCCAGCAGCTCACCAAGGGTTCTGTAAACCCCCACGACCTGCTTCGCCTTACCGACCCGAACACCACGCTTCGTTACATCGTTGCTCAGGTTCAGGACGTGTACGTGTCCCAGGGCGTAGACATCAACGACAAGCACATCGAGGTTATTGCTCGCCAGATGCTGCGTAAGGTTGCTGTTCTCGATCCGGGCGATTCCGACTACTTGCCGGGCCGCCAGGTTAACCGCTTCGAATTCGAAGATACGGCTAACGCTCTGGTTCTGGAAGGCAAGAATCCTCCGGTGGGTCAGCCTCTGCTGCTCGGCATCACCAAGGCTTCGCTGGCAACCGATTCGTTCCTGTCTGCTGCATCGTTCCAGGAAACCACCAAGGTTCTTACCGATGCCGCTATCGAGGGCAAGGTTGATACCCTGCAGGGACTGAAGGAAAACGTTATTATCGGTAAGCCTATCCCGGCTGGTACCGGCCTTAAGCGTTATCACGATGTGGGCCTTACCTATCGCGGTGTGGCTGTTGACAAGGTTGACTCCGATCGTCTGCCCGATTCCGCTCCTGAGGCGCTTCGCGAGATCGAAGAGCTGTTGCCTCAGCCGCAGGATTGGTCGCTTGACGGCGATGGCTACCTGGGCGCTGGCTCCGACTATGCAAGCTACTTTGCTTCCATCACGTCGGGCTACCGTGGCAACAACCTTTCCGATGAGGATGCTCGTCTGTATATCTACGACGACCTGGGCGTATCGCAGCGTTGGGCCAACAAGTTCTCTGAGGCTGGCATCGAAACCGTGGCCGACCTGGTTGGTCACACCGAAGACGACCTGCTTCGCATCGAGGGCATTGGCACCAAGGCTATCGAAGAGCTGAAGGAAGGTCTCGAAAAGCATGGCTTGTCTCATGTGATCGAAGACGACCTGAACGCTTCTCGCGATGACATGAGCCAGCTGCTCGACATGGTGTTCTCTCCTGACGACACCGTGCTTATCGGCGGCGACCAGCCCGCAACCTTCAGCACTGAAGGCGAGGACATGCTGGGAGAGGCTCTGCCTCCGCGCTCCTATCAGCGCAACCTGGAAGAGCTCGACGCTCTGCTGGGTGCCAACGACCTTGGCTTCCACAGCACGGATGCTGATTCCGACTCCTCTTCGGGCGAAGAATAATCCGAGCGAAAGCTAATCGCATCAAAGGCGCGTCCCCGAGCG
>FR884613.1:0-16879 GCA_000436075.1 Eggerthella sp. CAG:209 | reverse complement strand
GACGCGCCTTTTTGTTTCTTTGGAGAAGGCTTCTTTAGTGCACTAAAGCGCCATGCGGTATCTGCATTTAGAGTGCTATTCTGATACTCGCAAAAAGTTGAAAGGGAGCAAACGATGCCCAATACCAAAACGTATCTTTCCGATGACCGTACTCCTCCGCAAAGCCAAATCGGTGCTTCGCTGGAATCATTGGCGCACACCATCCATGAGCGCCGCAATGCGGGCGATGAAAGCTACACGCATCGTTTGCTTACGGGAGATATCGATACGCTTTTGAAGAAGGTTGCCGAAGAGGCTCATGAGGCTACGCTTGCGGCAAAGGACGTTGTGTACAACGAGGGCGACGACGCACAGGTTAACCACCTGCGCTATGAAGCAGCCGATGTGGTGTATCACCTCATGGTTTTGCTGGAGCGTTGCGGCATCGGCCTTGATGAATTTGCAGCCGAGCTCAATACCCGCATGACCACCGAAGAAATCGAGGAACGCGGCGGCGTAGTGCTGCTGAAGCCTGAATTCGTAAACCGCGGCAACCACGTGGAAAAATAGGAGCAGGTACCAGATTCCCGCATTGGGAGTCGGAGACCGGGAATATAGGGACGGGTGCCGCTTTCTCGTTTAAAAGGCAGAGCCTCGCTTGCGTAATTTGTCGCAAGCGAGGCTCTGCCTTTTGCTGAATGATAAAACGGCACCTGCTTTTACAATCCTGGCATGTCATGTTTAGGGGGAGGGGGATCCGGTGCCGTTCTTGCTTAGAGATACTGGCCGCGGACTTCCCAGAAGGCCACAGCGCTGGCAGCGGCCACATTGAGCGAATCAACCTGATGCGCCATAGGAATCTTCACGGTGTAGTTGCAATTGGCAATAGTGGAAGGCGCCAAACCGTCGCCTTCGGTTCCCAGGACAAGTGCCAGCTTTTTGGCGCCTGCGATATGCTCATTCTGAAGTGTGACGGAATCGTTTTCCAGCGCCAGGGCCGCAACGGTGAATCCAAGCCGGTTCAGCAGCGGCACTCCCTCTTCTGCCCAATTGCGTTCAGTCCCGATGCGCGTCCATGGTACCTGGAACACGGTTCCCATAGAAACGCGGTTGGCGCGACGGTAGAACGGGTCGTGGCACCCAGGGGTAACCAGCACGGCATCCATTCCCAACGCGGCGGCCGAACGGAATATCGCACCGATATTGGTGAAGTTCGTCACATCTTCCAAGATGGCAACGCGCGTTGCATCATTAAGCAAGGTGGCAACGTCGGGCAGGGCGGGTCGGTGAAAAGCTGCAAGCGGACCACGCGTGCGCTCGTAGCCGGTAAGCTCAAAAACTTGTTGGTGCGTGCCAACGAACAGGGGAATGGTTGGGGCGGCAGCATCAATGCGAGCAAATAATTCTTCGCACGCAGGGGCCCAGCGCTTATCGGTTAGCAGAGCAAAAGGAGCAAGCCCTGCATCCATAGCCCGATCAATCACGTTGCGCGATTCGGCAATGAATAAACCCTCGTCGGACACTTCACTGCCTGTTGCAAGGCGAAGGCCCACCAGTTGCTTGGGGTCGCGCAGCTCGGAATCGGTCATGCTGGAAAATACGCGTAAACGGGCATCGTCTAAGTTGGTGAGCTCGATGAGGGGCATGGCGTTCCTTTGCTGTTGCGGGTTTGTTTGAATTATACGTTGAGGGGATTTTAACCCCGAAGTGCTTGTCAAGCACTAATTAGGTGATTGTGCTAAAATATCGGGTCGGAATATCACCCACGGAAAGGTACATATATGTCAGGGCATTCAAAATGGGCAACCACCAAGCATCGTAAGGCAGCTCAGGACGCAAAGCGCTCCGCGCTGTTCTCCAAGCTTTCCCGTAACATTACCGTTGCGGCGAAGGAAGGCGGCGACCCGAACCCTGAAAACAACGCTTCCCTGGCAGCCGCTATTGATAAGGCAAAGAGCTATTCCTTGCCTAAGGACAAAATCAAGACCGCTATCGACAAGGCTTTTGGCTCCGGTAAAGACGCTGCTAACTACGAAACGGTTGTGTATGAGGGCTATGGCCCCTGCGGTGTTGCTATCTACTGCGACGCTCTGACCGACAACCGCAACCGCACCGCTGCTGATGTTCGTGCTGCTTTCAACCATCATGGCGGCAACTTGGGTACTTCCGGTTCTGTTGCTTTTCAGTTCGAAAAGAAGGGCCAGATCCTGGTAGAAAAGGTTATCAAGTCCGAGCAGAAGAAGGTCGCTGACAAGGAAAACGCTGTCGACGAAGACGAATTCATGATGGCTGTTGCCGAGGCTGGCGGTTCTGATTACGAAGACGCTGGCGAAGAGTGGATCGTATACACCGCTCCCACCGATCTTATGACGGTTAAGAAGGGCCTGGAAGAGCAGGGCATCGAAGTTAAGGGCGCCGAATTCATCATGGAGCCCACCACGCCTACCGAAGTTACCGTTGCTGATGCAAAGAAGGTTATGCGCCTGGTAGACCGTCTGGAAGAGCTCGAAGACCTTCAGAACGTATATCACACCATGGACATCACCGACGAAATCGCTGCTGCCCTCGACGAAGAGGAATAAGCGATTCCCGTATCTGAAAAGGGACTCCTTTAGTTCCATTTTTGACAATCAACTGGTGTTACTTAGTAACGTTACCGTAAAAAGAAAGGCTGCTTTGTGCAGCCTTTCTTTCTTTTAATCAAGGGCCTATTTCGGACTGGTGCCTGTGGTATAGTAATTGAACTTCAAAGCATTAAACGCACTACTTAACCACACTACGATGCTCAAGGGGTCTTCTTTTCGTGACGCGACAAGCGAACATTCTTTCGTTCGATGAGGTGAAAGCCCGCGAGGCTTCGCTTCCGCGTACCGTTTCACCCTCATCCTCTTCCCGCAGAGCCTACGAGGCTCATCGAAATGCCGAAGAAGGCGTGGCTCGTCGTACTTCTTCTCGCTCAAACACCCCTCGTGTTTCCAGTGCGCGTTCTTACCGTGAGGCATCGGCATCTCGTTTTACCGAAGGCAATTATGCCCAGCTCCAGCGCCCTTCTCAGGAGCGCGCCTCTATGCGTGGGTACGATGATTTCAATCTCAATCACAGCGCTCCACGTGCTGGTCGTGGTTATTCTTCGTCTGTTTCCGCGGGCGACCGTCGTTATTCGTCAGCTCGCGCTCAGGCTCGTAGAGGCTATCAGCCCCAGGCGCCCTCTGGCTATGCTGCTTCTCGCATCGATGCCGCACGTGGTGCTCGTTCCCGTCGCATAGACGATGCGTCTGCGGAAGGTGAAGAACGCGCAGCAGCGCGTCGTTCAGCTCAGCGCAAGCAGAACGAAAGCTTCTCTCGTGAGATCCGCAAGCGTTTCCGCGCCGCAAAGGCCGATCGTGAATTCGATCGCACTATCGGAGCTCGCGAAAGGGCACGTGCGCGTGCGGAGCAGCAAGAGCAAGGTAGCCGCGCTGCCGTATACGATATGCGCATGGGTTCAACCCAGCGTAAGTCGGTGCGCAGTATGGCCGAAGGCGAAAACGGCAAGCGCGGTTTTTCGCTACCGTTTGCCGTGCCTTTTACGGGGTCTATTTCCGCATGGGCAACGCGCGGCATCGTTTCGCTTATTGCCGTTGTGTTTGCGGTAACCATGCTCTATTTCCCTTGCCAGAATTACTACAACGAAACACGTCAGCTTCAGCAGCTCCAAGCTGAATACGATGCGCTTCAGGAATACAATACCCAGATGCAAAATCAGGTTGATTACCTTAATACCGATGAAGGCATTGAAGATTATGCTCGCTCCGAGTTGGGATGGATACGTCCAGGCGAACATGTTGTTTCGGTTGAAGGAGTAACCCCTTCAACCGACACTTCGCGCTCAAACGATCGCGTCTACGCCATTCCCGCTGGTAGCGTGGCAGCTCCCGACACGTGGTATTCCGGCTTTTTGGATGTGATCTTTGGCTATGGACACTAATTCAAAATGTATTGCAGCTTTCGACATCGGCACGGTAACGTGCCGATTGCTATTGGCAGAGGTTCAAGATGGCGTGCTTCATGAGCTTGAGCGCCGTTGTGTTATAACCAACCTTGGTGTTGGTGTCGATAAAACGGGCGTCCTCCAGGAAGATGCTATTCAGCGTGTGGTTGCGCAAATTGGCGAGTACATCGAAATTGTAAATAGCTATCGCACCGAACAGCAACCCGAAATCCCCATCGTGGCTGTTGCTACCAGCGCTTCGCGCGATGCGAAGAATTCCGACGCTTTGGTGGGGAAGTTGCACGATTTGGGCGTAGAGCTTTCCGTTATAGAAGGCGAACGCGAGGCGGCTCTTTCGTTTCGTGGCGCTTCGCGCGGGTACGAAGGCGAAAACCTTCTGGTTGCCGATATCGGTGGCGGCTCCACCGAGGTGGTGCTGGGCGTTGGCGGTGAAGCTCCGAAGTTGGCGCATTCGTTCAACGTTGGATGCCGCCGTATGACGGAGCGCTTCTATGTTTCCGATCCTCCGGCTGAACCTGAATTGGTGCAGGCTCGCACCTGGGTTCAATGCGAATTCAAGCCTTTTTTCGAACATGCGAAAAACAAGGGGATTGCAATCGACCGTATTGTTGCGGTGGCGGGCACGGCAACAAGCGTTGTTTCCATGGGCAAGAAGATGGAAGTGTACGATTCTTCTTTGGTTGATGGCGTTACGGTTTCAAATGAAACCTTGGACTGCCTGTACCGCCAGCTATCCAGCATGCCCCTTGCAGACCGCAAACACGTAGTGGGTCTTCAGCCTGAACGCGCTTCGGTTATTGTTGCCGGCTTGGGTATTTTACTTGAAGTGCTTGCGGCAGCAGATTGCAAATCCTTCACAGTTAGTGAATCGGACATCCTTCAAGGTTTGATCCTTTGTGCCTATGAGCAGGGGAAATAAACAAATCTTGCTTATTGACCAAGGTTTGTTCACCAAAGAGCTTTCATGGGAATAATCCTTAACCGTGCGTTAAGGATTATTTTTGCTATGATGGTAGCGCTTGCCCGTTAGGGGCAACACGGGAGCGTGGTGGAATTGGCATACACAGCGGACTTAAAATCCGCCACCTTCGGGTTTGTGGGTTCGAGTCCCACCGCTCCTACCAGTTCTGAATTCAGCAGTGCCCCGTTTTAGCGGGCACTCGGTTATAACGAAAGCGTTGAAGATGACAGACATCGCACCTTACATGCAGGATCCCAAGATCGTCCAAAACATCAAGGATTTCGAGGCATACTGCAAGACAGAAGATGCATCTGCCCAAACCGGATCGCCCACGCTGTTCGAATCGTACCTGAGCCGCTATGCGGACAAAGTCGGCGACATCATCAACACGTTCATTCCTGCGGGTAGCCACCCCGATATGGACAAGTACCTGTACGCTCCGCTTATGAAGTACAGCCAAAACGGTGGCAAGCGTCATCGTCCTCTTATCTGCGTTGCGGCATGTGCTGCGGTGGGTGGCGATATCCGTCGCGCATTTTCCGCCGCTGCCGCTATCGAGCACTTCCATACGGCCGCTCTTATTCACGACGATATTGCCGATGAGGCATCGTTGCGCCGTGGCGAGCCTTGCATGCACCTTACTCAGGGCGAAGGTCTTGCCATCAACGCGGGCGACTTGGCCCTGTCCATCGTAAACGGCATCGTTATGCGCGACCCGTTGCTTTCCGACTCCATGAAGGTGCGCGTTGCCATCGAGCTGGTTTCCATGGCCCAGAGCACGGTGGAAGGCCAAGCTCTTGATATCGGTTGGGCTCGTGATGGTCGCTATGACATCACCCCGGAAGATTATCTGGTTATGGCAACGCACAAAACCGCGCACTATTCCGGCGCGGTTCCTCTGGCTGTTGGCGCTATGGTTGGCGGCGGTACGGAAGAGCAGGTTGAAGCTCTTCGTGCTTATGGTTTGGATACTGGCCTCGCGTTCCAGATTCAGGACGACTTGCTTAACCTGGTTGGCACCAAGGAAGCGAAAGAAAAAGACTATCGCAGCGATATTACTGAAGGCAAGCGCACGCTTGTTGTGGTTCATGCGCTGCAGAACACCACAAAGCGGGAACGCTTGGTAGAGATTCTTTCCTCTAAGGAAACGGATCCGGCAATTCTCGAGGAAGCGGTTTCCATCATGCGTGAGGCTGGCAGCATCGATTATGCGCGCGCTTATGCAGAGAAGCTAACCGCCAATGCTCAGGAGCGCCTTGCGAAAATCCTGCCCGAATCGAAGATGCGCGACCTTTTAGCGTCGATGGCAGATTGGTTCGTTGATCGACTTAAGTAGTGAAGCATATGGATCCTATTAAGAAAAACGATTCCGGCGCTGCAGTTGAAGATGTGCAGCACAGGCTCGTAAAGGCTGGTTATCTGGCTGAAGACCAGGTAACGGGCACCTTTGGTGCCGAAACGGAAAACGCTGTTTTGTCGCTGTGCCGTGATTGCGGCATCGAACCGCGCGCCGAGGTAGACAACGCCGTTTGGACCAAATTGGTTGACGCGTCGTTCGAATTGGGCGACCGCAACCTGTTCTTGCGCGTTCCGTTCTTCCACGGTGCCGATGTACGTACGCTCCAGGAAGCTCTTTCCGCGCTGGGCTTTTCTTGCGGTATTGCCGACGGTATTTTTGGCGTCCATACGGAAGATGCGCTGCGTCGTTTCCAGCTGAACATGGGCTTGCCCACCGACGGCATTGCCGGTGCATTCACGTTCCGCGCGCTTTTGCACCTGCAGCATTCCTGGAAGGGCAAGGATTCCTTCAGCCCCGTTCCCCGTTTGGGCTTTGCCCGCGCGGCTCAGGTGCTCGAATCGAACCTTATCTGCCTTTTCGGCACATCGGAATTCACTCGTTCGGTTGCTGCTCGTATGTCGAACTTGGCGCTTGCCACTACTCCGGCATCGAAGGTTACCAGCGCCGATTCGTTGCTGGTTGCTCCAGATGAAAGCATGTATTTCGTGCAAATTTTGGTTGGTAACGAAAAGCCCGCTTCCACGGTTCCCACGGTAGATTTCGTGGACGAAGAAAGCCTTCCCGACCGCGTTGGACAGGCTCTTATGGCAACGGAGGGTCATCAGCGCCGTATTGCCGTTCGCCTGCCTGAAGAGGGATGGGAAGACGCTGGCGCCGATCGTTCGGCTCAGCATTACGCCATTGTTTTGCTTGATGCGCTTTGCTCCGGTTTGGTTATTGCGGAGCAGCGATAGCGTTGGCTTTCGTTTGCTATACTGAGGACGCATAGGCAATTGAGCAGAAAGGCGTCCATGGAAGCATCAGCTCTTATTCTTGCTGCGGGTGCAGGTACCCGCATGAAATCATCTAAGCCCAAGGTGGCTCACCAGATTTTTGGTAAGCCCCTTGTTCGTTGGGTCGTCGATGCCGCGCATGCTGCGGGCATCGATTCCGTTGTCGGCGTGGTGGGCCACGGCAGGGAACAGGTAGAGCCTCTCCTTACCGACGTAACCACGGTTGTCCAGGAAGAGCAGTTGGGTACCGCCCATGCGGTTCTTGCCGCTCGCGGTGCACTCGAAGGTCGCAGCGGTTCCCTGGTGGTGCTTACGGGCGATTCCCCGTTGGTACGCGCTGAAACCATCGCCGAGCTTGTTCGCACGCGCGAAGAGGCCAACGCTGCCGTGGTTGTTCTGACCATGGAAGCGGAAAACCCCACGGGCTATGGCCGCATTATCCGCGATGCGGCAGGCGACGTTCAGGAAATCGTTGAGCAGAAAGACTGCACGCCTGAACAGGCAGCGGTTACGGAATGCAACTCCGGTTTCTATTGCTTCGACATCGAAACCCTGTTTGCTGCGCTGGAAGAAGTTTCCACCGACAATGCGCAGGGCGAATACTATCTTACCGATGTTTTGGGCATTGCCCGCAACCAGGGCAAGCGCGTTCTTGGCTTGAAAGCCGAAGACGCATCCGAATGCCTGGGCGTTAATTCCCGCCGCCAGCTTGCAGAAGCCACCAAGGTGCTGCAGCAGCGCATCAACGGCATGCATATGGACAACGGTGTAGCCATCATGGATCCCGCCACTACGTGGATCGGCCCTGACGTAACCATCGAGCCCGATGTTGAGATTTTGCCCATGACCTTCCTTATGGGTGCTACCTCCATTGCCACCGGCAGCGTTGTTGGCCCCAATTCCCGCCTTACCGACACTACGGTGGGGGCTAATTGCCAGGTCGAAGAAACCGTGGCTATCGAAACCGTTCTTGACGCTGATGTTACGTGCGGTCCTCGTGCGTATCTGCGTCCTGGCACGCACATGTGCGAAGGCTCCAAGGCGGGCACGCACGTGGAAATCAAGAAATCTACCATCGGCAAGGGCAGCAAGGTGCCGCACTTGAGCTACATCGGCGACACCACTATGGGTGAAGGCGTTAACATTGGCGCCGGCAGCATCACCTGCAATTACGATGGCGAAAAGAAATGGCCTACCACCATCGGCGACAACTGCTTTGTTGGCAGTGACGTAATGATGGTTGCTCCGGTAACGCTGGGGGAAAACTCCCTTATCGGAGCCGGATCTGTTATCACCAAAGACGTATCTGCGGGGGCCCTTGGTTTGGGCCGTGCCCGCCAAACGGAAATTGAGCATTGGAACGAGAGGAAGAAGAACTAATGAGCAACATGACCAAGACCATGGCGGTATTCGCCGGGTCAACCTGTCCCGAGCTGGCTGAGGATATTGCCACTGCGCTGGGCACCACGCTCGGCAACGTGAAGCTCGAGAAGTTCTCGAACGGTGAAATTTACGCACGTTATCTTGAGAGTGTTCGTGGCGCAGACGTATTCATCGTACAGTCCACTTCCACGCCTAACGTTAACGAAGCAGTAATGGAGCTGCTTATTATGGCCGACGCGGCAAAGCGCGCTTCTGCTCGTACCGTTAATGCCGTTGTTCCTTGCTATGGCTATGCTCGTCAGGACCGCAAGGCTGCTGCACGTGAGCCTATTACGGCTAAGCTGGTTGCCAACATCATGACTGCTGCTGGCATTGACCGCACCATTACCATTGACCTTCATCAGGGTCAGATCCAGGGTTTCTTCGATACCCCGGTAGACCACCTTACGGCGCTGCCTATTTTTGCCGATTACTTCCGCAAGAAGAACATCGACACCGAAAAGCTGTGCGTGGTAAGCCCCGACGTTGGCCGTGCTAAGGCTGCAAAGAAGCTTTCCGACATGCTTCACTCCGACCTGGCTATCATGCATAAGGGCCGTCCTGGTCATAACAAGGCAGAAATCACCGCTCTTATCGGCGATGTTAATGGCAAGATCTGCATCGTTAACGACGACATGATTGATACCGCTGGTACCCTGTGTGCTGCTGTTGCCACGTTGAAGCAGAAGGGCGCTGAAAAGGTATACGTATGCGCTACGCATCCTATTTTCAGCGGTCCTGCTTACGAGCGCATTGAAAACTCCCAGATCGACGAGCTGGTAGTTTGCAACACCGTTGCTGTTCCTCAGGAAAAGCAGACTGGCAAGATCAACGTTATTTCCGTTGCTCCGCTTTTGGCTCGTGCCATCAACAACGTATACGACAACAAGTCGGTTGCTTCGTTGTTCGACCCAGAGTTTGCCCTGTAAAGCATGCGCGTAGTAGTTGGCCTGGGCAACCCAGGGGAAGAATACGCGCATACGCGCCATAACGCGGGCTTTGAGGTGATAGACCTTTTGGCCAGTGAATGGGGCGTAACCTACTGGAAGAACACCTGCGGTGCTTTGGTGGGCGAAGGCAAGCTGCGCCATTCCGATGGCAGCATTGAAAAGGTAATTTTGGCGAAGCCCCAGAGCTTCATGAACCTTTCCGGCGGGCCTACGTCGAAGCTGTGCAAGGAATACGATTGCTCGGTTGAAGAGCTTATTGTTATCCACGATGAGCTTGATATCGACCCAGGCACCGTGAAGGTTAAGAAGGGTGGTGGGCATGCAGGCCATAACGGCTTGAAATCCATCATCGAAAAGTGCGGTTCGCGCGATTTTTTGCGTGTGCGCACCGGCATCGGCCGCCCTCCTGGAAGGATGAGCGTGGTAGATTTCGTGCTTGGCACCCCGAAAAAGGACGCAAAGGACGATTTCGACCAGGCATGCCAGCGTGCTGCCGAAGCAGTGGAATCGCTGCTGGAAAAGGGCCTAGCAAGAACGCAGGATGTGTTCAATCAGCACTAACGAAGATCCCGATCGCAAAAGCGGTCGGGATCTTTTTTTGTTGGCGGGGGGGTACTGGAGCGAAATGGTGTTCCTTTCGGCTTTCAGTCAAATTGCTATTCGTTTGAGCAGGAAATGCATCTGGTTTCAAACAAGTGCTAATCCCATACCACACTTTATTGATCTTCGTGGGTATTGCGGTGTACACGCAGAAAAGATGAAAAATGTATTGTTTCCCTAATTGCGAAAGCGCAGATAAGAACGTAATTCATTGGAATTGAAGAACCGTTTAGCGGAAAAGCATTTTCCTTTGCCGCCTTAGCTGCCAGCTAAGGCTAACTATGCGGTTTGAGCGGTAGTATAGGGAAAACAAAAAAGAGCCTTTGAAAAGGCTCTTTAACAAGTCAAATAAATCCCCCTACGGGGCGTCTCTATGCAGAGACATTTTTGGCTAAGCCGTATTTTGACTCGCAGTGTCGTCCTGACTGGTAATCGGGACAAGCTCACTGTAACACAGTATGAAGGAGACACAAGTGGCCAATTTGCGAAACTATAAAGGCGATTACAACATCGGTCTTGATATGGGCACGGGTTCAGTGGGCTGGGCAGTCACCGATTCAGAGGGAAAATTGCTCCACTTTAAAAAACAGCCAACATGGGGAAGCCGCTTGTTTGATAGTGCCGAAACGGCAGCATCAGCACGTATTCCCCGTGGTCAGCGTAGGCGTTATGTGCGTCGGCGTTGGCGATTGGATTTATTGCAGCAGTTATTTCAAGACGAGGTTTCTAAGGCTGATCCAGAGTTCTTTATTCGCCTTCGCCAGTCTCGTCTTCTGAAGGAAGATAGGGAAGAGGGCCACCGCGATTACAACCACCCGCTGTTCAACGATTCCGATTTCACTGAAACGGATTATTACAACCGTTTTCCCACCATCTATCATCTTCGCAAGTGGCTTATGGAGACCGATGAAAAGGCCGATATTCGCTTGGTCTATCTTGCTGCGCACAATATCGTTAAGCATCGAGGTAATTTCTTGCGCCAGGAAAACACTAGCCTTAGCGCGAAGAACGCACGCCCGTTAGATGCTTTGAGGGAATTCCGTTCTGCTTTAGTGGATTGGTGTGCTGAGCTGGGATACGAATGCAATCCAGATGAAAGCGGCGAAATTTCAAACGAGATTCTTTCTGTGCTTGAAGAAGAGCACGTTGCTAACTCGGATAAGAAAAAACGCATCTCTTCTTTGATTGGCGTTGCCATGAATGAAGGAGCAAAGGAAAGCAAGGCGTGCAATGACGCGCTTGCAGGGGCGATGGTCGGCTTAAAAGCTGAGTTCAAGAATGTATTTGGCGAGATTTCTGCAGAGCAGACTTCCATTTACCTCTCAAACGATGAGGCGGTAGATGCTTTGCGCGAAGGCATTCCTGATGAGGGGCTGGAGCTATTCGGAAAGCTGTGCAGCGTATATTCCGCATATGTTCTTCAAGGGCTTTTGTCTTATGCTCCTGGTCAGACTATTTCCGTGAATATGGTTGCGAAGTATGAGAAATACGGCAACGACCTGAAAACCCTTAAGGCCCTTGTTTGCGAGTATGCTCGAGCTGAGTATGACTCTTTCTTCCGTGGCGAGTTCTACCGCGATCAGGATGGCCACGAGCTGAACATCTACAATGCATCTAAAGCTCAGGGCTATACCAGGTACAACTTGGGTACCTCGAAAATGTCCTACGAGGATTTTGAAAAGGCGGTAAAGAAACTATTTGCAGGTACTGCCGCCGAAGAAGACGGCCGATATCTTCAGATGATGAAAGAATTTGGCGAGCAGCGTTTTCTGCGTCGCTTAAAGACAAGCGATAATGGCAGCATTTACTATCAGCTTCACCTCGAAGAGCTAACCGCCATTCTCTCAAATCAAGGGAAGCATTATCCCTTCCTCGTAGAAGATGCCGAGAAGATCAAGTCGCTTGTGTCGTTTCGCATTCCTTACTATGTTGGGCCGCTTACGGATAGAAACGCTCGTAAAGACAAGCATGGGAAGAACCGCTTTGCGTGGTCTGAGCGTAAGTCCGGAATGGAAGATGCTGTTATCACCCCTTGGAATTGGGATGAAGTGATTGATCGAGGCAAAAGTGCCGAGGCTTTCATTACCCGTATGACGGGTATGTGCACGTACCTGCAAGGTGAAGATGTGTTGCCGAAGTGCTCATTACTCTATGAAGAATTCTGCGTATTGAACGAACTTAATGGCTCGCGTTGGGGCATGGATGGCGACAAAGAGCATCGTTTTGATGCCGCGGATAGAGAAGCTATCATTGAAGAGCTGTTCAAGAAAAAGAAGACTGTTAAGTACAAAGATGTTGCGAATTGGCTTGAGCGCGAAGCTGGTCGTATGAACGTTCATGTAATGGGTGGACAAGGCGAAACCGGTTACGAGTCGAAGCTCTCTTCCTATTATTTCTTCCGTAGGGATATCTTCGATGTTGAAGAGCTGGATCGTGCCGATTATCCGATGATCGAGCAGATCATCCTTTGGAATACCCTCTTTGAGGACAGGAGGATTCTCAAAGAGAAATTGGAAGATGCTTATGGTCCAAAGGGCAATGGGCGTTTGGATGATGACCAGATTAAAAAGATTTGTCGTAAGCGTTTTACCGGCTGGGGCAGGTTGTCGAAAAAATTCCTTACCGGAATCAAAGTAGATACCGATTGTGGTCCGCGCTCGATCATGGATGTATTGCGCGAGGGTGACCCGAATGCCGGCTTCCGGGGTAAAACCATGGTGATGATGGAAGTTCTTCGTGACGAAAATCTTGGGTTCCAGCAGAAGGTCGATGAGTTTAATAAGAACTATTTTGGGCAGAAGGGCAAGGCTCTTGAGGTGAACGAGCTGCCTGGTTCGCCAGCTATTCGAAGGAGTCTCAATCAAGCGATTAGGATCGTTGATGAGATTGCCAAAATTGCTGGCAAGGATCCTGAGAGCATCTTTATTGAGGTTACGCGCGATGACGAGCTTGATAAGCGAGGCAAAAGGACGAAGCGCCGTTACGACGCTTTGAAAGAAGCCTTAACCGTATTCAAAAAGGAAGATCCTGAAATATGGGCAGAACTTCAAGCAACTTCTCCTTCTGACTTGGATGAGCGTTTAACGCTGTATTTCATGCAACGAGGTAAGTGCCTTTATTCTGGCGAACCCATCGACATCAATAAGCTATCCAGTGGCGAATACGAAGTGGATCATATCATTCCGCGTTCGTATATCAAGGACGATAGTCTTGAGAACAAAGCATTGGTGTGCAGGAAATACAACCAGAGCAAGACGGATGCCATGCTGCTTGATCCTTCAATTCGTCGAAAGATGCGCTCTTACTGGGACATGCTTCTTGACGCGAAATTGATTGGTCCGAAGAAGCATCGCAATCTGCTGCGTGACCATATTGATGAAAAGGCAATGAAGGGTTTCGTGGCGCGACAGCTGGTGGAAACCAGCCAAAGCGTAAAGCTTGCTGGCTCTTTGCTTTCGGTTCGTTATCCCAATGCGAACATTGTTCCAGTCAAAGCAAGTATGTCGCACGATTTGCGCGAGGCGGCTGGTTTTGTTAAGTGCCGCGAGGCGAATGATTTCCATCATGCGCATGATGCATACTTGGCATGCCGCATGGGTTTGTTCATTCAGATGCGCCATCCAAAAGTGTATGAGAATCCAATTGCCATGACTCGCGTTATGCAAAAGTATGCACAACAGCAGTCGAAGGAATTCAATCGTAATCATCGTGTGCCGGGTACTAGTGGCTTTATCGTTAACAGTTTTATGAGCTCTGGTTTTGACAAAGAAACTGGTGAGATTTTCAAGGATACTTGGAATGCTGAAACTGAAATTGAGGGAATTCGTAAAGCGCTGAATTACCGCCAGTGCTATATCTCGCGTATGCCCATGGAGGATACTGGCGCATTTTGGAATGCAACAGTCTATTCGCCTCGCGATCCAAAGATGGGGCCAAAGCTCGCTTTGCCGCTGAAGAAGGGGCTTGACCCGAAGAAATACGGTGGCTTTTCCAGCCAGCAGTTTGCTTATTTCTTCGTTTATGAGGCGCGTGACAAGAAAGACAAGCAGGTATTTCGTTTTGCCGAGGTTCCAGTATGGCTTGCTTCCCAAATTGAAAGCGACAAGATCGCTTTGGAGCGTTATGCGACAGGGTTGGCAGAGGCAGAAAAGCTCAAGTTCGTGCGTATCGAGCGAGCAAAAATTCTCAAGAAGCAGCTTATCGAGATTGACGGGGATCGCTTTATCCTGACCGGGAAAAAGGAAATGCGAAACGGAAGAGAATTGGCCCTTTCTCAGAAGGAGACCCTGAATCTGATTGTTGCAGGCGACGAAAATGCATCGCTTGATGATCGAGGTAATGCGTCAGACGCAGTGTTTGATGCTATTGTCCGCCAGGGTGACGAGATAGGGCTGCGGCTGTACAAGCAGCTTAAGATAGCAGAAATAGCGGAGCGTTATCGCTCGGTTGGAGCGGATGCTAAGGTTGGTGCGGTAATGTCGCTCCTTTCATCGATAAATGCATCCTCTAATATGGTTAATTTATCTATGGTGGGCGGAAGCAAGTATGCAGGTAATCTGCAGCCGAACTACTCCAATTTGCTTTCTGATCCAGAAACAAACTTCGTGATTATAGATCAGTCGGTAACGGGTATGTTTGAGAGGCGAACCCGAATTGGCCTTTAGGAGTGTTGTAATCGAGAACCCTTGTAAGTGTACCTATAAGGGTGGGTATATGGTGATCAGGAAAGAGGATGACACGATTAAAGTTCATCTTGATGAGCTTGCTTCTGTTGTCCTCCAGACAAACCAGGCTTTCGTCAGTGCATACTTACTGTCGGAGCTTGCGAAGAAGAAAATATCTTTTGTTGTGTCCGATGAAAAGAAAAACCCGGTTGGCCAATATCTGCCTCTGTATGGTGCTCATAATGCAAGTAAGAAAATTGGAGAGCAACTTGAGTGGAGTGAGCCCTCAAAAAAGAGGGTTTGGCAGCATGTGGTGCAAGACAAAATTACCAATCAGGCTGATCTTCTTGCTGCACGTGCGGAAGGGGAATGGGTAGAGCGTCTCTATTCCTTAGTTCCAGAAGTGCGTTCTGGTGATCCGACCAATCGAGAAGGGGCAGCTGCGCGCCTCTATTTTCAGGCGTTATTCGGCAAGGGCTTTTCTCGTGATGAAGATACTCCATTGAATGCGGCGCTCAATTACGGTTACTCAATTCTGCTGTCTTCGGTGAATAGAGAGATAGTGGCAAGGGGCTATTTGACCCAGATAGGTATTTGCCACAGAAATGAGTACAACCTTTACAACTTGAGCTGCGACCTCATGGAACCTTTTAGACCTCTTGTTGATCGTCTTGTCTTTGACAATGTGGATGATGATTTCAATAAGGAGATAAAGAGGCTTCTTGTCGATCAGCTGAACTTAGTTATCCCTTATCGAGGGGGTTCGTATCGGGTTAGTTCTGTGATTTCGTTATACGTCCAAGATTGTCTTAATGCGTTAGCTAAGAAGTTGTCTGTCGATCAAATCGAATCGTTTGACATTGTATGAGTGACTATTCGAGGGTTCGCTACATGAGGTTGATTGTTTTCTTTGATTTGCCTGTTCAGACGGCGAAACAGCGAAAGGACTATCGGCTATTTCGCAAATTTTTGTTGAAGGATGGCTATTTGCAGCTACAGGAGTCTGTCTATGCCAAGCTTGTTGTCAACGACGGCATTGCGGCTGCTGCTGTTGCGAGGCTCCGAAAGAATCGGCCTCCCGCCGGATTAGTTCAGGTGATGAAGGTATCGGAAGCTGCCTATGCAACGATGGAATTCATCACGGGAAATCGCAAAGCATACGATGAGGTTGATACAACAGAAGAGTTGTTGGTTCTATGAGGCTGGTATTTGATGGGCTTGAGAGGGCCATTGAAATTCAAGCTGGCCGTCCTGTTGTTTTGCAAGTAGAAAATCAGGCTTTCTTCAGCAGATTAATCCAGGCGATGGCAACACAAGAGGGAAGATATGCGATTGAGCCATATTCGGTCTGGAACGATGAGTCTGAGGTTGCGCCAAAGATGGCGACATTGCTAATCTCTGACGTGTTCGATCTCCCGTGGGGCGATCGATCATTGCTTGGGGAGGTTTTAAAACGCATCGAGAAAGACCTGATCGACGATGAAGAGGCGCGGCTTGACCTAGAAAAAGTGGAACGCCTTTTGGCTTCAAGGTTGATGTCTCTCAGCTCAGGATTGTCTGCTGATTATACTTTTGGGATAGAGTGGGATTTAGCTCGCAATCTTAAGATGTTGGGTTTTGGCGTTGACGCAATGCCTGGCTATAAGCTCATTGATAATTTGATAACGTTCTTATCATTGGCACTTGACTCAAGGTGCCAAAAGCTATTAGTTTTTGTGAACCTTAAAACTTTTTTGACGAAAAATGAGCTCAAATTGTTCTATGAGCACGTTTTTTATACGGGAACTCATGTTGTTTTGTTTGAAAATAAGCAAGACAATAACAGCTATCAGCATGAGAGAAAATACACTGTTGATCAGGATTTTCTTGAGTATTGATAATCTGCTCCAGTCGGTTTTACCATCCCCGCGCAGGAGGGATTTTGCTCCATAGGTTTTGGAGCAGTGTCGAACTGACTGGTAATCAAACGCCGAATCGAATCACTAGATCTGGCGGCAAGTTTTGGAGCAGTGTCGAACTG
>FR884612.1:1844-26879 GCA_000436075.1 Eggerthella sp. CAG:209 | reverse complement strand
GCGCCTGCCATGAGGCCACCAAATAGGTAACCAACCATAGTAATGGAATTGAAGAAGGCGAACTGTTCGAGGGTCATCCAGCCCTCAGACTGAAGGACGTTGCCGATAGGACCACCAACTGCCATGTCAACGGAGTCGCAGAACGTGATGCCAGCGAGCAGCCACAAGATCTTCTTGTGGAAGCCAGTGATAGGCAAACGATCCAAGCGAGCTGCGATGCCATGGTAAGAAGAATTCAAAGCATCAGAAGCCATTGAAACCTTCCTTTCGCATCGAGGATTCCCTTTGGAATCCATGGGGGATAATGCGCCTCGGAAAGTCAAGACAGGGGTTACCGGTCAACCGGTGAGTTGGCTTGGGGAGGCCTGCGCTTTGAGCGCATGGCTTCAAGACTTGGTACATCCTGAAACCCGGACACCTTGCGCCGGCGCTGCTTTTAGTGGAGAAGTAGCACTCACACAAAGTGACCGCCATTTATTATTTGATTTGACTAAATCAATGTCAAACTATTTGAACAACATTTGTTGTGAATCATATAGAGTGTTCCGATCGTACCTATAGGCACACCCTATAGGTACGATGCATGCTTAGAGCTGTTTATTTGTCAAGTAGGTATTATGTATTTTCAAGAGAATCGATACCGAACATGTCTATTACACACATTTCCTGATTTGAACTACCGTTCATCGAGTATTTTGAGCAGAAACTCATGAGGGACATTTCGAATTTCGAATCTAGCAAATCTCATACATTGAAATTCCAAATAGAGACGATGCACATTCTGAACATGTTTTACAAGATTGTCGCTTGACTTCTCTTTCAATTCGTGATTTTGGTAAATCAGATAAATAGAAACCCATTTGCAAAACGCTGCATTATCGCAATTGCATCCTATGGGTAATGGGGCAGAAGATCCATCAATAGATTAAGGAATAGCAAACACCATTCAAAAGCTATCTAAAACTAGGCGATAGATTCCCACGAATTGACCGAAATACCCTCTATTTCTTTACAACGCACGAACTGCCTCTCGGGCAAAAGTAGATCATTAAAAGATATTGTTGAATGAGTATTCAACCCATAAGCGGATTCATCACTATGGGGTATCATTTAACAGCAATTAAATATAGAGACACACAGATGAAAGGCATCACTAAGCATGAAGATCGGGTTCGACAACGCCAAATACATCACCCTGCAAGCTGAGCACATTAAAGAACGCATAGGCCAGTTTGGCGGCAAGCTGTATTTGGAGTTCGGCGGTAAGCTTTTTGATGACTATCACGCCTCACGCGTATTGCCTGGTTTTGAGCCCGATAGCAAGATTCGTATGCTCAAAAGCCTGTCTGAAGATGTTGAGGTAGTAATCGCTATCAACGCTAACCACATCGAATCAGACAAAGTTCGCGGCGACCTCGGCATTACCTACGATGAAGACGTGCTTCGTTTGATGGACGTCTTTGCGGGCATGGGCATTTATGTTGGCAGCGTAGTTATCACCCACTACGCAGGGCAGCCAAAAGCTGAAGCGTTCCGCTGCCGCCTCGAGTCGCTGGGTGTAACGAGCTATCTACACTATCCCATTGCCGGATACCCTCACGATATCGACCATATCGTGAGCGACGAGGGCTACGGCAAGAATGAATACCTTGAAACCAGCCGTCCGTTGGTAGTAGTTACCGCACCTGGCCCTGGCTCCGGAAAGATGGCTACGTGCCTTTCTCAGCTGTACCACGAAAATAAACGCGGTATCAAGGCAGGTTATGCTAAATATGAGACATTTCCGATATGGAATCTTCCGCTTTCGCACCCTGTAAACGTCGCTTACGAGGCCGCTACCGCAGACCTCGACGATGACAATATCATCGACCCGTTCCACCTAGACGCTTACGGTGAAACAACGGTCAACTACAACCGAGATGTTGAAATCTTCCCCGTTTTAAAAGCAATGCTTGAGCGAATCCAGGGAGTTAGCCCCTACAACTCCCCAACCGATATGGGCGTTAATATGGCAGGATTCGCCATTGTTGATGACGATGCGTGCCGAGATGCATCGTGTCGTGAGATCGTTCGCCGCTACTTCCATTCCGCAGAGGATTGCAAGCGAAGCGGCGCAGGAGAACAAGAGCTCCACAAGATTGAGCTGCTAATGAGTCGCGTGGGTATCTCCGCTGATGTACTGCCCGCGCGTAAAGCCTGCCTGGAAAAAGAAGAGGCTACAGGAGGTCCCTCTGGTGCCATTGAGCTACCTAATGGCACTGTCGTCACCGGCAAGACGGGCAACCTCATGGGCTGTGCATCATCCCTACTGATGAACGCATTAAAGGCACTGGCAGGCGTCGATGACGATCTACTTGTAATTGATGATGAGGTTATCGCCCCTATCTGCCACTTGAAAACCGAGCACTTAAAGAGCACCAACCCACGCCTACATTCCGACGAAACCTTACTGGCGCTGGCGGTCAGCTCCCGCGGCAATGCTATCGCTGCACAACTTATGGATTCGATAAACAAGCTGAAGGGATGTGATGCTCATTTCTCGGTTATCATTTCGCCAACCGATGAGAACCTATATCGCACATTGGGCATCAACGTATCATGCGAACCCAAATTCGAGCAGCGTCGCTTTTACCACAAGTAACTAACGTATCAAGCCGCGTTCTACCTACGCGGCTTTTTTAGACCGAGGCTCAGCGCAACAAGGGAACGGAGGGGCGAAATGGGCAGCAAAAAACGTTCGTCCTGGTCAAAGCAGAAAGCAGAGTTCAATGCCAGCCTAGGAGGCATGGATAACCTATTTGCCAGCGAAGGAAAGCGCCGGCAAAAAAACCGTGCTGAAAAAGAAGCAGCATTACGCAAGAAAGCCTGCGAGTCGAAAAATCGCTACACAAGCAAATCGGACGCAGAAGCCGCAATTACCTCATGTGCAAGCTATGGAACTACCGGCTTGCACTCCTATCGCTGCCCTTATTGCAACGGCTGGCACCTTACCTCTAAGCCAGAACGAGAACAGTAACCTTAACATTATACTTGCTGAACCAACAAACCCGATAATCGATTAAGGAACCAAGCATTAATGCAGGAAGAAGCATCCAACCACACGGCTTCGCACCTTAGCGCCGCTCTTCGAGCGCCCCGCGCTCTTGCCCCACTAGTTCTTCTTATGGGTTTTCTTGGAGCCTCTCTTCGATACCTGCTTGAATTAGCTCTTCCCTCGCAAGGTGGATTCCCCTATGCGACTCTCATCGTAAATATATTTGGTTGTTTTACGCTAGAAATCATCAACCAATACGTCGGGCGCAGGCTCCATCTTCCCGGGCCTTTGGTGAAATCTTTAGGAATAGGCCTTGTTGGTGCCTTTACCACCCTCTCCGCCTTCTCAACTGAATGCCTGGGGTTTTTCCGCGATGGAGAGGTCGAACTCGCCGCAGCGTATATCGCTATAACGATTTTCGTCACTTTCATCGCGTCGCTATGCGGGAAAATCGCATCAAACTACCTAGCACTGCATCGCTTACGCCGCATCCGCAAAAAACGAGCTGCAGAACGTTTTGCTAAAAAATCAACAGTGATTAAAGGCGGTAGATCATGAGCGTAGCCGCATTTCTCGCAGTAGGCATTGGCGGAGCATTTGGAGCATTATGCAGAAGCAAGGCAACGTCCTTTTTGAAACCCCGCTTTCCTGGACGATTCCCGTTGCCCACGCTGTTCATTAATCTTCTTTCCTGCACCTCGGCAGGAGCGTTAATGGCTTTCCAGATACAGCTTGATGGCATTGTGTATCTTGCGCTTACAATGGGATTCTTGGGAGGTTTTTCGACCCTTTCAACTATGAATTTCGAAGCTGTTGAACTTGTTTCGCAGAGGCATTACGCAGAAGGCCTTGGATACCTTGCAACGACCTATGCTAGCACCATTGGAGCAGCCGCTCTGGGCTTCACCTTGACTACTTTTCTTGCGTCATGAATTAAAGGCGCAAAAGCACCCTTTAAGTTATGGCTGCACTATAGTTTTAGCCTAGTCTACCGAAATCAACGAATAGACCTCTGCAGTGGAGCTTTGTGCGAGAGCTTCGCGAGGGTTCAAGAAAGCAAGCTCCAATAAGAAAGCAAAACCCTCGACTTTGGCACCTGCTTTTGACACCAAACGAGCCTGAGCAGCCGCGGTTCCCCCCGTTGCAATGAGGTCATCTACCACGAGCACAATATCGTTTTCATCGATAGCATCAAGATGCATTTCCAGTGAATCAGAACCATATTCGAGCTCATAGCTTTCCGAACGGGTTTCGCGAGGAAGTTTACCCGGCTTGCGAGCAGGAACGAATCCTGCATGCAAGCGGTAGGCAACAGGGGCACCTATCATGAATCCACGCGCTTCAGCACCAACTACTTTCGTGATGCCCTTACCCTCAAAGTGCTCAGCAATAGCATCAATGGCAGCCGTGAACCCTTCCGGATCTTTGAACAGCGTTGTAACGTCTTTAAAAATCACGCCTGGCTTTGGGTAATCCGGAATATCGGTAATGTAGCTTTGAAAATCAAATGCGGGCATAGAAGCTCCTTGGTATACGGTACACGGCAGTAAGTAGTGTACCCTCCAAAACAAGAAGCACACAATCAAACAGGCCTCTAACTACTATCTTAAAGGAATTACATCATATTCATTTCTCAACATACCTTTGCTCATAAAGTACGTCGCAAATGCCATGGTCTGAGTGATAAGAGACCTTCTCCCAAATATCGATCTGGCCTCCCATGGCGTTCGGCGATCCCCTAAGGTTGACTGATACGACAGCTCACCTAAGTCGCATTCGCCCAATTGGCATAAGCTTAAAAAGCTTTCAGTTTGACGGCTGTAATGATCAATAATCTGATCACAACGTGCAGAGAGGTCAAATCCCTCTTTCCCGTGTCCAGTTAGGATCAACGAGGCTGGCAGCCTCCCTAAACGCTCCATCTGCTGAAGCAGCAAGGACAGCTGATCCGCCTCCGTCTCGACCATGATAGGAGGATAACCACCACAGAGAACCTGGTCTCCACCTACCAAAAGCTCGCTCTCCGCATCGTATAAGCAGAGATGATGCAAGTCGTGACCGGGAGTCTGAAGGACGCGTAAATTGTAACCACCAACCGAAAGCACCTCCCCTTCAAATAGACGAGTAATGGGAGGATTGACGCTCCCCGAGCGCGTCATGGGTTCCCAGTATGAAGCGTCATACGCATCGATAACACCATGCGCCTCACTAGTTCGACGTTCAAGCGCTCCAATCTCGACGGCGGACATGACGGGGACCCCACGCTCGATGTAATCGTCAATACCCCCATACACTGTCATGCCAGGCCTCCAAATTTGAGAAAGCCCTGCGCAATGATCCCAATGGAAATGGGTAATAAACACATCGACAGAACCCCAGGAAATGCCCAGCTCACGTAAAGCGAAATCAAAGGCTTCTCTCGTTTCGGGCTCGTCGCAACCAGCGTCAACTATAAGAGAGCGCCCAGAATCAGCAATGCCATCTGCTTTGAACAGATACGAATTCGTCGGTCCAATCGCCTCAGGCATCGGAAGATCAATTCGATACAAGTTCCTCGAAAGCTCTTCGATCCGAGAACGGCTCGAATAAACAATAGGCATTCTACTCATGGCTCCCCCTTGCTCCAAGATGCATAATCAGCCACTTACTCTGAATACTAAGCAAACAACGACCAGTAGCGCGCTTACACAACACCACTATGCAAAAATCTGATATTCTTCATTTCTGTATCTATCCCCGCGTGAAACGAAGTGTTTTGGAAAAATACAATTGGAAGCACATCTTAGGCTTCGTCATCCCCTCCATCTTGGGCGTTGTGCTGTTCATGATTCCCGTCGAAGTTGACGGCACTTGGACAGTCATCGTTAAAGTAATTGCCGACCTTATCGGCAGCTGCATGGCAGATTTTCTCCCGATTCTCTGCTGTATCATCGTTACAATTTCAGCGGTTTTAGGCGTTGCTGCGTTATTCCATCCGAAATTTATCGATGAACACCCACTTATGTACAATACATTTTCTACCACACCAGCATGGGTTATAATCCGCGTCATTGGCGCTGTATTTGCGTGGATCGCCTTCGCAGGTGTTTTGGTCGGAGATGGTGAGCCTCTTCAAATAATTGGCGGCGAAGATACCGGTACTTTCGTTTTGGGCGATCTTCTTACGGTACTGGTAATCATCTTCTTCTTGGCCGGATTGCTCCTGCCTCTTCTTCTCGATTTCGGTCTTCTCGAGTTTATCGGAGCACTTCTTACCAAAGTCATGCGTCCTCTTTTCAAAATCCCTGGTCGAGGTGCTGTCGACTGTGTAACGTCCTGGATCGGCGACGGAACTTTGGGCGTTATGCTTACTTGTAACCAATATGAAAACGGTTACTATTCCGCCCGCGAAGCTTCGATCATCTCTACTACATTCTCAGCTGTTTCGATCACCTTCAGTATTGTGGTATTAGCGCAAGTCGACTTGATGCAATACTTCGGTCCTTACTACATGCTCATTTGCTTGGTTGGCATCATCTGCGCACTGATCGTCCCCCGCATTCCCCCTTTGTCCCTCAAAAAGGACACCTATTTGGTTGAGGGGAAGGCAATGCCCGAAACCCTGCCAGAGGGGTACAACTCATCTGCACAGTATGGTCTTTCACTTGCTGTCGAGCGCGTAAAAGGCCATCGCGGTATCGGTCAATTCCTTGAGAATGGCATCAAGAATGCAGCAGGCATGTGGTTTGGGGTATTACCAGTTGTAATGTGCGTTGGCACATTGGCGCTTATGCTGGCTAATTACACCACCATTTTCGACGTATTGGGCGCTCCATTCATGCCTTTGCTCGAATTCCTCCAGGTCCCCGAAGCGCAAGAAGTCTCGAAGACGATGATCGTTGGCTTTACCGACATGTTCACGCCTTCAGTTATCGCGGCAGAGGGAATCGCCGATCCGATGAGCCGCTTCATCGTTGCAACCGTTTCGGTTACCCAGCTTATTTACCTTTCTGAGGTAGGCGGCCTTATCTTAGGCTCCAAGATCCCTGTCAATGTTGTCGAGCTCTTCATCCTGTTCCTGGAACGCACTATTATCAGCTTGATCATCGTCTGCCCCGTGGCTCATCTTCTGTTCTAGAAGAATCGCCAATCAGTTTCATCAAGGGAGCCTCGCCATAAGAATGGCGAGGCTCCCTTATTTATGCATTAATTCGATAGCTCCCAGTGGCCCACGCAACATGGGATTCCAAACCGTTAGTCCGCGCTGATCTGCCGTACAAAAAGAAAACTACTTGAGTTATGAACACGTTCAGGCTAAGGCCTAAAATAAGCCTAACGGGGCAAATACCAATTTGCCATCATGTCACAGAAAGAAGTGCTGCCATGACTAAGAAAGTTTTGCTGCTCTGCGGCGATTTCACTGAAGACTACGAAACAATGGTGCCCTATCAGGCTTTATCGATGCTGGGTTACCAAGTAGATGCCGTTTGCCCAGACAAAAAAGCCGGTGATACAGTTGCAACAGCTGTACATGATTTCCTGGGCGAGCAAACTTACACGGAGCTTCGTGGGCACAACTTTGCATTAACCGCTTCGTTCGAAGATGTTAAAACTGAAGACTATGAAGGCTTGTTTATTACGGGTGGACGAGCTCCAGAATACATTCGCTTAAATCCCCGCGTTATCGAGATCACCAAAGAGTTCTTTGCTGCAAACAAGCCGGTTGCCGCTATTTGCCACGGCCCTCAAGTTCTGACGGCCGCTGGCGTCCTTGAAGGTTACACCGCAACGGCATACCCTGCCGTTGGGCCCGACATTTCGCTTGCAGGTGGCATCTACAAAGAAGTTGATGTTAGTGAAGCTGTCGTTGACCGCAATCTGGTCACTTCGCCTGCATGGCCTGGCAACACTGCTATCTGTCGCGAATTCGCCAAACTTATGGGCGCAAAAATCGAAATTTAACTATCGATCAATCCCAAAGCCCCTTCTTCATTCCCCGCTTGGATTCCAAGCGGGGATTTTTTGTCCAATCGGACTAAATCGAAAAGGACCGCTTAAGCCGTAGCCGAAAAACCGTAACCAAATAAAATAGCCCCTCCATCGCCGATGAATTATCCCTCTATCCCTCATACTAAGAGACGCAAGGCAATTCAGGAGTGGAAGGGCTTAGTAAATGCGCTGAATAACAGCTACGCCTTATTCCTTAGGAATGCACTCTTTTCCTCAAGAGTAGGTGCGTGATGGCTGTCTTCTTCATCGATATTGCCATCATAAACGTAATGCTGCGTTTCTTTCGCAACCATACCGGTGCAGAGCAAAACCATGATGATGTTCGGAATAGCCATCAGTGCGTTTGAAATATCAGTTGCCGTCCAAGCGATATCGCCTACACCAATGCCGCCGAGGAATCCCATACAAATATAAAGACCGATGTAAAAGGGAACCCAACGACGCCCAAACAAATACAAGGTCACACGCTCTCCGTAGTAGCTCCAACCGAGAATCGTTGAATACGCAAAGCAAATGATTCCCAGCATCAAAACGGGTGTACCGATGGTTGGAATAGTGCCAAAAACAGCATTGGCGAGAGTCGCGCCATCTGAAACACCTGCATCAGCAATAAGGTTCGGATGGGCACATAACGTACTAACGATTACCAAGCCGCTGACCAAGCAGATAACTACTGTGCACCAAAAAGGACCAGTCATTGCGACAAGCGCCTGACGAGCAGGGTTTTTGGAAGCAGCAGCCGATGAGATGAGCGGCGCGGTGCCAAGGCCTGCCTCGTTCGAGAACAAGCCGCGCGCACAACCAAATTGAAGGGCAAACATAATGCCCGAACCTACCGCACCGCCAAAAGCAGCTTTAGGAGTAAAAGCACATTCGAAAATGAGGCAGAAGGACTCAACAAGAAAGGAACTATTACAGAATAAGATGTAAATACATCCCAAAATGTAAGCCCCTCCCATGATGGGTACTAGTTTTTCGCAGATACCAGAAACCTTCTGCAAGCCACCCAAGATAACCAACAATGCCGTACCGCAGACAAATGCAGAAACAATTGCAGGATCCCATCCAAAGTTGGCACGCACGACACTGGTGATAGCGCTGGTTTGAACGGCGGAGCCAATGCCAAAAATTGTGATGCATGCGAGCAGCGCAAACCAAATAGCCGCCAGCTTAGCCCACCAAGGCACTGTCCCGTCGGGGCGCTTATATCGCTGTTCCCAAACATGCATGGCACCACCCATCATTTCGCCACGCCAGTCTTTCACGCGATATTTCATAGCAGCGAAAACCTCGGTATATTTGGTCGCCATACCGAGGATGCCAGTAAGCCACATCCACAGTACCGCTCCAGGACCGCCGGAGAGAACCGCTGTAGCGACACCTACGATGGAGCCGGTTCCAAGCGTTGAAGCAAGTGATGTAGCCATGGCACCGAAATTGCTCACATCGCCTTCGGCTCCATCGTCTTTCGTTACGGAAAGTTTAAGAGCGAGTGGTAATTTTCGCTGAATGACTTTTGTGCGAATGGTGGTGTAAATATGGCATCCCAGCAAGAGGATGATCATAGGTGGACCCCACACAGCGGCGTCTACCGCATTTAACAGTTCCGTTAAATCCATTGAGTACCTATCTTAAATTTTGGGTAAGAGCAGCTCCTTATTGTAGGACTCGTTTAACATTTTTTTATTTGTTCAATAAAAACGCCACGTTGATGGCGCGTAGAGAACAACAAGCGGTGATTAAATAAGGGGTCTATACGAAGCGGCTAAGAAAAACACCGCCGAAAATAATGGCAAAGGTAGTCATAGAAGGAACAAGACAGAGGGTTATCCTCGGCAGATGATGAAAGCCAGACATACACTTCGCGCTTCTGCTGGATATCAAGAGGAAGAAGAGCAACACCCTCTCCTTTCGACTCTCCCCAGCTCCGCTCAGGCCAAAAACCAACGCCAAGGCCCAGCCCAATCATCTTACGAACTACACTGGGATTGTCGCTTTCAAAAGAAATACGAGGCGCAAACCCCATCGATACGCATAATTCCTTCGTAAACTGGGTAAAGCCCGAAGAAGAAGATAACGAAACGAAATCGAGCCCCTTCAATTCGTCAAGGGGCACCGGAACGCGCGAAAACATCAGGTTTTCAGGCGCCGCAAGCATCATACGCTCCGAGAACTTTTCCACCTTTGCGCAAACACTCGGAAATAACGAATCAACAACCACATCAGGCTCGGTATCTCGCGAAGCAGTTTGAGAAAGGGAAATGCGACGATTGGGGGCAGCTGACATCCATGAAGCAACCGCATCGGCGGCAATGTGCGAAGCAGCTCCAAGATGAACTCGTACCTCTCGATTTTCAGCATGAACACCCTTGATCTCTTGGCAAATCGAGTCCAATTCGTTCAAAAGGGGGATTAATTTACGTTGGAACAACCGACCCTCATCAGTGAGCTGCAAGCCACGACCCTCACGATCGAATAAAGAAACCCCTAGCTCATGTTCCAAGCGAGAAACCGACCGACTTAGCGCTGGCTGGGCGATATTGAGACGCTTTGCGCTCCTGGTCATATGCTCAGTTTGGGCAACATCGAGAAAGTATTTGAGCTGCTGAATATCCATAAACCAATCATACCTAAACTGCATCATTTTATGCAAAGTCGATATTTGAAATGAATGTGTTCAAAGACTAGGGTTGTTGCCGTTATATAACCACGCCCAACAAGGAGAATTGCATCATGGTGATCGCCCAGGTACTTGAAGCCGCAATGCTGATTTGCTTCGGTCTTTCATGGCCTATCAATGCCTATAAAAATTTTAAAGCAGGAACAGCCGCAGGCACTAGCTGGCAATTCATTCTTCTTATTACTGTTGGATATCTTGCTGGCATTGCCGCAAAGTTTGCATCGGGCATGATCAACTGGGTTCTTGCCGTTTACTTCATCAACCTCGTTTGCCTAGCGGTTAACTGGGCAGTATACTTCCGCAATTGCCGACTTGATGCCGCACGCCTAGCCAACAAACAAGCGGCACGCATCATTGATTCCTCTGTAAACACCTTGCTTATTGCCACGGATGGATCCAAAGCATCCCTCGAGGCAATAACTTTTGCTGCGCACGCAATAGATTTAAAGAAGGTAGAAAACATTGAAGTGCTTTCCGTTGCAGAGAGCACTTCGGAAATCAGCGCAGCGCGTGCCACTGAAGCGACTAAACACGCCGCCGAGACACTTGAGCATGCGGGCGTAAAGGCTTCCGAAAAGGTTTGCACTGGAGAAGCTGCCGCCGCGATCGTCGGAGAGGCACGGAAAACCGATGCCAATCTTGTCGTTATGTGATCACGCGGTCTAAGCGGCATCAAAGAATTGCTGCTCGGCAGCGTTAGCCGCAGCGTCAGCGAAAACGTGAACTGCCCAGTCCTGATTGTGAAATAACTGGTACAAGAAGCGCCCTCTCCCCTTCTGGATCGACGAGCTGAATAGATAACCCCGCGAAGTCCCTAGCCGCTTCGTGGGGTTATCGCGGTTTTGGGGCAAATATCAGAAATACCGCCGCCCGACAAACAGCGAACCGAGTACCCTAAATCCAGGAAGGCGGTACCATGAGCACTAACAATGAACCAACTAATGAACTTGCCACCAACTCTCTCCAAGCGCAATCAATCGACTGCGTTGGAACAACATATGTAAAGCCCGTTATGTGGCGCACCCGACTTGCCTCAGTTATAGCGCTGCTCATCATCCTGCTGGGTGTCTTTCTGTATTCCCAAGGATTGTTCTCAATTGGAATTGCCCTCATCACAGTATGTCTTGCCTGTTTGGCCATCTTGGGAATCATTGTCAGAGCTTCTGCAGCTCGGTTCATGGGATATCGAAACACTGCCTGCGAAGATACCCCCCTGGGCCGCTATCTTTCTTCCGACAAAACCACCATCAGGCTCAGCACGCCAACCCTTTCGGATAAAGAAGCAGCAACTATAGACCTGCATCGCGCTACTGAAGCGGTATTGGTTAACGAATGGGTGGTTAATGCACGCACGCCTCGTCGCATCCAAGTGCGCTCCGATGACGGAACCGCCTTGGCAGGACGCATGATACCTGGAACCAAACGGTTGCGCCCCTGGGTGCTTATGCTTCATGATTTTGGAGGGTCTTGGCGAGACAGCTTGGCCTTCTCGCGAATTTATGCTGCCCACGATTGCAACATCATGCTCGTTGATATGCGCGCACACGGAGAAAGCGAAGGCGAATGGACCGGTTCGGGCTGGCTTGATCGGCGCGATGTCATTGCATGGTGCAGCTGGATTATCGCGCGAACGGGAGAAGGAACTCAGATCATTATCCATGGCATTGGAATGGGAGCTACCGCTGCGCTATTCGCCGCAGAAGAGAAGGATTTTCCCATTCAGGTCCGGGCCATCGTAAGCGATTCGGCGTATACCGATACCTGGAATGCAACTGCACTGCGTTTCGGCAAAGGATTCGCAAAACCCCAGCCCATGCTTGATCTTTACCGAATAATCCTCAAAAAGAGCAAGGGAGGATATGACCTAGGTATAGGAAATATACTTCCCAGCATGCAGAGCATTTCTACGCCAATATTTATCATGCACGGCGAAAAAGATGCTTGCACGCCGCCATATATGGGCATGTACCTTGCCAAGGCTGCTGGCTGCGATGTTGATACCATTCTCGATACCGTCACCGCTAAGCAAGTAATGGCAGACATCGCAATTCTTAAAGCAGAGGCTTTAAATTTAGCGAACCGAGAAACTCACATTTCCAGCAATAACGAATCGCAGCCAGATAACACTCCTAAAACCGAAACGCCATCAACCAATGCAAACGAAATCGGTCCATCAACAGCCAACCAACCCGGCGCACTCGTATCAATAGAGGAATCAAGTCAAGATATTGAGGCGGAACCCAACAGCGATGACAAAATAGCAAGGAATCGCGATGATGCCACGCGCACAAGAGCGCAGGACACTTTCCAAGAGGTTATTGAAGATTTCCACGAGGATGATCTTTCGGACCTTGTCGTCGACCAACAGCTTACAGAAGATGTATCACCGATTGGATCCGAGGCCTCTCCTTATATAGCAGCGAGCTCGACTGGCAACATGTTTTTCTTTGCGCCAAACGCAGGACATTGCCAGGCATCGTTTGCTTGCCCCACATCATATGAAAATGCGCTGAATACCTTCCTGAATCGCTGCATCGGATAACAAGCCTAAAGAAGCACATCATGTATTTAACCCAGTTTGACCAAATACGCAATAACATTCGGCACAATCTCGCATTCGATGACCAGATCACTTCAGACGAAAGCAGAAAGCGCGGCAAGGAGCTAAGAAACCAAACCCCACGATCCGCACATGCAGCATGGAATACGCCCGAAAACCGTCCCAGCCCTGTTAGCTTACTTCTCTCACAAGCGGAAAGCCGAGTGCCCGAGCTACTCCCCATTCGCTATGAGCGTATGTCGGAATCCCCCTTTGCTTTTTACCGTGGCAGCGCATTGATTATGGCGAATGATCTGGCCTCCACACCCAATTCAAACATCAGAGTACAGGCTTGCGGAGATGCCCACATTTCCAATTTCGGAATGTTCCAATCCCCAGAGCGGCGACTCGTTTTCGATATAAATGACTTTGATGAAACAGCTCGAGGACCATGGGAATGGGACGTCAAAAGGCTCGTCACCAGCGTTCAGATCTGCGCAAAGCAACGAGGATTCACGAGAGAGCAGAGGGACGCCGCATCGAGAGCCACAGTCGCGGCATATCGCAACGCAATGAACACCTTTGCGGAAATGGGAACCCTTGACGTGTGGTACGCCCACGCAGACATTGAAAGCCTATCCCGCATAATCAAAGAGCAAGCCTCAAAAAGCTACCGTAAAGCGGTAAATAAAGCCGTTGATAAGGCACGAATGAAAAACAGCGCTCGAGCGGTTTCCAAATTTACGGAAATCGAAGATGGCAAACTGCGCATAATAAATCAGCCACCTTTAATCGTTCCCATGCGTGAACTAATCAAATGCAGCACAGATCCTCTTATTATCAAATATGGCGAAAGCAAATACGAAGAATTCATCTCCTTGGTTCTCGCCGAATACCGTAAAAGCCTAGCTCGCGACAAACGACACCTCGTAAGGCAATATCGCGCTGTCGACATTGCTCGTAAAGTAGTAGGTGTTGGTAGCGTAGGCACTCGAGCATGGATTGTAGTACTTGAAGGAAGCAATTCGAACGACGTACTTGTGTTGCAAATCAAAGAAGCGCAGAGATCAGTATTAGAGCACTATGCGGGAAAGGCGCCGTTCCTGCAGCATGGACAACGAGTAGTTGAAGGCCAACGAGCCATGCAAACAGCCAGTGATATCTTTCTCGGATGGACGCGGGCAGTAGGGTTAGACGGAAAAGTACACGACTTCTGCGTGCGCCAACTATGGGACGGAAAAGGGTCGTTTAATTTAAACGCAATCGATGCAGAAGGACTTACTGCGCTTGGCAAAATCTGCGGTTGGACGCTTGCCCACGCTCATGCTCGAACTGGAAATAGATTTGCTATAGCAGGTTATCTGGGAAAAAACGACACTTTCGACCGTGCAATCGTTTCATTTGCGGAAGAATACGCCAAACAAAATGAACGGGATTTCCAGGAATTCATGGAAGCCTATCGAAGCGGAGTGCTGTGTGAGAAAATGGATGCACAGTCACGAAAACTACTTTGACGAATCATTATCTGATTGGCTTTCTGGAAGGTCGTTGATCTGACTGGAAACGTTGGCAGGATTCGCGCTAGCGGCATTAGATGAATCGCCAGCATTCACCAACGAAGCGAAGGAAGTTACGGTAACGATTGCGGCAACAAGCAACAGGGCGGCAGCAACCAAAAGGAATCTAAAATTTGCGCGTTCTTCTCGCATTGTCGCCATCTTTCTTCATTTAAATCGTGTGTATTTGGCGTGACTTCACTTTAGCAGACTTAACCTCCCCCAACAGCACCAAGCTGCATCTATGCCCCCTGATTTGATAGCAAATCGGTTACACCAAGACAACCAGAATGAGCACTGTCGTAAAATTTATAGATAGCAAATAGGGCAAATGGCCGCCCAAGCGGATCCGATGCCGTCAATAATCACCCACGAAATGAGGAACAATGCCAATATCGAAGGAAGAGCGAGCGTCGCAAGCCGCCAAACACCTCTCGTTCGTGAAGGGGGTTTTCTCCAAAGAAACCGATGAATCCGTCCAATCGACAATCATCTACGAAGATGGAGAAGCCCGTAACGCACAATTGCCAGAACCGAACGCAGATTCAACCACAACTAACGTAACAACCGCCTTTGCAACATCGGCACTCCACAATGCATCAGGAAAGATTGCGCTCGTTGATGCCGCATCGTTTACTCGTCCCGGCGGAGCTTACGAAGACGGTTCCTTCGGACCTGAACAGGTGCTTTGTTCCGAAAGTAACCTATATCCCGTCCTTCAAGGCATAAAGCCCCTCTACCACAGCAAGAACCGCGGATACGCTTGCGGGCAACTATTCACCGATCGTGCCGCCTATGTTAAAAATGTCGTCTTCAACCGCGAAGGATCCATACGCAAGGCAGACGTTATCGTCATCCCTGAGCCAAACCGCACACGCGCGCTGGAAAACCATCGATCCGAGCGAGAATGCGACGCCAGCTTAGCCAATCGCATTGCAACATTACTGAACATCGCAGCACTTCAAGAGATTGATACGCTCATCGTCGGAGCTTTCGGGTGCGGTCGTCAAGGCTTTCCCGCAAAACAAGTTATTACCCAATTTCAAGACTGGATTGATGCCCATCCTGGCTCGATCGCAAACATCGTCTTCGCAGTGCCTCGAGTTCACTTCGAAACCTTCAACGAGGCATTTGGTGAACCCGAGCCTCAAACAACCACAGAGCCCGAGGTGAAGCAAGAAGAAGAGCTGTTTGATCCTTCTGACCTGCCAGAGGGAGTAACGCTTAGGTAAGATTAATTTGCAAACCTCACGTTGGCCCCAGCAAACTGCCGGGGCCAACGTGTTTTTTGACCTATACTTTTTGCGTCATATTAGTAAACGAATATAAACAGCAAGAGATCACCGTGAGCCACAACAACCAGAAGAAAATAGCGTTAATCAACGATGTAACCGGATTCGGCCGATGCTCAGCGGCAGTTCAGCTTCCCATCATCTCGCAAATGCGTGTTCAATGCTGCGTGCTGCCCACTTCAATCCTTTCTAACCACACGGGATTTGAAAGCTACAGTTTCCAGGACTTTACCCCCTATATGAAAGAGCACATAGCTGAATGGAAAAAGCTGAACCTGCGCTTTAATGGCATCTGCACAGGCTTCTTGGGATCTGAGCAGCAAATAAATATCGTGTCATCGTTTATCGATGATTTCGGTGCAGGCGATACTGTGGTAATGGTCGATCCCGTGATGGGAGACGAAGGCCGTCCTTACGCAACCTACACACCCGCAATGTGCGAGGGAATGCGGAACCTGGTTGCCAAGGCCGATATAATCACCCCCAACCTCACAGAGGCATGTATTTTAGCCAATCGTCCCTATAGCAACACTATCACCATCACGAATGCCTTAGCCCTTGCCCATGAGCTTACCCAGCTTGGGCCTAAACGCGTTATCGTTACCGGCATTGAGCAAGGAGCCGAAGTCACCAACGCATGCTGGGAGGAAGGCGAAGCAGCATTTACCGTCACCACGAAACGGCTTGGAGGCCAACGCTCGGGCACCGGGGATGTATTCTCAGCCATCCTTATCGCAGACGCAGTAAAGGGCGTCCCCTTTGAAGAGTCTGTCCGCAAAGCTTCAGCATTCGTTAAAGAATGCGTAAAACGATCTATTGAACTCAATTTGCCCCCAACTGACGGACTGTGTTTTGAAGAAAAATTGCACACCCTGTCTTAGAAACACCAGAGGGAACCTTTCCAAGGAGCCAACCATGAAGAAAAAAGCGATGACCATCCTGTACGAAGTTCATAACGGTCTGTACGTGAACCTTACCAACCGTTGCTCATGCGCATGCACATTCTGCGTACGCCAATCCGACGATGCAGTAGGAAAGTCAGACACGCTTTGGCTAGAGCACGAACCATCCTTCGAAGAGGTAATGGAGGCTTTCAGCGCATTCAACATGGACAGGTACGAAGAACTTGTTTTCTGCGGATTTGGAGAACCAACAGAAGCTTTTGACACGCTCAAGCTAGTAGCATCCGAGGCGAAGCGTCGCTGGGATATACCCATTCGAGTAAATACAAACGGCCAAGGATCCCTTATCAACAAGCGAGATATTGCTCCTGAATTCAAAGGACTGATCGACACTGTTTCGATCAGTCTCAATACTCCAAACGCTGAAGAGTATCTCAACCTCACAAGAAGTCGATACGGAAAAGCAGCATTCCCCGCCATGCTGGAGTTCGCTCAAAACGTTAAAAAATTCGTTCCCCATGTGGTCATGAGCACTGTGGCAACGACAATTACCCATGAAGAGGAAATGCATTGTCAGACTATCTGCGACAAGCTTGGCGTTACCTACCGTATTAGACCCTGGATTGATTGATGCAATCAAGAAAACAGTAGCTATTTTTCAACACCATCCGCTTGATTCAAACCGCTTACCCATTTGAACCTCAAAATGGGTAAGCGGTTTCTTAATTCTGACCTACAAGCAAATCACTAACAACAGATAACAATGATCAAGCTTGACCCCCTACCGGGCACTTAACACCTGTTACTTTTCATAGAATGACCCTATAGTGTCTTTTTATGAAATGCTTACGACACTATAGGGTATTTATTTATTGCTGTGTAGCCCATAAATCAAAAGGCCAGATCAAAATTGTAAGTTCAGAATGCTATCCCCGAACACGCCCGTGACTTATTGGCTACATGCTATATGAGCCTAAAGCTTGAATGCATTGACCATGCTACATACCGGTTTATTTCTAGGGATCGTCAACACCGCAAACCGAAGAGGTTACCCTGGATCCAATTCGCTTCATTGCAACAAACCGAACAGTTATCCCTAAACAACGTGCCGTCACTTACATAATGCAGAATGCTTGGTACGGTATACTGAGGTAAATAAATGGCCGCTGATCAAAGACACAGATCCTGGCAAGGAAGAACAATGAAACAAGATTTCATAAGGGCGCGAAGCAGTGAGCAGAAGAGCCAGCGAATGGCCGATATCAAACGGGCCACCGCCCAACTGTACCGGGATTTTCCTTATCATGAGATCACTCTTACCACCATTGCGGAACGCTTAGGCTGGTCTCGGGCAAGCCTCTACAAGTATGTGACCACCAAAGAAGAAATATTTTTAGAGCTGTCAGCCGATGCCCGCAATGCTTATTTCGAGGACCTACTTTCAGCCTTTCCTCCTACTTTTGACTTCAATGCTTCTGCAATTGCAGCAAGCTGGGCTCAAATCGCAGAAGCAAATAAAGAATGGTTTGTATACGGCGATATCTTGATGACCATCATTGAAACAAATGTCACCCTTGATCGCTTAAAAGCGTTCAAGAAGGGATATTTCGATTATTTAGATAAGCTTTATTCGCAAATGGGAGCAATGCTGGGAGTGTCAAAAGACCGCTTCGATTACCTGATTTCCACCATTCATTTCCATGGCACAGGAATGGTTGGAGGATGCGCTACCAACCCCATGGTTTCTCAGGCGCTCAACGAATTAGGCATCAATAACCCCAAACTCGATTTCAGATCCTCCATGGAAGAATTCATTTGCATGTGCCTACATTATTGGCATCATGAGTGATTCGACGGTCAAGTTTTTATTCGAGACGTTCGCCTCTAACTAAGCCGACTAACATATTCCATAAAACCAACACTTACACAGACCTCGCAATTCCGCTTATAATCCTTGCGTTGATTAAAGCGAAGTCGCTCACCCATACGAAGCGTTCGTAGCAGTTGCTACGAACGCTTTTTTATTTATTGGGCAAAGCACATCGCAGCCCTTAAAGAAAGGAAGTTTTTCTACGTGACACAATCCCAAAACCCCTCTCTCCCCCAAGCACGCGTTATAGTCAAGCATCCTTACCTCAGTATGATGTGTCTGTACTTTGGCGGTTTTACCGGCATGTACAGCGAAACCGCACTCAACATCGCCCTTCCCCAGCTCTCACTAGCCTTCGGCGTCGAGCTGAACATGGTGCAGTGGCTCGTAGTTGCATACATGCTCGTGATCGGTTTGGTCCTTCCCTTTGCAAGTCTTCTTATGAAATGGTTCACGGCACGCCAAATAACCCTATTCGCTCTTTGCTCGTTTCTTATCGGAGCTCTGATTAGCGGTTTTGCTGGTTCCTTTGAAATATGCCTTATAGGTCGGTGCATACAGGGCATTGGCACCGGATTGGTTCTACCACTAATGTTCGCCATGGTTCTTGAGGTTATTCCGCCTCATAAAATCGGTCAGGCAATGGGTGTTGCAGCCCTGGTAATCATGTTTGCGCCAGCCATTGGCCCCACCCTTGCTGGCTTCCTTATTGGTACCCTTTCTTGGCGTTGGATTTTCTTCAGCTTTTGCATCACGCTTGCAATCGCCATCTTGTTTGCAATTAAATTCGAAGTGAACCCTTACGAGCTTACGAAACCTCGAATTGATGCTATTTCGGTCATAACATCGTGCTTCGGCTTTGGCGGAATTGTACTCGGTGCTGGCATGGTAAGCCTTTTCGGATTCACTTCTGCGCCTGTCCTTGGATCATTCACGGTTGGTATTGTGTGTCTTGCCGCATATATCAAACGCCAATTGAACATTAAGGTCCCTGTGCTCGACCTGCACGTATTCACCTATCAGGGTTATCGCGTTGGCGTAATGTGCCTCATGCTCAATTTCGGCATTACGCTAGCCGCTATGTATGTGCTACCGCAGTTTTACCAAAATGCGATGCTCATAGCTGTTGCAGCAGCGGGCGTGCTTATGCTTCCCGGTGGCTTGATCAATGCAGCAGTAAGTGTTGCTGCCGGAACCCTTTTCGATCGCTTTGGGGCGCGCGGGCCAGCTTCAATCGGGTTTGCTTGTTCGGCGCTAGCTTCCGCTATGCTGATGATCGCTACGCCTGAAACTCCCATATGGTACATGGTGGCTTGCCACATCATCATGATGATCGGTGTGCCTTTGGCTATGTCGCCCTGCCAAACACATGCACTTGCCTCGATCCCGCCGCAACTCAACAGCGACGGAAGCACTATTATGAACACCCTGCAGCAAGTATTGGGAGCAATTTGCACTGCGGTTGCCACCTGTCTTCTTGCAGCTGGGCAAAACACCTACTTTGCCGCTGGTGGCACCGACTCAGCACTGGCGTTCACCGAGGGATCACATATCGGTTTTGCTTTCACCTTGATTATGGCCGTTTTAGGATTCTTCCTCGCCTTCCGCATCAATTTGCAAAAGGAACAGTCTGCACAGAAAGAGGAAAGCGTCGCTGACGCAAGCGTGCTTTCTTCACTTATGCAAACAGAAGTCTTCTCCGTTAACGAAAACGCCAATGCACTTGAGGCTCTAAGGCTCTTTACTGAAAAAGAGATTTCCGGAGCACCTGTGCTCGACAATAACGGTAACCTTTGCGGATTCGTCAGCGATGGCGATATCATCGGCACCTTGGCGCACCAAGACACCACTTTCACAAGTTTCTATTCCTACACCATTGATTCAAATGAACAAGGGTTTGAAGAAAAAGCCAGCGCCCTTATCGGCATGAAAGTCGGCACGATTGCAACCAAAAACGTCCTTACTGTTAACTTGCAAGACGACATGAGAACCGTATGCGCAACGCTTGCTCAACATCATCTTAAGAAAGCTCCGGTTATGGACAAAGGAAAGATGATTGGCATCGTCAGCAGAACGGATATCACCCGCTACACCGTTGGCCTCTACGCCAAAACGAATTAGCCCACGCACAGATTCCAGGAAAACAAATGGGGTTCCGATTATCTTCGGAACCCCATTTAAGTACTGGCGGGAAGCTAACAAATCTGCGAGTTTGACTTCGTAACCCATTCCACCCCCGCATGATTGTGGACGGCAAGAAGCACTTTCAGCGTAATTGGTACATAACGATTTCATACAGCGTTTTAATTAGGATCTGGGATCCGATCATCACCAAAATCACCTCATGAGCGCATACACCAATAAAAGCAACTGAAATGAATACGCACGAATCGACAATTTCACCTGCAACGGCAAGACCACTGTAAATGCCAAGTTTCGCCATAGGGAATTAGAGTTCGACCTCGGCCCGTCCAAGAGCTTTGCCTTCGAATGCTGCGCGCTATCAAGATTTTGCCACGAGCAACCTTTCGCGTTTTCGATAGAGGTGCCAAGGAGTTTCCCACATAACCGCAAGCCTTCGGTACTATAGTTCAGCTAAACGGAAAGGAACCACCATGACAGGCACCGAACTGCATAATATCGCAGCCGCTTCGCAGAACACCGAGAACTCGGCCGATGCCGTGTTCCAAGAAGAACAAAACCACCTCACCTCGACGTACGAAGCAATCGAGAAAATCGAGCGAAACGTCCTCGAAAACATGCGCAAAACCGCGCAAGAGGCAGAGGAAGACAAGCGCAACATGGCTGATGAGCTTGCCTCGAATTTCGCAAGCGACGGCGAGAAGCAGGAAACCTATATCGAATACGCAAATATGAACAGCGTCATCGATTCGTACAATCGCACTCAACGCGCCAATGCGGAAAAGCTTACTGCGGTACGTATCTTGAAGCCCCAACCCTATTTCGCCAAAGTGGTGCTCCAATACAAACCAGGCGCTGCCCCCAAAGAGCTCTACATAGGCAATGCGGGTCTTTCCGACGACAGTTATCGACGACTAATCGTCGACTGGCGCTCGCCAGTAGCCGAGGTGTACTACAACCAAGCCGACGGTAAAACTTCATACGAAGCAAACGGCCGCACAATCAACGTTGATCTTAAGCTGCGACGTCAGTTCGACATTACCGGCAGCAAACTCAATGCCTGCTTCGACACTACGATAGCCATTCAGGACGAACTCTTGCTTGCTTCACTTTCAAGACAGCGCACTTCCCAAATGCAGGCTATTACGACCACCATCCAAAAGGAACAGAATGTCGTAATCCGTCATAAGGATGTACCGGCACTTTTAGTAAACGGTATTGCGGGAAGCGGCAAAACGTCCGTCTTGCTGCAGCGCATCGCATACTTGTTCTATCAAAAACGTGAAAGCCTCGATCCGCGCCAGGTGTTCCTCATCACGCCCAATCCCGTATTCCGTGACTATATCGACAATGTTCTTCCCGATATGGGGGAACGCAACCCCAACATCCTCACTTGGAATGAATTCGCCGAAGGAACAATCCCTCCCGGACGCGATTTCAAGCGCTTCGACACCTCGTTTGAAACACTGCAGCTTATCGATGAAGCAGTCGATTCGCTTGAGCTTCAGGATAAAGACTTCCGCGATATAAAAAGCCAAGGAACAGTGCTGATCAACGCCCAGCAAATCGCTAAAGCTGCCGCAAAATTCAAAAACGCTCCTGCCGGTCCCCATCGAATCACGCTAATTCGTGAAGAGCTTGAAACTCGTCTGCAAAGCCGCTTAGGGCAAATGGCAAACAACACTGCAGCCCAAGACGTGGTAAGTGAGCTCTCCTACAACGACCAACTAAGCATTTTCGGCGAGCCCATTACCATGGATACGGAAGAAAACGCAAAGGCCTTCACGCTCAAATTCTTAACTCAGCAATATGAAAGTGCGTTTGAAGCGGTTAAAAACGACTATTGGCTACGCATCGATCGCATCGGGAAGCGTATTGCGGGAATTGAAGATCTGTCTTTCCTAGAGTGGCTCTATCTGAAAATTCGCATCACGGGCATGAGCAACCCCGACACTAAGTATGTGATGATCGATGAAGTTCAGGATTACACCACCGCACAGCTCGCCATCTTGTCTCGATATTTTCGCCGTGCGAATTTCTTACTGTTAGGCGATGAGAACCAGGCAATCAAACCTGGCACGGCATCTTTCGACGAAATCCGCCACGTATTCGAAGCAACGCGCGGTGAAGTGAGCGAATGCCACCTGATGACAAGCTACCGTTCAACGCCAGCAATCACAGAGCTTTTCGCCAAGCTTGCCATAACCGCCGACGGCATGCAGATTTCATCAGTACAGCGAGCAGATACCGAACCTGAGTTCCATGAGTGTGCAACAGAGTCCGAGTACATCCAGGATCTCGTTCAAGCAGCTCGGGAGTCAAAAGAGCTAAAGGGCACCACCGCTTTCGTTGCCCTTAACACCGAAGCGGCAACGCGCACCGCTCAATTGCTTGGAGACGATTCGCCCGCCCTTATCGGCGAAGGTGACACGCTACCTAATTCCGGAAGCATTTTGCTTGCCTTGCCCTTAGCAAAAGGTTTGGAATTCGACCATGTTGTAATCGTAAATGCAAGCAAGGAAGATTTTCCTGACAACGATCTTTCACGTCGTCGCCTGTATACCGCCATTTCGCGTGCCACTAGCACAGTTAGCGTCTTCAGCAACGGCGAGCTTTCACCTCTCCTGAAATAGCGCGTCTCTACTAAACGTATTGGGCTCCGTACCGTAAAGCGGCACGGAGCCCAATCTTTAACAGCACAAGAGAATCGGCAGCTACCCAGCTAGCCCCAACCGAAAGCACAGATACACCAGAGAACAGAGCCATAAAGCCGAAACCACAGCACGGACTGCCGCAGGAACTCGTAGGTTTTTGCTTGGCACCATGAACATTCCGATAAGGCCGCCCAAGGCACCACCCAAATGGCCGCTTAACGAAACACTGGGCATAAGCAGGGTATATGCAATGTTCAAACCAATAACGGAAAGCATTCCCTTGCTGTACTGCGATAAAAACGCGCGGTTCTTCTTAGACAAGACCCCCAGTAAGGCTATAGCAACAAACAGACCAAAAATACTAGTAGATGCACCCGCGCTAACCCCATAGGTACCCATCACGATATCGGCAAGATACGAAACGACATTGCCGGTGATACCCCCAATAAAATAAAGCAGCAGGAAGTTCCACCGACCAAGTAAATATTCCAGCAGCACACCAGCGCTATAAAGGGCTGCCATGTTAAAGAGGAGATGCATGATGTCCACATGCAAGAACATAGGCGTCACAAAACGATACAAATCCCCTTGCCCCTGAATTGCTGGAGCAAACATAGCGCCCATATCGAACAGAACCAGAGAAGAAATATCGGGATTGAAACCGTTTAAAACCACTTCGATTCCAAAGACAACAACATTAATTGCAATAAGGACAAACGTGACTAGACACGAACCGTAGCGTTCCATAAATGATGGCTGGGTTTCTTTCATCATTTTCTTTAACCTGGCATCATCGATATAGTCCTTTTGGGTTTCGCAATCATTTGAGACAACCTGTTGAGGATCCATCCCTATTGCTCCTTTTTCAAGCGCCCTGCTTAAGAACTGCAGGTGCAGTTTATTAACAGCTTGATCAAACAATTTACCGCATCGGCAATTGCAAGGGGAAACGTGCACTAAAATGATGCGGAACAAAAAAACGCCAATAAGGGATGCTCATGTCCGAATATGCAACGATATCAGGCAGATCCATTGCCGAAATCGAAGAGAAGAAGAGCCGATTCATAGCTCATCTTGCTCATGTAGAAAGCGAAGAGGAAGCACTTTCTTTTCTCGAGGAAATTAGAACCGAACATCGTATGGCACGTCACAACGTATATGCCTACATTTTACGCGGAGAAGGTGCGTCCGAACGCATCCGCTATTCCGATGACGGTGAGCCGCAAAAAACTGCAGGACTCCCCACACTGCAGACCTTGCAACACGCCGGCCTCACTGACATAGCGTGCGTAGTCACGCGATACTTCGGCGGAACCCTCCTTGGAACTGGCGGACTAGTGCGCGCCTATACCCAGGCTACACAGTCCGCCATAGCCG
>FR884612.1:1581-1830 GCA_000436075.1 Eggerthella sp. CAG:209 | reverse complement strand
AGCCGAATCAAAACGCGTAACCGTTTCAGTATGCGTCGACATCACCTTACGAATCGCCTATCCTCTGTACGATCAGATGGCAAGAATCGCTGCTGAGTGCAACGCCAAAACGCTAGATACCCAATATGCTGATACGGTAACTTTGACCCTGCGCATGCTCGACGGAACCCAGGAGTCATTTTTGACGAAAGTCACAGAACTGTGCCATGGCCGGGAAGATATTGATATTTCAAAGCCCTTAAACGCAAT
>FR884612.1:0-1537 GCA_000436075.1 Eggerthella sp. CAG:209 | reverse complement strand
CGAAAGCCGTCCCCATGACTGAAGACCTCATATCGCTAGCCGTCATCGTGCTCGTTGCTGCAGCATGCCCTCTTGCTGCTCAAGCCATCCCCAAAAAACCCATCCCGGAAACAGTCTTTCTGCTCATCGCAGGAGCCGTATTGGGTCCAAATATGGTAGGTGCTATTCACCTGTCAGATTCAATTGGCCTTCTATCGGAACTCGGTCTTGCCTTCCTGTTCCTCTTAGCTGGCTACGAGATCAACCCGAAGAACATTACTGGCCACCAGGGAAAACGAGGGTTCGCAACATGGCTGGTATGTCTCGGATTAGGCTTTGGCGCCGTTGCTCTTTCGGGCTTTGTTTCACCTACCGAACTTAGCGGTGTCGCATTCGCTATCGCCCTGGGAACAACTGCGCTTGGAACTTTAATACCAATACTGAAAGAACGAAACCTGCTGGGAACTCGTGTGGGCGATTCGGTACTCGCCTACGGCACATGGGGTGAACTCGGGCCCATTATCGCAATGGCCCTGCTTCTCTCAACACGCGCCGAATGGAAAACCGTAGTTATCCTCATGTTATTTGCGGCGGTTGCCGTACTTGTCGCAATCATTCCCGCAAAGGCCCGTAAAGCTGGGGGAAAGATATATCGCTTCCTTGCCGAAAACGCTAACACCACCTCACAGACCACCATGCGTGTTACCGTTCTTCTGTTGGTGGCGCTCGTGACTCTTTCAGCTCTGTTTAACCTTGATGCAGTACTCGGAGCATTCGCTGCTGGATTCGTGCTGCGCTATATCATTCCCGAGGGCAACAATAGCCTTGAGCATAAACTCGATGGCATCGCCTTTGGCTTTTTCGTGCCACTCTTCTTCGTTGTGTCAGGCGCAAAGATCAACCTCTATGCAGTGCTAGCGGATCCACTGCTGCTTATAGGGTTTATCGCTTCACTGCTGCTTATCCGCACAGTACCAATTTTTGTTTCTCTCTCGACTGATCGTGAAACACGGTCCATGTCCTCGCATAACCGGGTAACCGTAGCTCTTTATTGCACCACCGCGCTACCCCTGATTGTTGCTGTTACCTCCGTAGCAACAAAGGCAGGCGCAATGTCTCAGGATGTTGCTTCAGTGCTGGTAGCATCAGGCGCCATAACGGTTCTCGTTATGCCCCTACTCACGTCGCTTACCTATCGCGTAGCTGATGCGCATCCCGTCGAAGCGGCACGCGAGGTTGCCAACGATCCCCATCACATTGGCGAGATCCTCCAAGATCATTGGGTCTATGCACACTTAACCGAGACCTCAAATGAAAAGGTCAGCAAACGACGCGAAAAAAAGCGGGCTCATGCCAAAGCCGTGCTTGAAGTGCATCACAAACGCCATGATCTTATCGAACAAGCAAAACTCGAACAGCATCAACGGCATCTAGAATTGATGCGAGACCTGAAAAACGTAAAGCCAGAAGAGTAGCCGTGTCGCCGAGTCGTTACAATCAGTTCAATCATCGACGCAGCATTCCCCTTGATTAATGCCCCAGATGCAGCAAGCCGCCA
>FR884611.1:13343-14867 GCA_000436075.1 Eggerthella sp. CAG:209 | reverse complement strand
AATCGCAAAAAAGTTGCAAAAACGCTCTGATTTTTGTTTTTGCGGTAGGTGGATCGCTGCAGCGGGGCAAATCCCGCAAAGGGTGGACCGTCGCAGCGGGGGCGGATCCTGCAAAAGACGGACCGTCGCAGCGGGGCGGATCCCGGAAAGGGAGGGTTGCCGCAGCGGGGCAGATCATACAAAGGGCTGGTTCAGCGCGAAGCGGCGTGTCCGTTCGCATCCATTTTGCTATGCGCTTTGCTTGCGACGATGATACAGTTTGTATAACGGAATGCGCCCCTTTTTGGTTGGTTCCAACGTTGTGGAGCTGATCGCATGTGGGGTTTTAGGTGCGCATGAGAGGGAGGCATCATGGCTCAGAAAGAGGTAATTAGGTGGGGCGTCATCGGTTGCGGTGACGTTGTGGAAACGAAAAATGGCCCTGGCCTATATTTGGCCGACGGATCGGAACTAGTTGGTATCTGGAATCGGACGAAGCAGAAAGCGGTTGACTGGTGCGAGCGCCACGGTCATGGGCGAGCATTTGATTCGCTGAATGAGCTTCTGAACTGTCCCGATATCGACATTGTCTACGTTGCCACAACGCCAAACTGCCACAAAGAGCATGCTATTGCCGTTGCCGAGGCGGGCAAGGACTGCTATCTCGAAAAGCCTATTGCGCTTTCATGGGGCGAGGCGCAAGAGATAAAGGCCGCGTTCGAGAGGGCGGGGAAGCGTTGCTTTGTGGCTCATTATCGTCGCGGAATGCCACGTTACCGCGAGCTTAAGCAGGTGCTTGATGCGGGCAAGATCGGCACTGTTCGCGGCGTTCAGGTTATTCGCACTCAGCGCCAAACCGCCGAAGAGATGCTTCCTGAGGCGGAAAAGCCTTGGCGTGTTCGCCCTGAGGTTTCAGGGGGCAGCCATTTCTTCGAGGGCGATGCGCATATGCTCGACCTTATTGCGTTTCTTGCGGGAACCATCACTGATTTCAACCTGAAGGTAGACAACCGCACGGGGTTCTACCCAGGCGAAGACACGGTTGCCCTTTCGGGCGAGACCGAAAACCGCGTTATGGTTTCGGGGATTTGGTGCTATGCCACGTATAAGGCCATCGACCGATTCCTTATTTATGGAGACAAGGGAAGCGTCGAGTTTTCTTACTATGACAACGCTGCGCCGATCCGCATCGAGACGCTTGCCGATGGCGATGCGGTAGCGCACGAAGGCGTGATGGGCGGCGTTCGCAAGGAAGCGGAACTGGTGCAAGAAGAGCTGTGTCCGCCTGTGGAGAGCTATCCGGGAAATGGCCAGATTCAGGACATCGTCGATGTTCTGCGCGGCGTGCCCGGTGCCGAATGCACGAGCACGCTCGATAACGCCATGAACACCCTCCGCATAACCTGGGCCGCTCATGAACTGCGCGCAAAACAACGAGGCGAAGCGCGTGAAACAGCGTAGCGAATAAAGACGCTGCTTGATTGTCTGCCGGAATCCTGATTACGTCTCTGCGCTTGGAGCAATCGGCAAGTGAAAAGAAAGGGG
>FR884611.1:0-13321 GCA_000436075.1 Eggerthella sp. CAG:209 | reverse complement strand
CGGCAACAGTGCCGAGCCCCCAGAGTAAGTTCTTGCTTGTAGCGTTTGCCCTAATCCATCTTGTGGTTGATGCCGTAGCCGAACAGGGGCTTCGACTGAATTGCCAGGTAGATGCAGAATAACAGGCCAACGATAGCCGCTGCGAGCAGCAGGCCCATCATGGTGTACAGTGCGCCGGTTTCTCCCATGGCGGTAGTCATCGCGCCAACGATAAAGGGAAGGAAGGTTGCGCCAACACCCATGAAGGTCATGTACATTCCGGTGTTGCGACCCTTAGGGCCGGGGCAGTAGTTCTGGCGAACAACCAAGCCCGTCTGCAAAGCGCCGCCCGCAGCGAAGAAGCCGAGTAGCGCGATGGCAACGTATACGATGGCGACATTGGGAACAACCAATACCAAAGTCAGGGCCAGAGCGGAGAAAGCGAAGTCGATCAACAGAACCTTCAGTGGGTTCCAACGAAGCTTGCCCATTACTACTGCCCAGAAGAACACAGCGGTAATGGAACCCACGGTGTAAATGGAGGCAAGAGCGGCACCGCCCATTTCGTCGAGGCCAAGGTTGGCCATGCCGAATGCCTTGGTGTACTGCTGTGCGCCGTACATGATAAACATGCAGATGAAGGCCATGACCAGGGTGAATACCTGAACCAGCACGCCTGGCTTTTTGAGCATGGCGTCTTTTGCCGCCTGAATTTCAGCCTGAGCTTCGTCTATGCCGTTGTTGCCATCGGTTTTGGTGGCACGTTCGTCATCGTAACGGAAGGGCGTGACGATGGTCATGATCAGACATACAACGGAAAGCACGATAGGCAGATAGATGTTAACGTGCCAAATATGAGGTGCACTGAATGCTGCAACGAAGATGGGGTAGATAACGCCCATAACGGAAACGGCAGCCTTGATGCCGATAACGCCAGAGGCAGCGTATTTGGGCTCTGCTTCCTGTGCGGCGGGGTAGAGGGCTGCGTCCCAGAAGCCGGATGTTGCAACGCCAGACAAGAAGGCGGCGATGTAACAAGCGGTTGCGTCGGTTGCCAGCAGCATCATGGTGAAGCAGATGATGTAGGCAACAGCGCCTGCGACGGCGAACTTCTTACGTCCGACGCGGTCGGAGAGCTCGCCGCCAATCCATACGCTTAGCAGTTTGCCGAATCCCATGGCAGCAATTGCCATCGAAACCGCAGCGGAACCTGCGGTGGGGTCGGTGATACCCCATTGGGTGTAGAAGTTGACTTTGTTCTGGCTCAAGATCAGGGCCTGGATGCCGTAGGTGAAATAGCACATGTACACCGTTGCCAGCGCGAAGCCGTAGTGCTTTACCTTTTCTGCTGCTGCAGACAATTCGTTCTCCTTACATTCTTTGGACATGCTGCTCGTTTGAAACGAAGACGGTATCCCCTGCAAGGAGCCTCCCTCGGGCCCACTCATGACGCCTTGGATTCGTAGAGTTCTGTTGCGCGGGTGCGCAAACGTTTGTGTATGCTACTCCTCGGTAAAAAACCGAACATGTTCGATGCGAATGGGTAATATTCATTTTCGAATAGGAACCGATAGCTTTTAGCTATGATACGAGGAAGAGGTGAATTATTTCTCGATCTATTGGGAATCTATTCGTCTATCTCATTCAATTTCTATGGATTCATTTCTTACGAATATAGATAGGTAACGGATGGCGATGCCGTGCAGATGCCCAGTGGTGCAGGTGGTATTCTTATGCTCATCGTATAAAACGCGTGCCTTTTAGGCTTGCCCTGCGTTAAAGCGAAGCATGTATTCGAAGCAGCGCGTGCTCGTGGCAAAGTGAGTAGAGATCGTTGAGCTTTGCCTTTGATGGCGGGGCTGTGATTTGCGCTTAGGGTGAAGCAACAAAGGGGAAATGGCGTGCGTGTAGAGAGAGGGCATTCGGCATAGCAATCATGCTGGATGAATTTGTACGGAGGGATGCTGGATGAGCTCCAAGAAAAAGAACCAGAAAACCAATCCCAATAAAAGAAAGAACGACGAAACGGTGATTATCTGCCCGTATTGCGGCGGCACCCATTTTGAGTACACGGCTGAAAAGCGCCGCGTTCCCAGCAAGTGGTACGTGCATGTAATCACGGCGATCGTTATTATCGGCATCGCATTTGTAATGCCATATTTCTCTATCGCGTTTGCCATCGCTTACGTCGTGCTGACATTCATGCCCCGCAAGGTTCTGGTGGGCACATGCAAAGATTGTGGTGAAGAAACGCTGTTCAATCGTCCGGAGGATGGCAGCATGAAGCCGAGCTTCGATCAGCCTCACCTGTAAAAGGCTCTGCGGTCTGAGCCCGGTCTTGTTAGCGGGGAGTTTTTTCGGACAGAATCAGCTTCATCTGTGGACGTTTCGGTCTGGTCCGGCATCGTCTTTTAAGGTTTCGACCCGATCGTCTCTATTTGCAAGGGCATTTTCGGTCCGAATCGGCCTCGTCCATAAGATCGCTTTGTTTTGGATTGGCTGCATCCGCAAAAAGATGCTTGTGACTTGAGGGGCCTTCGTTTTCGAAGGGGACGATTCGGAAACGACCCAACATGGCAACAAGACCGTTGCACAACGGAAATACTTCGCAGTTACGATGAATGCGAAAACAAACGAGGGTGCCCCCATTCTATTAGCGAATGGGGCACCCTCTTTAATTCATCGGAGGTGCGGTTATGGCTAAAAACGTGAAGAACGCAAGCAAGGCACAGGCCGAAGGCCTGAAGTATGTCCCCATGCGTAAAGCCGCTCGGGCTATGACGTTTGTTGCGGGCGCTTTATCCTCAGGCATTGTAGTATTTTCCATCGCTGAAGCGGCGTGGGCGTGGGCAGTGGTCTTTGCGGCGATGACGGTTGTGGCGTTCTATCTTGCGTACGCTATGACTATTGATCTACACGAAGCGCACTAAATTAGCAAGACGCCGCGCTAGTTATTGGTGGGGTCAAATCCCCACATACGCACTTCGGTTTCAAGCGTAACGCCGAACTGGTCTGCTACTGCCGCTTGCACGTCGCGGATAACCTGCAAGACATCGGCTGCACTTGCGTTGCCGGTATTCACCACGAAACCAGCATGCTTGGTGGAAACCTGGGCATCCCCAACTGAATGGCCTTGCATGCCTGAATCCTGAATGAGTTTGCCTGCAAAATAGCCTTCTGGGCGCTTGAACGTGCTGCCTGCGCTTGCCATTTCGAGAGGCTGCTTGGAAGAGCGGCGTTGGGACAAGTCGTCCATCTTGGCGCGAATCTCATCCTTGTCTCCTGCCGCAAGTTGAAGGGTTGCCCCCAGCACAACAAGCCCCTTATCGCTCATCATGCTGTGGCGATAACTCCAATCGGCTTCTTCTGCAGGGATTTCGCGAACCGTACCATCGGGGAAGAGGCAGGAAACGCTAACCGCAACATCTTTGAACTCGCCATCGTAGGCGCCTGCGTTCATGATTGCCGCTCCACCAACAGAACCTGGGATTCCGCTGGCAAACTCGTAACCTGTAAGCTCCGCTTCGAGCGCCGCTTGCGCAACAGCTTCATTGGTTGCTCCAGCTTGAGCATGAACAATGGATCCGTCGATGGAAATGTGGGCCATGCGCTCGCCAATTTCGATAACCACACCAGGCAAGCCTGCATCGGAAACGAGCAAATCGCTTCCGCAGCCTACGATCCACCAGGGAGCATCTGCCTTTTCGGCGGCGCTGATTGCCGCGGTAATGTCTGCGGCATTGCTTGCTCGAACGAAGAACTGAGCGGGACCGCCGCAGCGGAACGTGGTGTGTTTGCTCATGGGCTCATTTTTTAGCAGATCGTCGCTGGCAAAGATTTGAGCAAGAGCGGTATTGAGTTCTTCGATATTCATATATGCCTACTTATCGTGTTTGGTTCCGAGTGTTTTGTTGCGGCTGCGCAAATGTGCCTGCCTATTTGACCGATGGCTTGCGGTAACCGCAAGAGATAAATTGGTTTTTTGATTTGCGTGGTGGTTTTAGCGCGCCGCGTAAATCCGTTTAAGTGTAGCGTAATCGAGCGATGCGGTGAAAACGGTGAAAGTAAGTGCTGTGTGCATGTGGGACGCCGTCAATCGACGAGGCGGGCGCAAGAGCTTTGCGTTGCCCTCATTGGGACACGACGTTGACGCGGCATCATTCTGGACGCAAAACCCGTTTAATCTACATCGGACGTGGAAACTGCGTGGTCGGCACTTAGCGCAATTTGTGCCGATATCGAAACTTCACAGAGCCTGCATTACGTGGAGTCTGGCAGATCCTGCATTGTTGGGAAGCCCAATGAAGCCCGCTCTGGGCAACGATGCCGACGTTGCCTTTAATTGCCAATAAAACCTGCAGGGCGCTTTTCCCTGTCGGTTTTGCACTATTCACTCTACAAGAGTAAAGTGGCTTCCATATTCGCGGATGAAATGCGCCTGGGGGAGGCGCGTTAAAGGGGAAGTTCATGGAAAAATACCTATTCTGGGGCACGTTTTTCTTCGCCTACCTAATTAACGGTATTACCGGCTTCGCGGGCAATATCTTCGCAATGCCAGTGGGCATGGCCACCATTGGCCACGAAGAGTCCATCGTGGTGTTGAACTGCACCGGATTTCTTGCCAGCGTGCTTATCGCTTTCACAGGTATCAAGCATGTGGTGTGGAAAGAACTTGCGAAGATGTGCGTGATCATGGCGATTTTCATGGCCATTGGCGCGTGGATCAACACCATTGCCCCGCTGAGTATCCTTTCTAAGGTATACGGTGTTGCGGTTTTGATTATTGCTATCCGCGGCTTGTTCTTTAACAAGAACAATAAGCTTTTACCCGATTGGCTTCTGTACTGCATTCTTGCCATAGCCGGCCTTATTCAGGGCATGTTTGTTTCTGGCGGCTCTTTCCTGGCTATTTACGCTTTGCAGAAGATTCGGGATAAGGAAGCGTTCCGGGCAACCACCACTATGACCTGGGTGTTCCTGAACGGTGCCTATGCTCTTTATGGCATTCAAGGCGGCTCACTTGGCGGTGATGGCTTGCTTACGTTGGCAGTGTGCATCCCCTTGCTTATTCTTTCCACCTGGTTGGGCGGCCTTATCCAGAAGCGCATCAGCCAAGAGCAGTTCGTGAAGTTCACCTACGTCCTGCTTACTGTAATTGGCTGCGTGCTTTTAATTAAATAAGTGTTCGGAATGCGCGCCGCATGGCGGTGTCGGGCTGGGGTCTGGAGCGCCTCAAGCCACCCATTCCGCTGTTCAAAAGGAGGCTACGGGCCTCCTTTTTCATGCGCTTCATTGCTTCAAGCTGAATGAAGATGCTCTTTGAACATCTAACAGGAATGGCGTTCAGAGTGGCTTTCGCGGCTCCAGACCCAGCCCGACACCGCCATGCGGCGCGCATTCCGAACCTAACAAAAAAGCAGCTGATTGCAGTGAGTTTTCCGGGCTTCGCGAATTGTTCTTGGCTGATGCGCTTTTGTCGTAATCCCTTGGGCGCAAGGAAAGAAAGAGCTCGCATCTGCGAGCTCTTGATTAGCGGTTTGCTTTTAGGCGTGCGAAAAGGCTGGTGCTGTTTTGGCGCACCCAGCTTATGAATTCGCTTTCCGTCATGGTGAGCGTGATGTTACCCATACGCAAGGGCGCCAATACCAGGTACATCATCTTGGTGCGGGGTCGCGCCTTCTTCAACGCTTCGCGTGCGTGAGGAGTGGATATCATTTGCTTGATGGCGGCGCGCTTTTCTTCCTTCGAAAGCGTGCAGTTGCGGTTAGTTACGTTTTCGATGCAGCCAACTAGCCGTTCTGCGTAGCGACGGGCTAAAAACTCCTCGATTTCGGGAGAATCCAAGTTCCAATACGCGTATAGCTCGTTCATCCAGCGATGTTCTTCTTCACGTTTGTCGTACATGTCGGGACGGTACTTGGTGTTTTCGCTTTCGGCGCGAGCACGCAGGAAGTGGTAGTAGTGACCGTCGATGCACCCCACGCGTTCAACCTCTCGCATGACATCGAGGTTGAACGGCAGGTCGTCCCAGAACGTGCCAGGGAATCGGATGCCCTTTTCCTTGATGTAGCTGCGACGATACAGCTTGTTCCACGGCGCATACAGAAGTTGGGCATCGAAAAGCTGGCAGGCGTTTGCGCGGAATTCTTCTTGCGATTCGAAGATGCGATCGGGTGCATTGCGCAGCTCACGATAGTACTTGCCTTCGTCGTCATAGTACGTGTCGATGGTAAAACCGGTAATAAGAAGGTCGAGGTTGTGCTCGGAAGCAACGCGGTACATGTCCTTCAGCATGGTGCGATCGCACCAGTCGTCGCCGTCCATGAAGTACAGGTAATCGCCACGAGCGATTTCGATAGCGGCGTTGCGTGCAGCGGCGGCTCCCTGGTTTTCCTGATGGATTACACGGATGCGCACATCGTCATCGGCAAGTTTGTCGCACAGAGCGCCACTGCCATCGGTGCTTCCATCGTCTACCAGCAGAATCTCGTAGCTGGTGCATGTTTGATTCTGCAGCGAGCCAACGGCACGACGCAGCCAAGATTCTACGTTGTAGACAGGAATAATGACGCTTATCGCGGGACTGTGTGACACGAACACCTTCTCCTGAATCTACGGGTTTCAACTCGCTCATTCTACACAATGCAGTAGTGCTGCATGTGTTGCCTGACGGGGAGTACAAGGTACTTCCACGTTTTGGTGGCTGCTCTCCACAAAGGCTGCAAAAGTAAGCTGTTGGCGGAGGGGAACTGCAAGGCTCTTCGGCATGGGTGCGGGTGGTCCGAACTTCTTCACGGTTGCGATTCCCGAAGCGGAGGGGCCGCGCTCGCGCAAGTCAGGGCCATGCGAAAAACCGATAAAATCCGGCGGTTGTTTTTCTGCGCCGACGTAGATGACGGCCTTCCTCTCTTTGCGCTTGCGATGCCGTTAGTTAGCTGTAGTCGGGAGAAGCGTCTCTTCGGTATATAATCATCATTTGACGTGAGCGCGTTCTGCCGCGCTATCCAATAAGTTCGAGAAAGAGGGGGGGCGCATGGACTGGCTTGAATGCGGCGTTCTCTTCGCCGTTGCCGCAGTGGTTACCATTGCCTTGACCCCTCTTGCCCGCAAGCTTGCTATCAAGCTTGATGCTATCGATTACCCCAGTGCTCGCCGTGTAAACATGCTTCCCATTCCGCGTATGGGCGGTGTGGCTATTTTCGGCGGCATTTTGGCGGCGCTTGCCGTTGCTGGTTTTGGTGTCTATGCCTTCGGGTGGGTTGACCCTTTCATCGACTACAACGGCATTGAAGTCAACTATTGGGGCGTTTTGCTGGGCACGGTTTTGATATTTCTCGTGGGCGCCGTTGACGATGTGGTTGATCTAAACCCCAAAGCAAAGATGCTGGGACAGATAGTTGCTGCTTGTGTGGTTGCCTGTTCTGGCCTGCTATTTTCCAGCATCCATAATCCTTTTGGCGAAGGGTACATTGAATTTGGCTGGGTCGCCTACCCTCTAACGGTGTTTTACCTGGTGGCTTTTGCCAACGTTATCAACTTGATTGACGGCCTCGATGGCTTGGCAGCAGGTATTACGGGTATTTCCGTGATAACCATCTTGCTGTTCGCAGTGCTTACCGGACGTTTCGATGCAGCGCTGTTCAGTGTCATTCTTGTTGGCGTGTGCGCAGGCTTCCTGAAATCCAATTTCTTCCCCGCATCTATCTTTATGGGTGATTCAGGCGCACTGCTTCTGGGTTTTTCGTTGGGCGTCATTTCCCTGTTTGCTGTAGCGCGGTCGGCCTTGTTCGTTTCGCTGCTGGTGCCTATTCTGGCGGCGGGTGTTCCGATCCTTGATACGTTTTTCGCCATTGTGCGTCGAAAGCGCGAGCATCGTCCTATCGACGAAGCAGACAAGGGGCACATCCACCATCGCCTGATGCGTGCAGGATTCAGTCAACGCGCAACCGTGCTTATCATGTGGGCTTGGACGGCGCTCCTTGCTGCCTGTGGCGTAATCATTACCTGGGCCGACAATCTGGTGCGCATCCCCATTTTTCTTATTGCCTGTGCGGTTACGGCGTATGCCATCGTGAAGCTGCGTCTGTTGGGCGACGCTCTGAGCCATCATTTCAACCCTCGTCGCAAGCCCGAGCTCAGGGATCCTCAGGAACCCAAACGGGACCGGTAAATCTCGAACAGGACAGGCTCTGGCGCGAATTGGGCCAATGGCGGCCTAAGAAAGTCCGATACAGCATCTGCGCTGTGAAATCGACCGACGCAACTGCAAGAACAAATGGCGCAAACTTTGCCAGGGGCAGCCTAAGAAAGCAGCTTTGGCAGCTTTCGGGGGCTAAGCCCTTGATGAAAGCCTGGTCAATGACGCTTCGGCAAAGCAGCCTTGCAACCCTCGGGGAATCAACGCCCTGGCGTAAATCGAGCCGATGGGCCAAGAGAAGAACTGCCACCCCTCAAACGTGGGTGCCTATTCGATGCTCTTCAATGCTTCGATCATGTTGATCTTTGCCAGGGTGCGGTTGGAGAGCTGCGCCACGATGAAGGCGAACAGCAGTGTGAGGCCGCATGCGTAGGCGTAGCTGATTGGATCGATGGTCACTGCAAAGTAAATGGAAGGCATTTTCAGCACATAGGTGAGCATGTGGCTGAATGCGTATCCTGCGGGGATGCCTAAAACTACGCCGATAATGGTTAGCAGTACCGTTTCCTTATTCACGTAGTGGTTAACTTCGCGTTTGCGGAAGCCCAACACCTTGATGGTTGCCAGTTCGCGCGTGCGTTCGGATATGTTGGTTGTGGAAAGCGTGAACAGCACCACGAATGCCAACGCCGCTGCCAAGAAGACGATAACGTACACAATGGTGTTGATCAGGTCGAACGACTTAGAGAATTCCTCGTTCATCTGCTGAGTACTGGAAACGGAAAGGAATTCGTTGCGTTCAGCCAAGCTGTCGGCGAATGCCTCTTTTTCGGTGTCGCTGCCTGAAAGTGCAAGGTAGAAGCCGTTGGGCTGAACCTCTTCATCGAACAGCTGTTCATAGGCACTTTGCGTAAGATAGGCGGCATTGCCCAAGTAGTTGTCTGCTATGTGGGTTATGGGCACGGTCGCTTCGTCGAGTGCGCTGGTTTTTACGGTGATTTCGTCGTTTGCGCCTACTCCTAAAAGGTCGGCAGCGTTTCGCGTGAGAATCATGCCGTTTTCGGAAAGAGGCAGTGCCTCTCCATCGCTTTTAAGCGAAACATAGGGAGAAAGATCGGCACCATCGGGCAGCACGAACAGTTGCAGCGATTCGTCGTCGCCGTTGGAGGTGAGGGTTATCGAATCGACGGCAACTTCCTGGATAGAGGAAACTTCCTCGCTTCCCTCAAGCAGTGTTTCGCATTCTTTGAAGCTGTTGGGGCCGGTGATGGCCAAGGCGTCATAGCGATAAATGTCGCCATATTGCATAGGGGAAAGGGCATGCACGGAGTCTTTGATGGCAAATCCGCAGATAAGCAAAGCCATGCACCCCATGATTCCGAATACCGTCATGAAGAAGCGCTTCTTGTAGCGAAGCAAGTTGCGTGCCGTTACCTTATCTAGGAATGCCAAACGCTTCCAGATGAAGGGGATTCGTTCAAGTAAGATGCGTGAGCCGGAACGGGGCGCTTTTGGACGCATGAGCGTGGCAGGCGTTTGTGCAAGCTCGGCGCGGCAGGCGAACACTGCAGCCCCAACAATTCCTGCAATGAAGAACAGCATACTGCCCATGCCATAGAACGTGTCGAATGAAAGCAGGTACGTGGGCAGGAGGTACATGATTTGGAACACGGAGAACAGGAATGCGGGGAAAAGCACGAATCCGCAGAACTCGCCCACGGCGCTACCCAGGAGGCACGCCAAAAGCGCGTACGTTAGGTACTTGCCCAAGATGGCGCGGTTGCGGTACCCCAGTGATTTGTAGGTGCCGATAAGCCCTCGTTCTTCTTCAACCAAACGGGTGATGGTGGTAAGCGCGATGAGCACGGCAACTACGATGAACACTACGGGGAACACGAACCCGATGGCCTCAATGGAAGAAGCATCCGACTCGACGCTGGCATAGCCTGCGTTTGATTCGCGTGTTTGCACGTACCAGCGCCCTTGCTCGATGTCATCCACTTCTGCCCGGGCGTCTTCGAATTTTGCGCGGGCCTCAGCTTTGCTGCTTTCGAACTGCGCGCGCTGTTTGTCGAGCTCGGCCTGGCCTTCTGTGAGCTCTGTCTCGGCGGCGGAAAGCTGCTGTTTGCCCGATTTCAGCTGCTGTTTGCCTGCGGAAAGTTGTTCCCGGCCCTGCGAGATTGCCTTCATTCCCGCTGAAACCTGCGCTGCCTGGGCGTCGAGCTCCTGCTTAGCGGCGGAAAGCTGTTTTTCCTGGGCATCGAGCTGGGCAAGCGTTTGAGCGCGCTGCGCTTCGATGCCCGCAAGCTGTGCCGAGGCTTCCTCTTGGCTTATCATGCCAGCAGCCAAAGCGGCTTTAACTTGCGCCGCTGCATCATCGCAAGCGGCATTTGCCTGGGCTCGGCCTTCGTCGATCTGGGCTTGCCCATTTAAGATTGCAGCATAGCCATCCTCGATTTTCTTTGAGGCGCTTGCCAGCTGGTTCTCCTGCCGTCGAAGCTCGGCTTCTGATTGGGCTAGGGTGTTTTCACTGTTGCGCAAAGTGCGCTTGTTTGCGGCAATTTCCCGTTTGCCTGAATCAAGCGTGCTTTGCGCATCGTCGATTTTCCGCTGTGCATCGGATAGTTCTTCATTTGCCTCGGCTTCTGCTTTAGAGATTTCGTCGAGTGCGTCCTGACGAATCTGCTCTGTTCGCGCCTCCTCGCGCTGTTTTTTGATCCCTTCAATTTGGGTGGTGAGGTTGTCGAGAAGCGCGGAATATTCTGGAGAAAAGCTTTTCGCGCCTGTGCTGTTCTTGGCTTTCACGTATATGGCGGTGAACACATCGGCGGTTACGGCATCGGGTGTTACGAAGAACGAGTAGTCGGGAGATGCACTGGCTCGTATGGCGATGGATCCATTGGGGTTGGTGAGCTCGGTTGGGTCGATCACGCTAGCGGTGATGGTGTATTGGGTTCGCTGGAATACCTCGTTGTCGTTCTCTTCAAGCGTTACGGTATCGCCGAGCGAAAGACCCGAGTCGGTTAGGTAGTTTTCAGTTACGGCAACTTCGTGCTCATTTGCGGGTAGGGAGCCGTCAAGAACCTTGGGCATGTTGAACCCCTCGCTTGAAAGGGCCTTTACCCCTACGCTTGCGCGTTTTTGGCCGAGTGGCGTATAGGTCTCTTCTTCCCAAGTTCCTTCTGCAACGGCAACGCCTTCTAGCGAAGAAACGGCTGCAACATCGTCTGTGGTCAGCCCTAAGGTTGACTGCACGCATACATCGTAGAGGCCTTGCTCGCTGAAGAAAGCATCGGCGGAATTGCGCAGGTCAACGCAGGATGCGCGCAGGCCGCACACCATGGTTACGCCCAATGCGCAAATGACCAGGATGGAAATAAAGCGCTTCTTGCTGTTGGCGATAGTGCGAAAGGTGTCTTTAGAAAATGCTCGTGCCATGATTGGCTACCATTCAATTTCAGCAATTGGCGTGGGGTGTGCGTTTGTTTCGATGCTGGTTACCCGTCCGCTGTTCATGCGGATAACGCGGTCGGCCATAGGGGCCAGGGCAGCGTTGTGGGTAATAACCAGCGCAGTAATGTGCGAAGAGCGGCAGGTGTCCTGCAGCAGCTGAAGAATCTGTTTGCCGGTGCGGTAATCGAGAGCTCCTGTGGGCTCGTCGCACAAGAGGAGCTTGGGGTTTTTCGCGAGTGCTCGGGCGATGGCAACGCGCTGTTGTTCGCCGCCAGAGAGTTGGGCGGGGAAGTTGTTGAGGCGCTTTTCCAACCCAACGCGGCAGAGCGTTTCGGCGGCATTGAGGGAATCGGGGCAGATCTGTGAAGCAAGCTCGACATTTTCAAGCGCCGTAAGGTTGGGAACTAGGTTGTAAAACTGGAACACGAACCCCACGGCGGCGCGGCGGTATTCCACCAGTTGCGATTCGCTACTGCGAGCGATATCCTGCCCGTCGATGAGAACGCTGCCATCGGTGGCGCCGTCCATACCACCCAAGATGTTCAGAGCGGTGGTTTTACCGGCGCCTGACGCGCCAAGGATTACGGCGAGCTCGCCTTTCTCAACGGAAAAAGACGCGCCATCAAGGGCCCTGATTTCTGCTGCACCCGACCCGTACCGCTTAACAACGTTGTTGAATTCGATGTACGACATGTCGGCCCCTCGCTTTGCTGCGTACGAAACGGTGCCTCGAATGGGTTTCGCGATAGAGATTAGCTTACGAAGCCATGCGACGCAAAGCACCTTCTACTTTGCTTAGTATACGGGAAATCACCAGGTCTGTGGCGCTTCCGATTCTGTCTGAATCGGGTTGCGCTAAAAGAATGCCCCCATTTCTCATGTCCAAGAAATGGGGGCGGTTCAAGTTGGGGAATGGGGGCAATTAAAAGCCTAGAGCATCATTCTGGTTATGTTGGAGCTATCTGGATGGGGATGGCAGGCGCTAGGGCTAATCGATGGAAATGAGGCGCTTGCGATCTTCGGGCTTGGGCAGTTCCTTCTTGGGTACGTTTATGCTCAAGATGCCGTTTTCGAACTTAGCGGAAATGTCGTCTTCCGAAACATCGTCGCCAACGTAGAAGCTGCGGCGGCATGAACCAACGAAGCGTTCCTTGCGAAGGAAGGTGCCGTTTTCGTCCTTGTCTTCCTTCTCTTCATTGGTAGAAGCGTTGATGGTGAGGTAGCCATCGTTTAGCTCGATTTGAACGTTTTCCTTGTCGAACCCAGGCAAATCGATATCGAGTTCGTAGGCTTTGTCGGTTTCTTTGACATCGGTCTTCATCAGAGACGCGTTTGCCTTAGGCGCTGGTTCGGTTCCGAAGAATCCGAAATCGAAAGGATCGCTCATAAAGTCATTGAAAAAGTTCCTACGTGCCAACATCCTTATCATCTTCTTTCTTTGCCACGCAAGGGGATTGTTGGCTTGCCGATTTCCCTTGCGCGGCCGTTGCTTCTTTTGACAACTGCAATACTACGCGTTTCTTAGCACTCGAATGCCGAGAGTGCTAATTAGGTACCATTCTGTAACCTTTTATAAGATTATCTAAGTGTCATATTGATAGATATTTCATTGCCTAAGGAGTCGTATATGGAAGCGCGCGCTTGAGAAACTGGGCACAATAATCCAATGTGTTTATCGCTCTCGGCCAGGCCGGGGTTGGAGTGTTGATTTTATGCAATTACGGGTCAATAGGGGGTGCGGACGTTTTTCCG
>FR884610.1:12239-15761 GCA_000436075.1 Eggerthella sp. CAG:209 | reverse complement strand
CCCTTCGCTCCCGCAAAGCGGAAAAGAGCCGCAATATAGCCATTTTGCTGCGCTTTCGGACCTTAATCTGCGATCGGGGGAACTCGCGACGATCCCTAATCGCAAAAAAGTTGCAATTAGGAGCGATTTTTTGTTTTGGGCTCATGGGCTGGCCTCAGGACGGTGCTGGGGGGTGGGGTACCCGACCGCTTGCTAGATTACAGGCGTATGCTCTGGTTTAGGATTCGGGTCGTTCCTTGGCTGGCGCATGTCCTGATTGATTTGGCGTGTGCGCCGATTCGCGAATTCGCACTGCTCTTTGGTGCGGAATGCGGGTTCTCATATTCTGGTGCGCTATCATAGCTGGACACATTATTTCGTTTGAAAGGCTTGTTCATGGCTGAATATATTGAAGGCAAGCGTCCGGTTCTGGAAGCTTTGAAGGTGGGCGTTCCCGTTAAGCGTCTGTATGTCGCTGAAGGCTTGAAGGGTGACAAAGCGGTTGATGAAGTGGTTCGCCGTGCTCACAAAATGAAGATTTCGGTGAAGCAGATCAAGCGCCATGAAATGGATGAGCGCTCCGAGCGCGGTTCTCACCAGGGCCTTATGCTGGAAACTGGCTCATATCAGTATTCCAATGTGAATGAAATTGTCATTGCTGCCAACAAGCGCGCTGAAGCAAATGACGGCAAGGCACTTATTGTGGTGCTTGACCATATCACCGATGCGGGCAACCTGGGCGCTATCGCTCGTTCGGCAGAAGTGGTGGGCGCATCAGGCATCATTATTCCCAACAAGCGTTCGGCTCATGTAACTGCGGCAACGTACAAAAGCTCTGCCGGCGCAGTTTCTCATATCAAAATCGCCCAGGTTAGCAACATTGCGCAAACCATTGAAAACCTGAAAAAGGAAAACTTCTGGGTTGCCGGCGCTTCCGAAAAGGCACAGCAGTGCATTTGGGATTCGCCCTTGGCGGGCCGCTTGGTACTGGTAATGGGCAACGAAGGAGAAGGCCTTGCTCGCCTTACCCAGGAACGCTGCGATTTTTTGGTTTCCTTGCCCCAAGCAGGAGAAGTTGGCTCTCTGAATGTAGCTCAGGCTTCTACTGCCTGCATGTACGAGTGGATGAGGCAATGTAGGGAATAATAAGGAACGGCATCCTGCCTCTTTCCCCCGTTTGCTCCATGCTCGCGTCGGGGCTTTGTTTGTTTTGACTTCAGCGCGGAGCTCCGTTTTGCATGCAGGGCGGGCATCAATTATTCCCATAAACGTGTTATTCGGACCTCAGTTTGAATCGAGCGGTTTTCATGGCTAAAAAACGTAACAAACTTCTTATCGTCGACGGGTACAATGTGCTGCGAAGCGGTCAGCGCTATGTGCACATGAGGCGCGAAGAGGACTATACCCACGAAACATTCAACAAAGTTCGCGAGGCGCTGATCAGCGACGTTGCGGCTTTTGCGGGGACTGAGTACAAGGCGATTATCGTTTTTGATGGTGCTGACAACCCTGAATCGGCAGGCAAAACCGAGCGTATCGGTGGCGTGAAGGTGGTCTTTTCACCCTATGGCTCTTCTGCCGATAAGGTCATAGAGAAAATCGCATATGATGCGCGCGAAAATCGTTTGGAGGTGATGGTGGTAACCTCTGATGCCACTATCCAGGATACGGTGTTTGGCGGCGGCGTCGATCGCATGAGCGCCAATGGCTTTAGCCTTGAAATGGAAGATTTAGGCGACGAGGCCAAGCGCGACCGCACCCTTGAAGTGCATCGTCGTTCCACGGTTGCAGAGCGGATCAACCCCGATACCTTGGCGAAGCTCAAGGCTTTGCGCGATGGGAAGTAATCGGGTAAAAACTAATTGCATTTGTTCAGGATTCCAGGGGGTCTAAGGGCCCTTGCGTTAATTCAAACGAGTTTCCGTCAGGGTGCCAAAAGGGGACCTATGTTCACCAAAGCGAGCTCCAGTTGCTGTTTAGACAATCGGAGCTCGCTTTTTGCATTCAGCTCGTTCTTATTAATTATTACCGCAACAGCCTTGATGGATCTGTTTCCTGCTCGATTGGTTTTTTATAAGTTTCAACTGGAATTATTGCTGAATGCAATGACTTCGATCTATAGCTTTGCTGTTGCTAACCTATAATAGGTTCATTGGTTTGTGATTCTCCGGGTGCTATATGCGCACCAGGGGCGCTATGCGTGCAATGCTTACGCGAAAAAGCCGCCCGGGGAGGGGGAAAGGAGATCCAATGAAACCACTTAAGGGAATCAAGGTTGTCGATCTTACTACGTATATGGCAACGCCTGCGACTGGTCGTGTATTGGGCGAATGGGGTGCCGACGTCATTAAAGTCGAGGCAGCCAAGGGTGATCCGCTGCGCGTAACCCAAGCGGCGGTATTCAACATGCCCATGTCGGACGAAGAGAACCTCGCTTTCGATATGTGCAACTTGAATAAGCGATTCATCTCGTTGAACCTGAAGAGCGAAACGGGCGCTGAGGTTATGGACAAGCTCCTTGCCGATGCCGACGTATTCCTGACCAACACCCGTACGAAATCCCTGAAGAAAATGGGTCTCGACTGGGAAACCCTGCATGCAAAATATCCGAAGCTCATCATGGCTCACGGCTTGGGCTACGGTAAGAAGGGCCCCGAAAAGGACGATCCTGGCTTTGACGTAACCTGCTACATGGCTCGTGGCGGCGTATTCGGCACCACGGTAAACCGTGGCGATTCCCCGATGATTCCCACCAACGGCTATGGCGATCTTCAGGCTTCCATGTTCCTTGCTGCTGGCGTTTGCGCTGCGATTATCGGGCGTAACCAGACTGGCGAAGGTGAGTACGTAACGTGCGCACTGCAGCATGCTGCTATCTACGCATTGATGACGGGCATGATTTCTGCTCAGTACGGCAATCCGTATCCCAAGAGCCGTCTTGAGGTTATTTGCCCCTTCAACAACGTCTACACTGCAGGCGACGGCAAGTCTATCGCCATGTGCGACCCTGAATACGATCGCGACTACGACAAGATCATGGGCCTTATCGGCCGCGAGGACCTTATTGGCTCTGAGCGCTTGAACAACTGCAACAAGATGAACGCAGATGGCTTGAACGCCGAAGTGGTTGGCATTCTGGATGAGGCTCTGGCAAAGATGACTGCCGCCGAAGCCCTGAAGATCTTCAAGGATGCAGGCATTCCTTGCGAGTTGTGTCAGACCCCGCTCGATGTCTATGAAGACCAGAACGCTCTGGTGAACGATTATCTTGTTAAGATCAAGTATCCCGAGGCAGAGCGCTGGGTTCCCACTCCCCCCATTCAGTTCGAGTCCGAGGAAGCTCCCAACTACACGCCTTCCGATAAGTTGGGCAGCGCAACCGAGGAAATCATGCGTGATTTGGGCTATACCGACGAGCAGATCAAGGCTGCAGAGGCCGACGGTTCCGTTTCCGGTCCTGTCGATCTTGACGTTTTGGCGGGCAAATAACGCCGCGTAGCCAATTCGCTATCAAAAAATGCCGAGTCCGCAAAAGCGGCTCGG
>FR884610.1:2695-12220 GCA_000436075.1 Eggerthella sp. CAG:209 | reverse complement strand
CTCGGCATTTTTTTTCGCGCGGACGGGGCTGGCGGTTGAGACGTATCATCCCGTAAAGAGGGGAAGATATCTCGACTTGCCTACAACATTTCGTCGGTGATTTCGATATCGTAACGTCGCTCGAGCTCTTCCTTGAGCGCAACGCATTCCTCGCGCCATACGCGAGGAGCCCATTTAGCATTGCGGGCGTGCGGAAGGTTCATGACGTGGACATCTTTGATGTCGTTGAGGAGCTCGTACATCTTCTTTTTGCCGTCGCATGTGGTTTCGCCGATGATCAGGTCGGCAAAGTACGTAAAGGGGCAGTGTTCGCTTACGGCAAATCCGTAGGTGCCTTTAATAAGCGGGCAGATGTTTTTCGGGAGATGTTCTTCTGCTGCTGCATCAGCTGTAATAGTAGATCTTGGTTAGGATGTCCTGATTGAGCATCGGCAAGTACGTAAGTGGAACCAGTGGTCGGCAAGATTGCTCTACTTGCACCGTCCATTGCAAATGCTTGGTAAGGAATGTGTCTTCTTTCTCCATTTTGTTGCACGTATCAATAAGGCTGATATACTGCAAAGGCTGTTTTAATACACATGCGTGAAGGACCTGCGTTCGCTAGTGGCCGCCATGGCGGTTGCGAACAAAGGAATGATCTCACGCAGAGGCACAACGAATGGAGAAAGAATGTCCAAGATTACTGTACAGACCCTGCTCGACGCAGGCACCCACTTCGGTCATCAGACCCGTCGCTGGAACCCCAAGATGAAGCCCTTCATCTTCGGCAACCGTGGCGACATCTACATCATCGACCTCAAGGAGACCATGTACGGTCTCGACGCTGCTTACACCGCAGTTTCCCGTTGCGCTGAAAAGGGCGGCACGGTTCTGTTCGTAGGCACCAAGAAGCAGGCTCAGGAATCTGTTGCTGAAGCTGCTAACCGCTGCGGCATGCCTTACGTAAATGCTCGTTGGCTCGGTGGTATGCTCACCAACTTCACCACCATCCGCTCTCGCGTTCAGCGCATGGAAGAGCTCGAGGCTATGGAAGCTGACGGCCGTATGGAGCTTCTGCCCAAGAAGGAGCAGATCCTTCTGAAGAAGGAACTCGCTAAGCTGCAGACCAACCTCAACGGTATCCGTAGTATGAAGAAGACCCCTGACATGATCTTCATCATCGACACCAACCGTGAGCAGATCGCTATCCACGAGTCCCACCGCCTCAACATCCCCGTTGTTGGCACGCTCGACACCAACTGCGATCCCGACGACGTTGATTTCGGCATCCCCGCAAACGACGACGCAATCCGCTCCGTCCGTCTGCTCGCAGAGTTCGTTGCTGATGCTGTTATCGCTGGCACTGGCGCTCCTGTCACCGTTGAGGACATGACCGCAGAGCCCGCAGCTGAAGCTGCTGCAGAGGCAACTCCTGCTGAATAAGCGCTAAACGAATCCATTGCAATTTCTCCCTCGCCCGTCTAGTGGGCGAGGGTTCTATCTGAAAGGAATTACCATGGCAGAAATCACCGCAGCACTCGTTAAGGAACTCCGCGAGATGACCGGCGCTGGCATGATGGAATGCAAGAAGGCTCTGGTTGAGGCTGAAGGCGAACTCGAAAAGGCCGTAGACGTGCTCCGCACCCGTGGTCTTGCTGCTGTTGCTAAGAAGGCTGGCCGCGCAACCGACGAGGGTACCGTTCTGGCTCTCGTTTCCGAGTGCGGCCATGATGGCGCTCTCGTAGAGCTCAACTGCGAAACCGACTTCGTAGGCATGAACGAAAAGTTCCGTGCATACGCAGAGAAGATCGCTAAGGCCGTTCTCGCTAACAAGCCTGCCGACCTCGAGGCTCTCAAGGCTTCCGAGATCGAAGGCGAAACCGTAGAGGCTGTCGTAACCGACGCTATCCACACCCTGGGCGAAAACATCCAGCTCTCCCGCTTCGCTTTTGCTGAGCAGCCTGAAGGCGCTGTTGCTTCCTACATTCATGGCGGTGGCAAGATCGGCGTTCTGGTTGAGTTCAAGCTGGGCGACGCTTCCTTCGCAACCAACGACGACTTCAAGAAGTATGGCCGTGACGTTGCTATGCAGGTTGCTGCTGCAAGCCCCGTATCCGCAACTCGCGAATCGGTAGATCCCGCAGTTGTTGAGCACGAGATGAGTATCTACAAGGCACAGGCCGCAGAGTCCGGCAAGCCTGAGAACATCCAGGAAAAGATCGCTACCGGTCGTATGGAGAAGTTCTACAAGGAAAACTGCCTCACCGAGCAGGCTTTCGTTAAGAACCCCGATCAGTCTGTAAACGAGTACACGGCTGAGGTTGCCAAGGCTCTTGGCACCACCATCGAGATCGTTTCCTTCACCCGCTTCATGCTGGGCGAGTAAGCGAACTTAACAACGCTTTTTCTGCAAGCCCTTCCAGAGATTTGGGGTAAAACCCTTCTCTGGGAGGGCTTGTCTGCATAATAGGGCTATAAATAGAATAAGCATGCCTTGTTTCGATTTGACATGGCTATGAAGAATCCGCATCAAGTAGATTGGGTGCATGAGATATGTCCGAAGAAGTAATTATTGCGCGTGAAACCGAAAACGTTTCAGGTACGGTACAGATCAGCGGTGCCAAGAATTCCGCGTTGAAGCTCATTGCGGCAACAATGTTGGGCCAAGGTAAGAGCACGCTCCACAACATTCCCCATATCTCCGATATTGAGATCATGAACGACGTAATTCGCAGCTTGGGCGCAACGGTTGAATGGGATGGCCATTCGCTCATCATCGATACAGAGCATGCCGAAGGTCACGATACGCCCTACGAGCTTGTTTCGAAGATGCGCGCTAGCATTTCTGTGTTGGGTCCGCTCGTGGGTCGTTTTGGTTGCGCACGCGTTGCAATGCCTGGTGGTTGTAAAATCGGTGCCCGTAAAATCGATATGCACCTCAAAGTGCTTGAAGCTATGGGTGTTGAATTTGAAAACAGTCACGGCTACCTTTACGCCTCCACTCCTAATGGGCTGCATTCGGCCGATGTGCTGCTCGAGTTTCCGAGCGTTGGCGCTACTGAAAATATGCTTATGGCTTCCGTGGTTGCTCCTGGTACCTCAGTTATCGATAATGCTGCGCGTGAACCTGAAATCGTCGACCTTGCCAATATGCTGAATGCCATGGGCGCTCATGTGGAGGGTGCGGGTACGCCTACCATCACGGTAAAGGGTGTCGCTCTCTCTGAGATGCACCCTTGTGAGCACACTACGGTGGGCGACCGTATCGAAGCGGGCACGTTCCTGACGGCGGGTGCGTTGCTCGGCGGTCCTGTTACCGTTCAGGGGATAGATCCGTCTTATTTGCGCATGGCACTCATGAAGCTCGAGCATATGGGGTGCGATATCTCCACTACGGAGGATTCCATTACCGTTTCGCGCACCCAGCCTTTGCGCGCCACTGACATTCAGACGCTTCCTCATCCTGGATTCCCCACCGATCTTCAAGCCCAGTTCATGCTTTTGGCTTCTTTTGCAGAAGGCAACTCCGTCATTTCTGAAAACATCTTCGAAAATCGCTTTATGTTTGCCAGCGAGCTCAATCGCATGGGATCCCGTATTGCGGTCGAGGGGCATCACGCACTGGTCCAAGGCGTTAGCAAACTCGAGGGCGCTCCTGTTTCCTCGCCCGACTTGCGTGGCGGTGCCGCTCTGGTAATTGCCGGCCTCGCCGCAGAGGGCGAAACGGTTGTGCATGACATTCATCATATCGATCGCGGTTACGAAGACTACGTTGGCAAATTGCATGCCATCGGTGCGAACGTCGAACGCAAAACGCTGTAGGTAGGCGCGATGGCAGCAAGGAACAATAGGGGAATGCATGGTGGCGGCTCGGGCCGTCGCCGTCCCTNNCGGGCCGTCGCCGTCCCTCGTCTCGAAATAAAGCCGATTGGTCTTCCTCGGTAATTGGGTCGCATGCGTCTGGTTCTCGTGGGCCTCAGTCCCAGCGCCGAGCCTCTGCCCATTCGCGCCGTCCTCGTACCTCAGCGGTGCCGAGTCGCCGAACCGGCGAAGTGCGTCAGATCCATATTCAATCTCGTTCGGTTGACGAACGCACGTCACGCCGAAAAGTAGGGCAGTCGCGAACCGAAAGCTTTATGCGCCACCGAGACAATGTGAGCCGTATTACGTTGATCGTCGGCATCATTCTGATTGTGGTTATTGCGCTGAACCTCGGTACATGCGCCTATCGCAACTCGCTTTCTTCCTCGATGGCGCTTGACGACAGCAGTGTATCCAGTGCGCTTGTTTCGGCAAAGAATGATGAGCCCACTTATACGTTGCTTGCGGGCCTCAATGGGAGCGGCGAAAACGAGTGTGCCAGCTACTTGGCTGTCTTACGCGTGGATTACCAGAACAATACGGTTTCGTTGCTGAATATACCCAGCAATATTACTGCCACCTATTCCGATACCGACTCTAAGGGGACCATGCTGCGAGATGCTCCCCATATTAAGGATGAGCGCGAGCTGGTAAAGCAGGTCTCTTCGCTTGTCGGTCAGGACATCAACCACTATGTAAGGATTACGGGCGAAGACTTTGCCTCGCTCGTTGACTCTCTTGGTGGGTTGAATGTCAACGTAGAGCAATACGTTGATGATCCAACGGTGGGAACTGCAGTACTCGACCCCGGTCAGCAAACCTTAAACGGGGATCAGGCCCTCGTTTATGTAAGTGCCAAAAACTATACCGATGGATACGGACAGCGCGCTAATGTTCAGAATCAGGTGTTTACTGCATTTGTGCAGGCTCTTGAAGACAAGGGCGGCCTTGATTTCGCCATGAGCGCCGACGATATCGCTGGCAAGATCAAAACGGATATGAGCTACGACGAAATCGGTAAGATTGCTTCGTTGTTCCCGAATGCGACGTTCTATTCGAATACGGTGCCGGGAAGTCAGTCCGTTTCAGGTGACAAGGTTTCCTGGTCGGTAGCATCTTCTTCGTTCTCCCAGATTTGCGATCAGTTCAAGAACGGCCAGAACATGGATACCTCCGTAGACACCAGCGGGGTTAACAAGGGATCGGTTTCCATTGTGGTTCTGAATGGCGCAGGCGCTGATGGTTACAGTGCGCAGGCGGCTCAGGTTCTTACCAACGCTGGCTATACCATCAAAGATACGGGCAACGCGGAATCGTTCGTATACGATGAAACCTTGGTAATCTACCGCTCCGACAACGACAAGCTGGCCGCCGAGGCTATCGTCCAGGACCTTGGAACGGGACGCGCAGTTGCTGCAGGTGTGTATTACAACCTCTCGACCAATATCCAGGTGGTAGTTGGCAAAGACTGGACGAGCCATGTTTGATCCAGTTGCCTATATCAACGAACCGCGTTGGCGAAGCATGAGCTTAGGCCTCGAACGTATCGAAGAACTGTTGGCCAAGCTGGGCAATCCACAGGATGCCCTTCGGTTTGTGCATGTTGCGGGCACTAACGGCAAAGGCTCAACCTGCTCGTTCGTCTCAAGCATTCTGGAAGAGTCGGGCTATAAGGTCGGCTTGTTCACCAGCCCCTATATTGAGCGTTTTGAAGAGCGCATTCGGATCAATGGGGAAAACATCTCCTTGCAGCGTCTTTCAGAGGTAACGCTGAAAGTGAAGGATGCGGCAGAGGCTATGGCCAGCCACCCGACCGAATTCGAGCTTATGACGGCTGTGGCTTTCACCTATTTTGCCGAAGAGAAGTGCAACATTGTCGTTGCGGAGGTCGGTTTGGGTGGAAGGCTTGATTCGACCAACGTTATCCGCACGGTCGAGGTTTGCGTGTTTGCCCCCATTTCGTACGATCATTGCGCGCTTCTGGGAAGCACGCTCTATCAGATTGCGGGCGAGAAAGCGGGCATCCTGAAAACGAGGATTCCTGCAGTGAGCGCGCCTCAAGAACAAGAAGCCCAACGCCGCTTGAATGAAGAAGCAGATCGTTGTGCGACATCCATTCGCTACGTTGATGCCGCATCTATTGTTGGCGATACTTCCGATTTCTCGTACGGCGGGTTCAGCCACTTGTCCGTTCAGCTGCAAGGATCGTTCCAACGCACCAATGCGGCGGTAGCTTTGGAAGCGTGCAGGGTTCTTGTTCAGCGCGGTTGGAGCATCGACGAACAAGCGATGCGGAGCGGTCTGTCTCGGGCTTCATGGGCAGGTCGCTTTGAGTTTCTTCGTCGCAGCCCCGATGCTCTTATAGATGGTGCTCACAATATCCATGCCGTGCGCGCTCTTAGCTCCGAGCTGACATCTCGCTACGATCGGGGGAGCGTGGTGTTTTGCATAGGCGTAATGGCCGACAAAGACTATGCGGAAATGCTGAAGCTGCTGGTTCCATTGGCCAAGGCGTTTGTATGTTACCGCCCCGATAATCCTCGCGCGCTTTCGGAATCCGATTTGGCGGACGCGGTTCAAATTGCCGTAGGAATCCATCCTGTAGAAGTGGTGGCAGCCTCTACGCCTCGTAGCGCGGTAGAGCATGCCCTTGAGTTTTCCGAGGGCAGTTTGCCCATTTGCTTCTGTGGCAGCCTCTATGGAATTGCCTCTATCAAAAAGGCCTGGCACCACTTCGAGAACGCCAGGTAGCGAACCTGTGCGCATTTGATGGTCAAAGCCCCTGCTGGATGGCAACGGTATTGCGTGGGTTATACTAACAGCTGTTGAAGTATCCCGAAAGGGCTTGGGCGGCGCCAAGTTCTGAACCTGGTCAGGTCCGGGAGGAAGCAGCCATAAGGGGCCTCTGACGAGCGCCCGGGCCTTTTCGGGATACTTGGTTTCGCCGGTCAATTTGATCGGCGAAACGTGTATATGGGCACATTTGCAACAATCAAGACGAAGGATCGCATGGAAATCATCAATTTTATTCTGGGCTTGCTTCACGATCCGCGTGGCGCAATTGCAGGCTGGATCGTAACGCTGGGTGCAGTTTGGGTGTACACTCCTCTGTTTCTCATCGTGTTCATTGAAACGGGATTGGTGTTCTTTCCCTTCCTGCCCGGCGACTCCCTTTTGTTCGCGGCGGGTGTGTTCTCTGCCGATGGCGGTGGTCTGAACCTTGGGGCAACGCTCTTGGTATTCTATGCTGCGGCTATCCTGGGTAACACCTCCAACTATTGGATTGCCCGTTTCTTCGGCGCCCGTATTATCGACTCGGGCAAGATCAAGGCTCTTACGCCCGAGCGTATGGCTAAGCTCGATCACTTCTTCGAAAAGTACGGTGGGCTTACTATCGTCATTACGCGCTTCATGCCGTTCTTCCGCACCTTTGCCCCCTTTATCGCTGGTACGGGGCATATGAATTTCGGTAAATTCACGCTGTTCAATTGTATCGGCGGTATTTCCTGGGTTTCGCTGTTCGTGTTGGTGGGCTTCTTCTTTGGCGGCGTGCCTTTCGTGCAGGAGCATTTCGAAATCATTGTATTGGGAATCGTGGCTGTTTCTGTTGCGCCGGCTTTCATTGGTGCTGTTAAAGCGGCTATTTCCTCTCGCAAAAGTGGAAAACGCGATTTTGAGGTTGAAGCGGCGGTTGATGCAGAGCGTATAGCTCGCGCAAAGCACGCTCGCTCCGAAGAGGAAGCCCGCTAAAATCGGTAAGGCACAGTAACATCCCATATGCATAAGGGCGTATGGGCGGGATCCGCTTATGCGGATGTGAAGCGGAAGCTTGGCTGTCCGCGAAGGAGGCTCTGCATGGAGGCGCTGTATCGCAAATATCGTCCGTCCACGTTTGCTGATGTCGTGGGTCAGGAACATATCGAGCGTACACTGAAAAACGCAATCGAGCAGGATAAGGTCTCCCACGCCTATTTGTTCTGCGGTCCGCGTGGTACTGGCAAAACAACCACTGCGCGCATTCTTGCCAAGGCCTTAATGTGCGAAAAGGGTCCCACTATCGAACCTGACGGAACCTGCGAGGAATGCCAGGCTATCGCTCAAGGCACTCACCCTGATGTGTACGAGCTGGACGCCGCAAGCCGCACGGGCGTTGAAAATGTACGTGAGGAAATCATCAGCCGTGTAAGTTACGCGCCAACTCGCGGTGCCTGGAAGGTCTACATCATCGACGAGGTGCATATGCTCTCGACGGCGGCCTTCAATGCGCTTCTCAAAACCATCGAAGAACCGCCGAGCCATGTCGTCTTCATTCTCTGTACCACCGATCCGCAGAAGGTTCCAGAAACCATTCTCTCGCGATGCCAGCGTTTTGATTTTCATCGCATATCAATCGAATCTATCGTGGCTCGTTTGGGCGCCGTATGTGCCGAAGAGGGCGTTGAGTTCGAGGCCGAAGCGCTCGATCTTATTGCGCACCGTGCCGAGGGCGGAATGCGCAATGCACTTACTTCGCTTGAGCAGCTCATTGCGTACTGCGGAGGTAAGGCAACTCTCGAAGGAGCGCAAAGCCTTCTTGGTTCGCTCGATAATGCCGATCTCTCTGAAATCGTAGAGGCTATTGGCCGCAGAGATGCAGCAGCATGTTTCAATTGGGTTGCCCAGTATGTGGAAACCGGTGCCGACCTTGCCCAGTTTGTCCATGATTTGGCAGAGCATGTGCGCACGTTGTACCTGATGTCTATGGCGGGCCTTGATGTGGAACTGCAGATCAGCGAATCGATGCGCACGGTAATGATCGGGGAACTGAAGCTCTTTGGCCAAGATCGCCTTAGTCGCATGCTTGTCCTTTTGGGTGATGTATCGAAAGAACTGCGCGTTTCGAGCAATCCTCGCCTAACGTTTGAGATTGCCCTTACTCGTATGGTTCGTCCCGAATCAGACCTAACGCTCGAAGCCTTGGCGGAACGGGTTGAAGAGCTGGAGCGACGTTTGTCGATGCTGGGGAACGCCTCTTCTCCTGCTGAAGTCGCTCCGGCGGCATCAGCCCGTGTTGGCGGCGGCGCTCCTCAATATGCGGCTGTTTCCGCTCAGTCCACATCGCATGCGCCTTCCGCCCCGGTGGCTGCGTCAGCTGGTTCTTCCGGCCAGCCTGCCCCCTCTGCCCAAGTGCCTGCAGCCCTTGCAGCGCAGGATGCTTCGGGTCGCAATGCCGCCTGGCCTCAGGGTTCTGTTTCGGCCCCTGTTGCCCCGCCGGCACCGCAAACGCCACCGGCCGTTGCTTCGTCGGTACCGCAAGCATCGGCACCTACCCCCGCTGTTCAGCCAGCTGGATCGTTTTTCCAGGCGCCCGAAACGGTTCAGCCGCGCCAGGCAGCAGCGCTTACCGCTCAGGTTGACCTGTCCAATCCTGCTGCCGTGCAGCGCTTGTGGCATTCGGTCACCGCTTCGCTCAGGAAAGTTAATCCTGCGCGCGGTGTCCTGTTCATGAATGCTAAGGTTTCCGCCGAGGCGGATGGCCAGGGTATAGTGGTTGAATTCGGAAAAGATAGCGCTTTTGCATTCAACGCAGCCCAAAAGGCTGAAGTCCAAGAGTTGCTCGCAAAAACCATCCAGACGGTTGCAGGTGGAACTGTGCCGTACCGTTTGGCGTTGGCCGGTAACAGCTCATCGGCTGCGCCTGTTGCC
>FR884610.1:2181-2689 GCA_000436075.1 Eggerthella sp. CAG:209 | reverse complement strand
GGCTGCGCCTGTTGCCGCGCAGCCTGCGAGTGCTCAATCTGGAATGGCGTCCCAGTCAAATGCCGCGCCGCCGGCTACCAAGAATCCTTATGCCGCCAAGGCAGTTGCCGCAGTGCGCGCGGCGCAGGCGGCGGCAAAGGCAAATCAGGCACCGGCGACGCAGACGGCAACAAAGGCGAACCAGGCGCAGGGCTTTCAATCTGCATCCCAAAACGCCACTTCTTATGTGGCCCCATCTGCTCCTCAGCAGATGGGGGGCGGTGTAGTCTCTTCTCCATCGCCCGAATTTCAGGCGTCATCTATGCCAAGGCGTTCTGCGGCGGTACAACAGGCTCCTGCGGCAACACCTTCAGTATCCGCCGTGCCCGAACCATATGACGATCAAGTCCCTCTCGATGTGTATGGGGCAAGCGTTTCTGCTGAATACGACGAAGATCCATACGCTCAGCAGTATGGATCTTCGCCAAGCCAGCAGTCCTCGGTATCGGCTTCTTCTGCGCAGCCTTCC
>FR884610.1:0-2157 GCA_000436075.1 Eggerthella sp. CAG:209 | reverse complement strand
GGTTCCAGCGTCTGCGGGTTCTGCCCAAGCGGTAGTGCCAGTTGCGACGGCACCCACCCAGGGCGGTGGCGTTCCTAATGTTGCCGCTCCTGCTTCGGCGCAAGCTGCAGCTCCATCTGCTTATGGGCAAGACGAGGCGGAGCAGATCAAGAGTATCCTCACTCAAAGCTTTGGTGAGGGGATAAAGTTTGAGGAGCTTCCCGAATAGCGTCAGCCTTTCGGTACAATGCAAAGATATGTGGCCATTTTGGCTAATTGGAACGAAGCGCCCAACCCCTAACAAAGGAGAATCATGGGAATGAATATGCAGCAGATGATGCGTCAGGCGCAGAAGATGCAGAAAGAATTGCAGAAGGCTCAGCAGGAAATCGCTGAAATGACGTTCGAGGGCACCGCTGGTGGCGGCATGGTAACCGCCGTTGCACGTGGAGACAAATCCATCGAGTCCCTTACCATCAACCCTGATGTGGTTGATCCCGAAGATGTTGAAATGCTTCAGGATATGGTTTGCGCGGCAGTCAATGAGGCGCTTCGCGGCGTTGACCAAATGGGCAGTGCCCGCATGAGCTCCGTTACCGGCGGTCTCAACATCCCAGGTATGAGGTAATTGCGATTCAGTGAACGCTTCATCGGCAATACAGAAGCTACTTGATGAACTGGAGCGCCTTCCTGGGGTAGGCCCCAAATCAGCCCAACGAATTGCGTATTGGATTCTGAACGAAGAAAAAGCGGATGCTCTTCGTTTGGCCAATTCCATCATCGAAGTGAAGGACACCGTCCATTTTTGCTCACGATGCTTTAATTACGCTCAAGGTGATCTTTGCGATATTTGCTCTTCTGAAAAGCGCGACCATTCCATAGTCTGCGTGGTATCGGAACCGCGAGATATTCCGCCAATAGAGCGAACGGGTACGTTTTCGGGCGTATACCATGTGCTTGGGGGTGCCCTTTCGCCGCTTGAGGGCATCGGTCCAGAGCGCCTTCACATCGCCGAGCTGATGGCCCGCCTTACGGATGCCTCTATTAAAGAAGTTATCTTGGCAACAAACCCAAATATTGAAGGCGAAACAACGGCCAGTTATCTCGCACGGCTTATCAAGCCCCTGGGTGTAACGGTATCGCGCCTGGCAAGTGGTTTGCCTGTAGGTGGTGACCTCGAATTTGCGGATGAGGTAACGCTTGGTAGGGCAATCGAGTCCCGATTGGAACTATAGTGCTAGGAAAGGCGCTGCGCCGAATGAAGGCAGAGGTCGCGTCGCCTTATCGAAGGTGATCAAACATGGCATCCTCGCATAGCCAATGCATGAATTCTGTTTCCGTCCTCAAGGGTGGTAATGATTAAAAAGAGTCCCTCGGTATATCCAAGGGACTCTTTTTCGTAATAGCACCAGAAACTATTGGTGTTGTTCCGGTGCATATGCGGCAAAGAGCGAAGATGGGAATCCTAGTCCTGATTCTTTTCGTGCTGTAAAGAATAGTCTCTTATAAAAGAGGGAACTTCTTCTATCTCCATATTGAGTACAACGGATAGTTCGCCGTAAATACGCCTTTGAGCGTCATCGAGCAACTTCTTATAGGTTAAGGATGCTCCATGTTTCTTGCTTTCTTGCTCCTGTATGCGTACGTGCATCGATTTGCAGACTAATAAAAGTGAAAGAAAGTCGTTTGAACGAATCAGCTCGCGGAAGTGTTCTTGAACCAAATGGGAGTTGGTATCCTGAAAGGTATCCGGCTCAAGGTCGAAAGCCATGTCAAGCGAACGTAATGCCTCTTCTTTATTAAGGGTGTGTCGTAATTCAGCACTGCGTGAGTGGGGCACATAGGCCTTTCCGAGCCGTTTCTCTATTGGGGCAAGTATGTAATAGAGCTCGTTTTCGTCTCCGGCGAGAGAAACGTGAGCATCGTTTTGAATTACTTGGCAGATTCCCAGAGATGAGTAGATGACGTATTCGCCGACTTCATAAGGCATACAGTCGCCTTCTTTCTAAAACAACTTTGCAACAATGATAAACCTACGAAGTGTCATGTATGTGTAAATGCACACAACTTAAGGCGAACGGCACTTTGCTGACCTGGGGTTTTGTAAAATAGTAAAGCAAAGTTGAAAAAAGTTACAATTTTCCCCTTGCAATCACCCCGAAGCGGGGTATTATAGCT
>FR884609.1:35533-35811 GCA_000436075.1 Eggerthella sp. CAG:209 | reverse complement strand
AAGCCAGGAGACCGGCTATACCTTCACGGACGATCTGGGCAACCAGGTAACCGTGAGCTCCCACGAGCGCGTCGTCGCGGGCATGGGCAGCTTTGCGAACATCTGGGAGCTGGCCGGCGGCACGCTCATCGGCGCGTCCAGCGATGCATTTTCCGATTACCACATCGAATCCAAGGCGGAAAAGGTCGGCGATTTCTCTTCTCTCAACGCTGAGTCCATCATCGCCCTCGACCCTGACTTCGTCATCCTAACTGGTGCAAACTCCGGTCGCGGCGGCG
>FR884609.1:16257-35515 GCA_000436075.1 Eggerthella sp. CAG:209 | reverse complement strand
CGGCGTCGCACAGACCGACCTCAAGGACACCCTGCAGGCGGCGGGCATCGCCGTGGCGTACTTCAACGTGACCACCTTCGACGACTACCTGCGCATGCTCAAGACCTGCTGCGATATCACCGGCAACACCAAGGCATACGAAGAAAACGGCACTAACGTCGCCGAGAACATTGCCGCCATAAAGAAGAAGGCCGAGGGCAAGAGCGCTGGCAGCGTCGCGGTGCTGACCACGTACTCCGGCGGCACGCGCGTCCAGGCGTCCTCGACCCAGACCGGCACCATGCTCGCCGAGCTGGGCGTAAGCAACATCACCGACGCCGACAAGAGCCTGCTGTCCGACTACAGCCTGGAGTCCCTGGTCAAGGCCGACCCCGATTTCATCTTCCTGCTGCCGATGGGCGACTCCGACGAGGCAGCGCAAAAGGCCCTCAAGGACCAGACCACGGCTAACCCGGCTTGGAAGGAGCTCACCGCCGTCAAGAAGGGTCGCGTCATCACGCTCGACCCCAAGCTGTTCCTCTACAAACCCAACAAAAACTGGGATGACGCGTACGAGGAGCTGTACGAGGCCCTCTACGAGGACCAACACGAGCAGAAGTAGCACCTGACTTGAAGGAGATACAGACAACAAGCTTACACGGGGAGCGCAGGCATACTTTGCAGGCAAACGGACGATTCGTGATGGCAATGGCTGCCGCAGCGGTGCTGTTGGGATGTACCGCGGTGCTCGGCATCGTTATCGGCTCGACCTCCGTTGGCATAGATGACGTGCTCGCGCTCGCCTTTGGCGCGGATGCTGAGCAGACAGCGGCAAACGTCATCTGGAACATCCGCCTGCCGCGCGTGCTCGCCGCGCCTCTTGCCGGCCGCGCTTCTTGCCGGCGCCGCGCTCGCGCAGGCAGGTGCGCTCATCCAAGCTGCGCTCGACAACCCCCTGGCCAGCCCGAACATAATCGGCGTGAACGCTGGCTCGGGTTTCTTCGTGCTACTGGCGGCGTGCACGTTCCCCAGCGCCTTTGGGCTCGCTCCCGTTGCGGCCTTCCTCGGCGCGCTATGCGTGGCGGGGCTCATCTTTGCTGTGGCGGGCCTTGGGGGCTCGTCACGCCTCACCGTCGTGCTCGCCGGCATGGCGTTCACGTCAATCTTCACTGCAGGCATGAACACGATCCTCATCGTGAATCCGGACGCCTACGTGGGAGCCTCCGGATTCTTAATCGGCGGCCTGTCCGGCGTCAAACTGGACGAACTCATCGTCCCCAGCTGCGCGATCTGCGCGGTGCTGGTGCTCGGCCTGTTGCAGGGCACGCAGCTCAACCTGCTCTCGCTGGGCGAGCATCAGGCACACTCCCTGGGCCTCAACGTCCGACGCACGCGCCTTGTCGCGCTAGTGTCTGCCGCCGCGCTCGCAGGTTGCGCAGTGAGCTTTGCAGGTCTCATCGGATTCGTGGGGCTCATCGTCCCGCACGCGGTCCGCACGCTGGTGGGCCACGACAACCGCCGCGTCCTTGCGATGGCGCCGCTGCTGGGAGGGCTGCTGGTGTGCCTGTGCGATCTGCTCGCCCGCACGTTGTTCTCCCCATATGAGATTCCCGTCGGCATTGTCTTGTCGCTACTAGGCGGGCCATTCTTCGTCTACCTGATCTTGCGCCGCGGGAAGGGAGGCCTCAATGGCTAGCGTACAGCTGAGCGACGTGTCCTTTGGCTACGGCGAGCGTGCCTTGTTCAGCGAGCTGACCCTCGAGCTCGCTGAAGGCAAGGTAACGAGCATCATCGGCCCCAACGGCTGCGGCAAATCATCGCTGCTTAAGCTTGCAAGCGGCATCTGCAAGCCCTGGAAGGGCAGCACCAGCGTGATGGGGCGCGATGTCAGCGCGCTCTCCTCCAAAGAACGCGCGCGTCTGTTAAGCTTGCTGACGCAGGAGCACGCCGCACCGCCCATGAGCGTGCGGCGATTGGTGGCCTGTGGTAGGTACCCACATCACGGGATACTCGCGACGATGGATGCTGCCGATTACGAAGCAGTGGAGCGGGCGCTTGAGGCGTGTAGGCTGGCAGACCTTGCCGAGCGCCCGGTAGCCGAGCTTTCCGGCGGCCAGCGGCAACGCGCCTTCATCGCCATGGTCCTGGCGCAAGACACGCCCGTTGTGCTCTTCGACGAGCCGACCTCGTTTCTCGACGTGTCCGCGTGCTACGAGGTAATGGAGCTGATGCGCTCGCTCAAAGAGGAACATGGCAAAACCGTCGTCGCGGTGATCCATGACATCGATTTGGCGCTCAGGTACTCCGACGAGGTATGCGTAATGCGAAATGGCAAGCTACTAGCCCAAGGAGCGCCGCAAGAGGCCGAAGTGCTAGCGGCAGTCGAAGACGCCTTCGACGTACGCATTGAGCTGCTTCACGGCGAGCTGGGAAGCTTTTACGCGCTGTGGCGGCGCCAGCAACGCTGAGGATCGCAAGCCAAAGGCAGGCGTTAGGGCGCGCGTGGACACGGCCACGACGCCTCTCATCTGCCGGGACCCTCCTGTCTGCTGCCTCGGCGAAGTCCACAGCGGCCGAGGCCTCGGAGAATACGTGCTGCTAACACCACTGCCCCTCGGCCTCCATGAGACTCGCTCGCGACAGGCGCAGCATCAATTCCCTCGAGCGGAAAGATTGCACGACCCTGTAGCGGCGCTTGATCTCACGTTTGGCACTCTGCTGGACTTTGTCGGCACGGAGCTTGGCAATGTGCCTTGGGGAATGTCGTAAGCGCCTGCGCAGGGTCATCCCTTTCGGAGCCAACCACGTTGCAGTCCAGAAAGTTCTTGCGCCTTTCTTTTGATGGACGCATTTTCTCGAATCGCGCATCTTTGCCCTCGTATTTTGATTCCAACCAAGGCATGAAGGGCGCCATTGCGGTGAATTAGGCTAACTAGCAAGCTCATTAGCCAGAGCGGCAATCTGGGCACGCGCAGCATCATCTACTGAACCACGCACGGTAACAACCGTTTCCGCAAACTCGATACCGGCCAGCTGTTCCATCTGCGCACGCATGGCCTTGGCGGCTACTGGAGCCCAGGTGCCAGATTCGATGAAGGCCACCTTGCGGTTTTGATACGCGTGCTCGGCAAGCGTATGGATGAACGTGGTCATAAACGGGAAGATATCCCCCGCATACGTGATGCTTGCAAGCACCAGACGATTGTAGCGAAATGCATCCTCCACTGCTTCGGCCATATCATCACGCGCCAGATCAAAGAGCGAAACGGTTTGCCCTTTTTCCTTAAGGGCACGTGCCAGCTCTTCTGCAGCCTGCTTGGTATGGCCGTATACGCTGGTATAGGCAATGGTTACGCCGCTGTTTTCGGGCTCGTAATGCGACCAGGTGGTGTACGTTTCCACGTAGTACGCCAGGTTTCCAGAGAGCACAGGGCCATGAAGCGGACAGATGCATTCGACATCAAACGCAGCAACCTTATGCAGAACAGCCTGTACATTCTTGCCGAACTTACCCACGATTCCAAAATAATAGCGGCGTGCTTCGCAAGCCCAGCCTTCAGGATCTTCGATATCGTTTGCTCCAAACTTGCCAAAGGCATCTGCGGAAAACAGCACTTTGTCTTGCGAATCGTAGGAAAACATGACTTCGGGCCAATGCACGTTGGCAGCGCCGATAAAACGAAGCGTGCGACCGCCAAGATCAAGCTCAAAGCCTTCCTTGCATACAATCTGGCGATCGGAGAAATCGGTGCCAAAATAAGCAGCCATCATCTTGAAGGCCATCTTCGAAGCAACAACCTGCGCGTCGGGATAGCGGTCCATGAACGCAACAATGCCAGCCGAATGGTCGGGCTCCATATGATGCACCACAAGGTAATCAGGCGTGCGCCCATCAAGAGCGGTTTCAACGTTACCCAGCCATTCGTCAACGAAACGAGCATCAACCGTGTCAGCTACCGCTACCTTTTCGCCGATAACAACGTAGCTGTTGTACGCCATGCCGTTTTCGCGAACATCGTACTGCCCTTCAAACAAATCGATATCATGATCGTTTATGCCTACATACTTGATAGTTTCGGTTACCTGCATGGATATCTCCGATCCCCGATGATTGTGATCGCTCTGCTTATAGCAAACGACTTAGCTGCGATGCTTGCCCTGCCAATGAAGTCATTTTAAAACGCCGAATGCGTTAGCTTTGAAATGTTAATAACACGATACGCGAATAGGGCATTCTACCCTATTCGCTAAAGGGAAATGCATCATTTCGACCAGTTGAAGCACCAAAACACCAAAAGAAAAGGAATCTGATTAAACCGTTCCCTGAACCGAAAAGCTGTATTTGTTTTTCATTGCAAGATGTTGTTGCTGCAAAATGCAAATCCAGCAAGACTAGGCTTCACGCTCGATTTCGCTAACACATTCGTTTTTAATGGCGCCCACCAAGGCTTGCAGCGCAGCAACTACGCGTGGACGAATATCGCCACCAATAAGGACGTACATAATGTCGTCACCTACCGCAAGTTCACCATTTGCAAGCCAAACGCGCACATAGCCGATGCCGGGCATAGCAAGGGTGTTTTCGATAGCAGCCTGAACCTTAGCGGTATCATAGCTGAACAGCATGCCACCCACCTTTCGGCCAGGAGCCACCCCATCGGTTTCAACACCGCGCACTTCCGCTTTCGGCGTAGCACGCACTACGCCGTTATGCGTTAAGTACATACCACATTCCACGGCGGCAGGGTCGGCCTTCGCCTGACGCAGCCAAGCATCAACAGAGGGAGCCGTTTTACTAGTATCGAGCATTGGTTTCTCCTTAAGCTTTCACAAAGCAATATGCCGACAAAAGCCTTAATCCAAGTTTTTCGCCTTAGCTTTCTTCGACTTTTTCATGCCAGGCTTTAATACCGAAAGGGCAAATAGCGCAACAATGCACACGAGCATTGCGCCCACCGTTGCCGTCGAAAACGGCAGCAATGCAAAGCCAACAATAACAACAATGCTCAGAACCCACTTCGCCACCAGCCAACTATGCTTGGCGAAGCCTCATGAAGTCAGAACGCCATATAGCACTGCCGTTGCCATAAGAAACGGAATACATGGCACGATGAATTGCGAACGAAACGCATCAATAGCCACAGGCGCGTCAAGGCCTGCCAGTCCTAGCGCCGCGCCGTCGCTGAGGGTCAGAACAAATAGGACGGCAAACCCACCGAGCCAAACAGATGCAGCAAAAAGATGAACAAGATCAATGGTTCGTTTTACCGTTCGACTTGCTTTAGGAAGCTCCATGATCACCGATCGTCCCCACCTACTCGTTTGAGCTCAGTAGCCCCTGTTCAGCGTCACAGCCATTCATAAAAGGATGCTACGCTCTTTCGCGTGACAAAGTTTCGATTATTCTAGCATCCACCAATCATGAAACCAGGATGCTTGCACGGAAGGTGTTTTTCGTGCGCAAAGCCTTACTATTTTTTCGAAACCCTGCTTGAAGCCTCAGGGCACAGAACAACACTGAAACAGCTAGATTTCCCCGATGCGTTTCCTAGAAACCGATGATGAGGCCGCCACGTTCGGCATAGTAACTGCAAAGGCCCCTGGTAGGAATAATCTCAATTTCGGAATTACCCCACAGCCGCAAGATGTTTTCCTTCAATGTTTGTGCGACGGCGAGATTATCGCAATGGCTAATGGCAACTCGCCCACCGGCAAATCCCCGTTCCTTCATGCAGTTAATAAGTTCGCAAACGGTCTTTTTCGTTCCTCGGGCTTTGCCCTCGACGACAATCGTGCCCTCTTCGCTTGCAGTGCCAATTCCCCACATGCCTAATGCCCTTGCAAGGAAACCGGTCATTTTGCCCATGCGGCCGTTTTTAATAAGGTTGTCGAAGGAGGAAAGCGCAAAAAGGATCTTGGTTCTTTCAAGGAAGGTATTGGCGCGGGCAACCGCCTCGTCAAAATCAACGCCCTCTCGAGCGAGCCTTTCAAGTTCATGCACGCAAAGAACAAGCGATCCACTCGCTATCTGCACCATAGGATCTCGCCAACACTGAAATCAGCAAAACCGCCTCTTAAGCTAAGGCAAATACCGCGCTGGGGCGCTGGAATTCCCACAAAGGGTACTTAGGCTTACATTCCCTAATGAGTCGCACGATGCAAGATGCATTCCGCTGCAACGCTAACAGCGATTTCCTCAGGCGTTTCCGCCTTAATATCCAAGCCAATGGGCATATGGACCGCGTCCAGTAGTTCCTCGGACACACCTGCATCCAGCAAATGCTGACGCGCTACGGCAATCTTTCGGCGCGAACCCATGAAGCCTACGTATGCCAAAGGCTGGCGAAGCGCCTGCTCCAGGATGGCGTAATCGTACGCATGGCTGTACGTCATAATGAGAACGTAATCGCGCTCATCGAATGACAAAGACGAAGCAATATCTTCGTAATCACCCAAGATAATCTGTTCCGCGTCAGGGAAATCTTCGGATTGGGCAAACTCAGGGCGACACTCAAAAAGAGTGCAAGCGAAGCCTACCTGTGCAAGGGCTGCAATGGTGGCACGACCCACATGACCTCCCCCAAACACAATGGCGCGCACAGGAATGGAGATGGGCATTACGAAGAATCCGTCAATGACGCGCTTCCGTTTCGAGCCAACAAGCTCCCTGCCCGGCAAGCTGCACTCCCCCGCCACAAGTTCGCCCCGCTCATCGAATAAAGCAACGGTACCCTTAAATGGCGAGCCACCCTCACGGCACTCCAATGCAAGATACGCAGGGGTGCGCCGCTCGAAGCACTTCAGCAACTGGCTTGCCACCTGGGTCCAAGCGTCATCTTCCGCACATATAGGAACATACAAAAGAACAGCATCACCACCGCAAACCATACCTATGCTGTTTTCAGCTTGGGGTCTAAGAGCAAGATCTTCCACGCGACAAACGTCCTTGCCAACCATGGTGCGCGCTTCGGCAATGGCATGGCCTTCAATAGCACCACCGCCAATAGTGCCGCAAACAAGCCCCGTTTCAGAAACAAGCATCTGAGACCCAGCATTGCGCGGCGTGGAACCCCTGCTCCCTACTACGGTAACCAATACAACGTCATGCCCTGCACCCAAAGCCTCTGCAATATGTTCTGCGATATCGCGCATGATTCACCTTGCCGTTATTGTCGATTGCCGAGTATGCCGCTTAAACACAAAATAGCTTCCAATACGCCACCTGCTACCGACAAACCTTTGTCGGAAACCAGCCGGCAATAGCAAGCGTCACCGCGGGGATCCACATCACCGCACTTCAAGCCCTTAGAAACACGCACACCATCGGCTATCAATCCTCGAAGCACACCCGTAAGCATAGCCACTACAGGAGCATTTCCCGCATAAGCAACGACTTGCCCCTCTTCGACATGATCGCCAATCGCACAAACACCGCGAAACAAGCCATCCGCCGGAGCGCGCAAAACGCGTTCGCCCGCAAAGCCGCCCACAAGACCAGGCACAGCAGTATTCGGAAGCGCTGAACCTTCGTAATACGTTCGCCCGAGAGTGTGACCGCGCATGGTTTCCACTACCGCATGGCAGTCTTCCCCTGCAGTGAAGCCAGGGCCCACGCCCACTACAACGGAAGCCATGTCCATGGAAGTACCTAAATTACGTTTTGCCAAAATGGCATCAACAACCACATCAGGCATAAGTTCAATGCAGCGGCAATCAGGATCGATCAAAACAGGAATGGCATTTTTTCGTTCAAGAACTTCCTTTGCCTGGACGACATCCCGGACGCGTATTGCCAAAACACCCTCCACCTGCATTTGCCCTAAACGCACCGCTTCACTAAAAGCGACGGTGCGACGTACGGTAAGCGGCTGCTCAATTTCCGTCATAACAACCGAAATGCCGCACTTCCACAGCCGAAGGGCGATAGCGGTAGCGATATCGCCAGCTCCACGGATTATCGCAAGCACCGGAACTCACCGTTCTTAAGACTTCCTGCAACTACAGGCGTTTTACACCGCAAGGCAATACGCTCGGCCAACTGCCATTGGGCGGGATCCTCCACCTTGTTGATAAGCAGTATGTCATGAAGGCTCTCGGCATTCAAAACCGCTGCAACCGCTTCAGGCGTTACCTGGCTTTCTACCGAAATTCCAGCTAGTTCCGCATAGCGGTCAGGGCGATGGCATATTTCCGAAACAGGCAAACCCACACCGTCAACACCTGCTACACATACCACTGAGCTTGCGCACTCGGGAATAACCGGCTCATATTCAGCGTGCGCCTTCAAGGGAAGCATTTTCGCGCCATCGGCTTCCACCAGCACATAGTCGGCCAAGCTTAGCAGCTCGGGAAAAGCCAAGGAAGATTGAGTCATCTTTCCTGTTTCCTCTTGGATAGACCCAACACATACCACAGGGCTGCCTGAAAGAGCCTTTTGCACTTCACCGAGAGAAGGATCGATCAGAGCTGGACACCACTCCGGCGTCATCATCTTTGTGCTGGTAGCAACGATTACACGGGCTTGCGCAGACAGCTCATTAGCAAGCACGCGCAAAAGCGTTGTTTTACCACCGCCACCGATTATGGCTGTAAGGCCAGGTTGGATATGCAAATAGTCGCAAAGGATGGTTATTCCTCCGGTTTCGCAAGCAGGATATGTTCCGGCAAAATCGGTAACTCACGATGCCAAACGCCTGTTGCTCGATAAATCGCTTGAGTGATCGCAGGTGCGGGGGTATTGATGACGATTTCGCCGATGGATTTCGCGCCGAACGGCCCGGTAGGCTCATACGAATTCTCAAATTCCACGTTGATGTGCCCCGTATCCAAACGGGTAGGCAAACGATACGTGAACAAACTCGATTCGCGAATTCTACCTGTTGCGGTCCGGGTTACGTCTTCCATAAGCGTATGGCCGATACCCTGGACGATGCCACCTTCAACCTGGACACGCGCCAAGGCAGGGTTGATGGGAATGCCGCAATCAACCACAGCGGCATAGTTAAGCACTTCCACCACGCCGGTTTCGCGATCCAGCTCGATTTCCGCCATGCCCACCATAAATGGCGGCGGGGAAACGGGCGAAGAGTGCATAGCGGTAGCCTCGGGAGCCTCGCGGTTGCTGCACTGGCTCTTAACAGCAATCTCTTGCAAGGAAACCTTCTTGCCTGTGCCTTCCTGCAATACGCACCCGCCTTCAAACCGCAGCTCCTCGGGCTCGCATTCGAGAATGTCGGCGGCAATCGTGCACAGCTTTTCCTTTAGCTGAGTGCATGCCTTTTCAACAGCCATACCCGTAACGTAGGTGGTAGAAGAAGCATACGAACCGGAATCGTACGGAGAAGCATCGGTATCGGCACCGAATACGGAAACACTTTCAACGGAGCACTCCATATGCTCAGCGACCATCTGGGCAAGAATGGTGTCACAGCCCGTGCCCATATCGGCGGCACCAATAAGCATCATGAACGAACCGTCATCGTTCAGCTTGACGGTAACAGAACCAACATCGATGCCGGAAATGCCAGAACCCTGCATGGACATGCCCACGCCAGCAGCGCGCACTTTGCCATTACCCATTTCACGTACGGGGTACTTTGCTTTCCAATCAAACAGTTCAGCGCAACGCTCCATGCAGCGATCGAGCGCGCAGGAATTGGTAACCTCGCCATAGTAAGCAGGCATGGCCATGCCCTCACGGACCATGTTCTGCTCGCGAATGGCAATAGGATCTATGCCCAGCTTTTCAGCAAGTTCATTCACCGTGGTTTCAACAGCGAACTGACCCTGTGTCGCGCCAAAACCACGATATGCACCAGAAGGCTGCATATTCGTGTACACCACATCAGCGGTGAACTTGAAGGCTTCGAGCGACCCCGTATACAGCGGAATGGATTTGTGACCAGTTAAGCCAACCGTGGCCCAGCCATGTTCGCCATACGCACCTGAATTAGAAAGCGTGTTAACAGCCAAAGCGCGAATGCGCCCATCGTTGTTGGCGCCCAAGCGCACAGAGATTTCCATTTCGTGGCGCGGAGAGCCACAGGTCTGCGCTTCCTTGCGCGAAAAAATACACATTGCAGGGCGTCCGGTTTTCATGGTGACAAACGCAGGATACACCTCACAGACCGCAGTCTGCTTTGCGCCAAAGCCGCCACCGATACGCGGCTTTTCTACGCGGATGCGGCTTTTCGGAATGCCCAATGCATTGGACAAAATGCGGCGTACATGAAATACGATCTGCGTAGAGGAAATAACATGCAAGCGGCCATAGCGGTCAAGCTGAGTAAAGGTACGGAACGTTTCCATCATGGCCTGGTTGTAGGCTTTCGTGTGGTAAGTACGCTCCAGCACAATATCGCAATCTGCAAGCACTGCTTCCACGTTGCCATCGCCATCGGCGGTGCCGCCTACCAAGTTGCGAGTATTGTCTCCGCCCAGGTCGCACAGCATATGCCAGTTGTCTTCGGGGTGCACCAATACTGGGTTGTCTTTGGCTGCGCGGAAATCCAACACCGGTTCCAGCACGTTATACGTAACCTTAATGCGCCCAAGGGCCTTTTCGGCGGCTTCTTCAGTTTCGGCGGCAACGATAGCAACCACGTCACCCACAAACCGCACATGACGGTCGATAATTAGGCGGTCGTACGGGCTGGTTTCAGGGTACGTTTGACCCGCGTTTGAAAAACGCTCGTTAGGCACATCTTCCCACGTGTACACATCCACAACACCAGGAAGCTTCTTGGCCTTTGAGACATCGATGGTTTCAACAATGGCATTGGCGTGAGGGCTTCGGAGCAATTTCACCACCAACGCATCGGGGGCAATATCGTCGGTGTAAACAGGCTTGCCCAGCAACAACTGCAGCGAGTCCTTTTTTCGAACGGACTTGCCCACAGATTGGTATTCGGGTCTATTCACGTTCAGCCTCCTGCGATTTCCTGCTGTTCAAGAAGTTGCGAATACCGCGTTGCTGGCCCACGTAACCCGAGCAACGACACAGATTTCCGCTAAGGTATGCCAGGATTTCCTCATCCGTAGGATCGGGGTTTTCGCGAAGCAAAGCAATGGTGTTCATCACAAAGCCAGGGTTGCAAAAGCCACACTGCTCGGCGCCTTGGTCGGCAATGTAACCCACAAACTCAGAAGCCTCTTCCTGCAACCCCTCCAAGGTATACACGCTGTGACCATCTGCACGAGCCGCCAACGTAGAGCACGACAAAACAGGCTGGTCGTCAAGCAGCACCGTGCACAAGCCACAGCTCGACGTTTCGCATCCACGCTTAACGCTGAAGCAGTTATGAGCGCGGACGAAATCGATCAGAAGCATATCGGCTGGGATATCGTCGGAAACCATCTTTCCATTCAGTTTGATTTTGATTTCCATTACAGCATATCCCCCAAAGTCATAAGGGCACGGCGCGTAAGAACTGGAACCAACGCCTTCCGATACTCAGCGCTGCCCCACATGTTTCCCGACACAGGAACGGTGTTCGCAGCATACTCAGCAAAAGAGGCAGCGCTTTCTTCCGTGATACCGTTAGCCAAGATGCCCTGATCGTCGCGAAGAATCATGGCGCGCGCAGGACGCGACCCCACTACCACGCGATATTCACCGCCCAACTTTGATGCAGCGCAGTTCAGCGAAGGCAAATCAGTGCGCTGTTTACGTACCGCCTGATAGGTAAACGCACCGGGTTGCTTTTTCACAATGAGACGCACCAGAAGATCCTTGTCGTACTTCATGTCCACGAATTCTTCCAAGGGGACTATGCCGCCCTCGAAAAGCTCAACGTAGCTGTCCATGGCCATAAACACAGTAACAATGTCAGAAAAACCCATGCGGCGCCATAAGCTTCCGCCCAATGTGGCGCCATTACGGAACTGCACGCCCACAATATCCTTGAACGCAGCTTCAACCGCACCGCAAGAATAAGCGGCTAGACCAGGGTGCTTTTCCATTTGCCGCAAAGTAGCCATAGCGCCAATGCGGAACTCGTTTTCGGTTTCCTCTATTTCGTCCAAGCCCAAATCGCACAAGTCGATAGCAGTACCAAAGGAATGCTTGCCCATTTTCAACCACATCATGCCAGCAACGATGCGATGGCGCTTTTTCTGGTTCAATTCCCAGGCCTCTTCCAGGCTCTGCGGACGTACGTATTTCTGAAAGGTGATAATAATACTCACCCCATCACTAGAACTTTACATAGATATTCTTATTATACTTTGAACCGATAGCTATCCGCTTAGAGGGCAAATCCAACCACCGAATTCGCAAAGGGAACTATCGCCATGCCATACCTTGCCAAGCAAACAACAATGAAGCACGGATGCATCATTATGGCATCGGGTATGGGCACTCGATTTGGGGACAATAAGCTCATGGCCAAGCTAAACGGCATACCGCTTATTCAATACGTAATTCAGGCAACTGAAAGCCGCTTCGAACAACGTGTGGTGGTTACTCGCCATAACGATGTAACCAAGCTGTGCCACGAACTAGGTGTTGCAGTGGCACTGCACAACAAGCCGCATCGGAATGATACGGTCCGTTTGGGCATGGACGCCATAGGCGAATGCGACACCGTTACCTTTTTCCAGGCAGACCAACCGCTTATCAGCCCAAGCTCTATTACCGCCCTTTTATGCGCCGCAGAAAACACCCCTGAATTCATATGGCGCGCCAGCTTCAAAGGCGCGCCAGGCGCCCCCGTGCTATTCCCCTCCTTGACATTCGACGAACTGCGAACGCTCCCATCCGGCAAAGGCGGCGGCTATGTTGCCAAACAGCACAAAGAGTTAGTGAGATGCATCGAGGTTTCAAGCAGATGGGAACTCTTCGATGTTGATACGCCTGCAGATCTGATCCTTATGCAGAAGCACCTAGGCCTCTAACGGCCGCAAAATTGCACCAGGACAATAGCCCCGTCTTACTTGGTCGTGTCCGCAAAATGGACACGACCAAAGACAGGTCTCAACCGAGGGCCGCACACTCTAAGAAACACCCACCTAGCAACAAGCAGGCACGCGCTCACAACGGCATCCACAAACACCCGTACAGAAACCCCTCCGCCAAACCAAGTGCTATTTGCAAAAAAACGCCCAGATGGATGAATTATCCACCTGGGCGCAAAGTAAACCAGAACAGCTAATACCTAGTTGTCCGAATCTTTCTTAAGAAGAGCCGAATCCTTCGGGAGCACGATATTCAAGAGGATGGCCACCGCAGCTGCAGCAACAATGCCGGAACCACCAAAGATAAGGCTTACCATCTCGGGCGCACCAGCCAGAACGGCAGGATTAGCGCCAATGCCGTAGCCCAAGCCAAGAGCAACCGAAACGATGCTTAGATTGCGAGAGGTGAGCGGATCACGCGTAATAAGCTGAATACCACTTACCACAATAGAGGCGAACATAATAACAGCAGCACCGCCAAGAACCGACTGAGGCATGATCGAAATCACTGCGGCCAGCTTCGGGCACAACCCACACAGAATCAAGAAAAGGGCGCCGCACGCCAAAGCTTTGCGATTAACCATCTTAGTCATGGCAACCAAGCCGACATTCTGGCTGAAAGACGTATTGGGCAAAACACCGAACAAAGCGGCGAACGTTGAGCCGATGCCGTCGCAAACAACGCCACCGGAAAGCTCCTTGTCGGTTGCTTCGCGATCCATGCCACCCTGGGTTACACCCGAGATGTCGCCAACCGTTTCAACAGCCGTGACAATGAACATAACCAGCACAGGAGCAATAGCTCGCATATCAAACACAGGAGCAACGGGCATCAAAGCCGGAACGGCAAACCAGGACGCTTCAGCCACTTTATCCCAATTCAGAACCCAAGCTTTGGTGTACTCAACACCTTCGGCGGTAACGCCCGTAGTTGGCAGAACCAAGCCCATAATGCCCGCAACGATATAACCCACGATAATGCCGGCCAAAATCGAAGAAGCGCTTACAAAACCCGTGGTGGCATGCTTGACCGCCAAGATAACGATCAAAACAACCAGCGCCAAACACAGGTTTTCAAGAGAACCAAAGTCAACCGCGCTGTTACCGCCGCCAAAAGCATTAACGCCAACACTAATAAGGCTCAAGCCGATGGAAAGCACTACGGTACCCGTGACGATAGACGGGAAGAATCTGCGAAGCGGCTTTAAAAAGAAGCCCAGAACAGCTTCGAACAAACCACCGATGAGCGAAGCACCCATAATAGCGCCATATGCAACAAGACCACCGCCCATAGATGCGGCAACGGAATTGAACACGCCGATGAAGCCGGACGACGTGCCCATAATAATAGGTACTCTGCCGCCTACAGGGCCGATGCCGAACAGCTGAACCAACGTTACCACGCCAGCAATCAGCATGGCGTTCTGCAGCAGCGCCAACTGAATTTCCGCGAATTCGGCGGTGGCCAAACCGCAAACGCCCGTCACGATGAGCAGCGGCGTTAAATTACCCACAAACATGGCCAGCACATGCTGCAGGCCCAACGGAACCGCCTGTGTAAGTGGAATATCGCCCTCGAACGAGAAAACGCCCAACGACCTGCCATTACCAGTGGTTTCTTCCGAAGAACCTTCTGCACGCCCTTCTTCCTTTGCGTGCAGCGGATTCTCCTGTTTTTCTTCGACCACTCACATCCCCCTTCCAAAAGGATAGTAATGGAAAAAAAATATCACCCAATTGTTACGTTTAAAAGCTTGATCGTAGAATTCCTACACCGCTGCTCAATCTTTACGACCATAGAACAGAGCCATCATTTTGCAGTGTTCACCGATCTCACCTGCCAAGACCAGCACTTGCACCTGCCAAACAGATGCGTTCGTTGCACGCCTTGATGGTTTTAAATCTGTTCAACCGACCAGAACTACTTTTGAAGCAGCTATCGATTCCCGCCATCATTCCATCTAAATGAACTTCCCCGTAACGCTTTCAGAGCACTTTCGTACAGCCTCTTGTGTGCCGCAGACAACAATTCTGCCACCCTCTTCACCGCCGCCAGGACCCATGTCAATAATGCAATCAGCGGAACGAATGACATCAAGGTCATGCTCAATCACGACAACCGTTGCCCCCTTGGCAATCAACGCATCGAACACCTGCAGCAACGTTTCAACATCCCTAGGGTGAAGGCCAATAGTAGGCTCATCGAATACGAAAACCGAATCGGCCTGCTCCTTGCCCATTTCACTTGCCAGTTTTAGCCGCTGCGCTTCACCACCAGATAGCGAGGGAGTCTCTTCGCCAAGCGTAAGATATCCCAGCCCCAAATCTTGAAGGGTTTCAAGTTTCGGCCGTACGGAATTGAGGTTCTGGCAAAAGACTACCGCCTCGTTTACATCCATATTCATAAGCTCGGGCAAAGAACGCTCCTCGCCCTGCTTGTTTTTGTAACGAACTTGATTTGCCTGTTTTCGATATCTTGACCCACGACATTCCGGACAAGGAATATCAACATCTGGAAGAAATTGAACATCAAGCGATATGGTTCCAGTGCCATCGCAAACGGGGCACCTGAGGCTTCCTGTGTTGTAGGAAAAATCGCCCGCTTTGAGGCCAAGCTCCTTAGCATCTGCCGTTCTTGCATACGTCCTTCGCAACGCATCATGCACATTGGCATAGGTGGCAACGGTTGAACGCACGTTAGCACCGATGGGCGTTGCGTCGATCAGCTCCACATGATTGATGCCTTCCGCCTGGATGGAAAAAACATGGCTTGGCATGGGTTTACCGTAACAAAGCGCCTCCAGGCCAGGAATAAGGCTCTCCAGCACCATGGTGGTTTTACCCGAGCCAGAAACCCCCGTAATTACCGTTAGCTGATGCTTGGGTATGCGCACCGAAAGCGGCTTTACAGTATGGATCGAACCAGTTTCCATGCGAATAAGGTCTTCCGGATCGGCGGCAGTCCGTTTTAAGCATTCATCAACCGCTGCCGCGCCAGATAGGTAGGGTCCTATTACAGAATTCGGGTTGCCTTCGATACCCCTCACGGTGCCTTGGGCAATAACCGTTCCGCCTTCGGCACCTGCACCCGGACCCATTTCGATAAGCCAGTCCGATTCCTTGAGAATCTGAGTGTCATGGTCTACGAGCAAAACGGAGTTTCCGTCCCGCACAAGATCGTGCATTACGCCGTTCAATCCGACAATATTCGCAGGATGTAATCCGATAGAGGGCTCGTCAAGAACATACAGCACACCCGTTGTGCGATTGCGCACTGCTCGTGCCAACTGCATGCGCTGACGTTCACCTGTAGAAAGCGTGGACGAAGCCCTATCGAGCGTTAGGTATCCAAGACCTAACTCCATTAGCCGAGCAGCAACTTCCTCATACGACTCGCAGATACTCTGAGCCATAGCACGCATTTCGTTCGGTAGGGCATCGGGCACGCGCTTGACCCACGCTATGGAATCCTTCAATGTCATTTGACAGGCATCCGCTAACGATATGCCCACCAAACGTGGTGCTCGAGCTTCTTCGGAAAGCCTTGTACCGCGGCATTCTGGACATATCTCTTCTTTCAAAAACTTCTCAACGCGCTTCATGCCCTTGTCGTCCTTGACCTTATTGAGGGCGTTGAGCACTGTTGCAGTTGCGCTGTAGTAAGTCATGTTCAGCTCGCCGGCCGAAGCGCTGTCTTTATTTTTCGGGACGTAAAAGATATGACGTTTTTCCATCGGGCCGTCATAAACGATTTCTTTTTCCCTATCGGAAAGCTCGCAAAAAGGAATATCGGTACGTACGCCCATTTCCCGACAGACATCAGTCATCAGCGACCACATAAGGGAATTCCAAGGCGCAACAGCACCTTCGTCTATGGTTTTGCTCTTATCGGGGATAAGCGTCGATCGATCAACGGTTCGAACCATTCCCGTTCCTCCGCAATGCTTGCAAGCTCCCGCGGAATTGAAGGCAAGGTCCTCTGCCCCAGGCGCGAAAAAATGCTCGCCGCATTCCGGGCAAACCAGTTCAGCATCCATTGCCGCAACAGTAATACTGGGCTCTACATAGTGACCGTTGGGACAACGATGGCTGGAAAGGCGCGAGAACATCAGCCTCAAACTGTTAAGCAGTTCCGTTCCTGTGCCGAAGGTGGAACGAATACCGGGAACTGAAGGCCTTTGATGCAAAGCCAACGCCGCCGGCACATAGAGAACCTCATCAACATCAGCTCGAGCTGCCTGCGTCATCCTTCTTCTGGTGTACGTGGAAAGCGATTCGAGATAGCGCCGTGAACCTTCAGCGTACAGAACCCCCAGCGCCAACGAGCTCTTTCCCGATCCGGATACACCCGCAATGCCAACGATGCCGCCCAAAGGAATATCGACATCAACATTTTTCAGGTTATGAACCCGAGCTCCCCTTACTTTTATGCTAGTTGGCCCCTGTTCAGCATTCATTTGACTGTCCCCATCCATAGTCTTTCGCTCTTATCCGATATATCGCAGCGTTTTCGCCGTATGGCTCCTTTTCAAGTTCGGCAGTGCGAATCCACTATTGCACTCCTGCTCAAACGCAACATCGCTTATACCCGCTGAGTCGAAACGCACAGGCCTGCACTACCTGAACTCTGTTTCCTCGCATAAGCTTACCAACTTCCCAACCAGGTGGACGATCAGCTTATCTATGCTGGAGACAAAAAAAGGCTGGCGACATTTCCGTCAGCCAGCCCCACATTCCTTAGAGCAAGAGCTTTAATTGCTGTGGCCGCCATGGCAACATGCACCATGTTCGTGGCCATGCCCCTGACACTCATCATGAGCCTGTGCGTGACCCTGACATTTCCCATGCGCATGTTGGTGACCATGATGGCATTCCCCGTGGCTATGCCCATGATGATCGCAAGCTGGCATGGTGCTCTTTTCAAGAATACCAGCCAGCAGGCACGATACGGCATCGTCTGCCAATCCAGACAGTCCACCATACAGTTCGATGCCTTGAGCTGCAAGCGCACTTTGGGCGCCGCCACCAATACCGCCGCACAGAAGAACATCGACATCATTTCCCTTAAGGAAGCCCGCCAAAGCCCCATGACCAGAGCCTTGAGTATCGACTACCTGCATTGCCACGACCCGGCCGTCGTCAATGTCATACAGTTTGAATGCCTGAGTCCTTCCAAAATGTTGGAAAATTTCGCCATTTTCGTACGCTACTGCAACCCGCATAAGAGCCTCCTTCTTCTTGGGATTGCTTGCAAATTTAAAATCGGCGCTACCACATGGAGGAAACGCAACGTTACCGCCCTCAATGCACAGTCGCTTACCGTTCACCAAACTGTCAGCAACTTTCGAACGAGCCCGTTCGTATATACCCGTTACCGTGGTTCGCGAAACACCCATATGAGCCGCCGCTTCTTCCTGGCTCATTTTCTCTAAATCGAGAAGTCGTATTACCTCAAGTTCGTCATAGGCAAGCTCCACGGTATCCCCTGTAGGAATACCATCAGGCACGAATCCAACGAATTCGGGCACGATGCCCACGAACCGAGTTCTTCCTTTTCGTCCCGCCATAGCACTTCCTTTTCTGACATATGTCACTATTTAGTCTAGATAGGCAGTCGTACCTGTCAATCCTATTTTCGACATATGTCGGTTTTAATCCACAAACGGCGGGTTGGACAAATTTGTACCGAGTTATAAGGAATGCTGTAGTCGCGCCTTCGACGAAACAATCACGGGATTACAATGTTCGCCAAACATTATCTGCAGAAAGCAGGACACTATGACCCAATCACGCTATTCAATTCTATTCAGCAGCAACACCGGAAACACCAAGCTGCTTGCTGAAGCTATCCGCAAAGCATTGCCCGCAGCGTACTGCGACTATTTTGGCGATTGTGCGGCAAACGAGCCCGAGTCGGACATGGTTTACGTAGGCTTCTGGACCAATAAAGGAATTGCCGACGACAACGCCTTAAGTCTCTTGAAAACGCTACGAAACAAGAAAATATTCCTGTTCGGAACCGCAGGATTCGGAGGCAGCGAAGCCTATTTCAAGCGCATCCTGGATAAAACCAAGGAATCCCTCGATGCAAGTAATACCGTTGTCGGGGAATTCATGTGCCAAGGCAAGATGCCCCAATCCGTACGGGAGCGCTACGAGAAGATGAAAGAGCAGCCCGATCACATGCCCAACATTGATGCAATGATCGAAAATTTCGACAAAGCGCTAGCCCATCCCGACGATAACGATCTGAATACGCTCAAGCAACTTGTGGCAAACAACGCGCAATAAGCAGCAAATTGACCAGACAAGCAAGATCATCGGC
>FR884609.1:12926-16247 GCA_000436075.1 Eggerthella sp. CAG:209 | reverse complement strand
TCGGCATCAGCTGCATCGCCGAAGCGGTCGATTACTGTGCTGATGGCATCTGGTTTCACAAGCAAGGTAACCGCAACTGCCTCACCGCTGTACATGCCGAATACCCTCTTCTGATACTTCGCCGCATCAAATTCGGCCGTTTGCTCATTACTTGTTGCATCTTCTTCGGACACATCGATGTTCAGCATTCTGTCCACGCGATAATTAGTGGTGCTTTCATGCTTATCGTTCCAAGCAACCAGGTAATAGCAGTCATCCATATACACCAGATGCAATGGCGTTTCCTCATAGAAACGTCCATCGCGCTGCAGGACTCGTTTCTTCCGATTGTCGTATTTGAAGTAACGGAAACGTACTTTTTTCTTAGCGGAAATAGCTCGCTGAATAGCGTCGATGTTGTAGAACACCGATTCATTCTGCGACCTGATACGCCCCTCAACGTGAAGGTTCCTTCTTAGATCGTCCGCCAAATATTTGCTACCCAGCTTACCAATGGCCTTCACTAACGCATTCGACTTACGCTCGGTAAGGAAACGGGAAGATTGCACCGCATCCGCCAACAGCAGCAATTCGCTTTCCTGGAACTCACGCGAAGCAAGACCATATTCAATAGGTGAACGCTGGTACTTCACGATGTTGTAGCCGAATTCGCGCAGACAATCCAAATCGCGATAGAGCGTCTTCCGCTCAACCGCGATACCCAACTCAGCCAAGCGCTGAATGATCTGCGGACCGGTAAGGCCATGTTCGTCATCGGTTTCACTCTCTAAGAGCTTTGCCAGATACATAAGCTTGAGTTTCTGAGCTGTAGTTGCCACGGCAAACCTTTCGATTGAACCTGTACTGGGTACTTTTATGTACACTATAATAGCATCACCGCAAACGACCCCGCCCCATCAAGCAAAGAATGCCCCTCGACGCACCGTGAACCGCCCCCATTCCTTGGATAAAGAGAGACGTGGGGTAGTTCAACGCTACATCTTGGGACATTCTTTGCTTTCTAAGCAGCCGATACCTGACGCTATTCCTCGTAGTTGACATCCTTGCTTTCACGGAAGAAGAACAGGGCGACAAGGGAAACAACCGCCATGCCTCCCAGGTACCAACCCAACGACATGATGCCGAAATTCATAACAAGCGCCGAAGCAATAGTGGGAGCGAAGGCGCCGCCGACAATTGCAGCCAAGTTATAGGAGAGACCAGAACCGCAATAACGAACGCGGGCGGGGAACAACTCAGGCAAGTACGAACCGGTGGGCCCGAAAACAGCACCCATGCACATAAAACCGATGCAGAGGAACAACATCACGTTCAAGGCGCTATGAACCGAAAGCAGCATGGGAGCAAAGAGCGCAAACACCAAGGTTGCCACGGTAGCAAGTGCAACCACGGGCTTCCTGCCGAAACGATCAGCGCTCAAGCAACCAACAACGATGAAACCCGCGAAGAAGAATACCGATACCATCTGCATTCCCAGACACTGTTGCTGAGTGAAGCCCAAGGTTGACACACCGTAGGAAAGCGACCAGGTTCCCAACACATAGAAGAGCGTATAGGTAATGCTAACCGCGCAGGTGCCGAGCACAACCTGCCTCCAGTTGTGACGAAGAAGCATAGCAAGAGGCATCTTTACCGTACGGTTTTCGCGCTGTGCTTTCTGGAATACGGGAGTTTCTGTCATGCGCAAGCGCACAACCAGCCCAACTACCACCAGCAATGCGGAAAGCAGGAACGGGATACGCCAACCCCACGCAACCATCGCATCGGCAGGCAAGGAAGAATCAAGCAGCAGGTTTACGCCATATGCGCAGAAAAAGCCGATGGGAGCGCCCATGTTGGGGAACGCACCATACAGAGCTCGCTTCCCCTTCGGGGCATTTTCGGTCGCCACTAAGGCAGCACCGGACCATTCGCCGCCAAGGCCCAAACCCTGGCAAGCACGGCACACGCACAAAAGGACAACGGAAGTAGGGCCAAGAACCTCATACCCGGGAAGCAAACCCACCACAAAGGTTGCGATACCCATAAGCATCAGGGCAACCACCAGGGTTTTCTTGCGGCCGAGCTTGTCGCCAAAATGACCGAATATCAATGAACCAAACGGACGCGCCAAAAATGAAACGGCGAAAGTCACGAACGAAAGCAACGTTGCCAACACCGGATCGGACTTCGCAACATCGGTAAAGAAGATCAGCCCAAAATAGCTTGCCGCCGCGATACTGTAGCAGTAATTGTCGTAGAACTCGATGGCGGTTCCCACCATTGAAGCTGCCACAATCTCAGCTGTTGAATTCTTCCCTTTCGATCCGACGCCCACAGGCGCCATTGCCGCTGCTGTTGCTGCCGTACTTGACATTTCGTTTCCTTCTTTTCCTTCAATCCGTGAACCGATGAATCAAGGTTTGGAATCAAAAGGCTGTTTGAAGAAGACGACGCGAGGGAGCAGATGCCAAGGGAATAAAAAAATCCGGAAGCCGTTTCTTTAAACAGCCTCCGGATTCAAAACCATCAGCTGCCCGATTAGGGTTCGGGCAGCTGATCAAAGCAACCCGAGCCCTAAATAATGGAGCTGATAATTTCTGTATGCAGGTTGCGGTAATTCAAAAGTTCGTCCTAACGTGCAAGCACCGAAGCGCTTATTCCGAACGCCCCTTGCGTTCGATGGCTCTATATTCGTCCTTTCGGCAAAAGTTGCAATTGTTCAACATCAATTAATCTCGCATCGTCACAGAGTCTGGACATTTTCGAAACAAAGACGAAATAAAGCCTGATGAGAAAAGACCTACGCACCCGACCCCATTGCGATATCTACCCGTTGAAGCAATCCGTAAGGGATTCCCTTAGCCGCCGTTTTATACGATTCGCCAATTAGGACGACCCCAATCTCGACCATCACGCGCTAGGGGCTATAGCTGAACAACAATCGTTAAATTAAAGCGTTATCCAAATGCATAACACGTATCAAACCCAACAGACGTTGGATTTCCGCTCCTCTACCCAGCACCCATTACGATATCTATCCGTTGGGGCAATCCACCCATCGTGAAAACAAAAATTGCGGCATCTTTGCAACTTTTTTGCGATTAGGGGCTCACTTCCGTCCCCGCAAAGCGAAAACAGGCCGCAATGAAACCGATTTACCTGCGCTTTCGCACCTCGATCCCTGGTTGGAAAGCTCGGAACAATCCCTAATCGCAAAAAAGTTGCAAAAAAGTCGAGATTTTTGTTTCTGGACTCTCGGAGCAGCTTCAGCATGACGATTTGGTCAGGGCGGACCCAGCGTAGCATCGCGAGCGGCTTCGCGGCGGCTTCCGTGAGCGG
>FR884609.1:8644-12856 GCA_000436075.1 Eggerthella sp. CAG:209 | reverse complement strand
TGGCGGCTCCTGTGGGCGCCGCCACGCTCCCCCTCAAAGCGCCAAGCGGAAACCATGCGCTTTAGGCTATTTCACGGAATAGCGCTTAAGGCGCCCAACGGCCACCACCAAACAGAACAGAATAGAGACCATGCCGATGATGCCGCCCGCATAAAACACGCTCGCGATGCCCAGTGTGTTAACCACCTGACCGCCCAAAAGCGCACCAGTGCCGATGCCGAAGTTGAAGATGCCCGAGAAAAACGCCATGGCAACCGTTTCCTCTTCATCGGAAGAAACATTGATGATCTCCGCCTGGTACACAACGCTCACCGAAGCCGCGCTTATGCCCCACAGAACAACAACGCCAAGTATTGCCGCAAAGCCCAAACCCGCCGCCGCATGCATCAGCAGCAAGGCTACCGGCACACCGATGGTAATGGCCCTAAAGAACGGGAAACGGAAACGGGGATACAGCTTTGAACACAATATACTGCCGATGATGCTTGCAACACCAAACACGGAAAGGACTAAGGTGACCACATCGTTTTCCAACCCCGCCACCTGTAGCAAGAATGGCTCGATGTAGCTATAACCTGTGTAGTAGCCCCATGCATACAACGCCGTAAGAATAAACAGCGCCACCAAGCCCTTGTTTTGGAACAACCCCGGCAACTGCCCAATGCTGAAGGGCTCTGCACCAGGAACCCAAGGCAAAGTGATAAGCAGGTACACCAGCAAAAGCGCAGAGATTACCGCAACAATGGCAAACGTCAGGCGCCATCCAACCGCCAAGCCAATAGCTCGGCCCAATGGCAAGCCAACAATAGCCGCAACAGCAGTGCCCGTCTCGACAACGCTCAGAGCAAGAGCGCGCTTGTTTTTCGGCACCAAACGCACCGCAATAGGCGCGGCAATAGCCCAAAATACCGAATGCGCGCAAGCAACTACCATGCGCGCCGCCATGAGCATCCAGTAGCTTGTCGACAACGACGTAAGAACCTGCCCAACCAGGAACACCACGATAACCACCAAGAGCAGCCTACGAAAGTCCAGACGCGTTGCGATAATCATCAATGGCACGGAAAGAAGCATTACCGCCCACGCATATACCGAAACCAGCACACCCGTCGTAGCCTCGTTGGTTCCAAACGTCTTTCCGATATCGGTAAGCAAGCCAACTGGCATGAATTCCGAAGAATTGAACACAAACGCCGCGACAGCGATGCCTGCGAGGGCGAGCCATTGCTTACCTGTCATTTTGTGGGTCACCAAGCGCTCCTGAAATTCCGCTCTTAAACAAAACGAAGCCATTCTAAGCCGAAGCGAGCCCTGTCGCTTTCCCCTTTCAAGCTATTCGGGAAAGATTTACAAAACGGAAGAAGCGTGTGCTGGTTTTCTAATCCTCTTGATCGGCAGCCTCAGGCAGGGCGTTTTCCCCTTCCTTCAGCGCAGCAAACTTCGCCTTCATCGTAGGGTTCTTACGCGTAAGCTTTTTAATGGTAAGGTCTTGCGCCTTGTCGTTTGCCAGGCGTAGGTTCCTCTCGCTACCCAGCAGTGCCTCTTTTGTTTTCTGCAGATGGTCAATGGTCTTATCGATTTCATCTATAGCCGTCTGGAACTTACGGCTAGCGAGGTCGTAATTTCGCGCAAACTTTGTTTTGAAATCTTCCATCGAGTTTTCGAAGTTCGTGATGTCGATATTCTGATTGCGCACTTCAGCAAGCTCGGTTTTGTACTGCAGGGCAGACAGTGCAGCGTTGCGCAAAATGGAAATGATGGGTATGAAGAATTGCGGACGGATAACGTACATCTTTTCATATCGGTAGCTCACGTCGACAATGCCTTCGTTATAGAGCTCGTTTTCGGGTTCAAGCATGGTGCATAGAACCGCATATTCGCAGCCCTTCTTCTTGCGGTCGGAGTCAAGCTTGGCGAAGAAATCCTCATTCTTGTGCTTAGTGCGCGTTTCGTCGTTTTCATTCTTCATCTCGAACATGATGGAAACCACTTCTTCGCCCGTTGCGGGATCGGTTTCGCGGAAGACAAAATCGCCTTTGGTGCCATCGACCACATCGTTGTCTTTTTCGAAATACGCATGTGGGAACGCCGTAGCACGGATTTTGTTGAATTCGGTCTCGCAATGACGTTCGAGCGATTCACCAACCATCTTGGTGGAAAGGCGCGCCTTCATTTCCTTAACGCGGGCAATTTCTTCGTCCTTGTACTTGATGAGCTCGTCTTTTGCAGCAAGCTCGTTGGTCATCTTCTCACGCAAGGCAGCCTGCTCCTGAGCCGCTCGGGCTTCCTGGAGCTTAACCTGGGCAGCCAGCTCGTCGCGTTGACGCTCAGCTGCGGCACGGGCTTCGCTTACTGCAAGTTCTTTTTCGACTCTGAACTGCTGAGTTTGCGATTCCAACTGCTGCTTCTGCGCAACAATGGTTTGCTGGAGCTTTGCCGATTCCTCGGCGGCCACACGAGCACTTTCCGCTTTATCAGCGGCAATCTTCTGGGAGTACTGCTGAACCTGCGATTCAAGCTGCTGCTTGAAGGCGCTTTCCTGGGAAGAAATCTGCTGGCGCAATGCCGCAATTTCCGCATCGCGCTGCGCGGTTGCGTCAGAGAGCAAGCGCTCATGCTCTGCCTTGGCAATGCGATTTTGCGCATCGTGGTCGGCCGATAGCTTTTTCACGTCCGCCTGCAGCTGGACAATTTCGGCTTGTTTCTTCGCAAGCGCCGCTTCAAGTTCGTTGGCATGTTCAAGCTGAGATGACTTTTCGGCCTGTTCGCGTTCGCGCTTTTCGGCAGCAAGGCGTGTTTCCAGCTCAGCGATACGAGCATCGCGCTGGGCGGTTTTCGCCTGAGCGTCCTGTTGGGCCTTAGCAACGGCGAGCTTTACCGCCTGGGCATTCTGCTCTTGCAGCATGCCTTCTCGCTGGGCTATTTCCTTATCGAATTCAGCAGTGCGCACCTGACGTAAAATATCGGCAAAACCGCGCTCGTCGACCTGGAACACCTTTCCGCAGTGCGGGCATTTTATTTCGTTCATGCGTAAGCTCCTTAAAGCGCAGATTCTTTTCGTTCCATCATACCAACCCATCGCCACGCTGCGTGTACAGCACAGGGGACAGAGAAGTGACACATCCAGCTCAAATGCACCGTCCAACGAAAGCACGGTAACGCTCCCCGACCAGTGCCCCACACGTTCGTCGAAACGTCATACTAAATATGTTGCGCCTGTGTTCTCAGCTCTCTTTGCTTAGCGCATAACGCGCATTACGAATAAACTCGGGGCAACCCGCTTACTACGAGAAAGAGAAGGAATCATGACTGATTCGACCATGCAACTCGTCTTGGTCCGCCACGGCGAAAGCGAATGGAACAAGCTGAACCTTTTCACCGGCTGGATGGACGTCGACCTTACCGATACGGGCCGCAAAGAAGCATCCGATGGCGGCCGCGCCCTTGCTGAAGCTGGCTTTGACTTCGATGTGTGCTACACCTCGTACCTCAAGCGCGCTATCCACACGCTGAACCACATTCTTCAGGCAATGGATCGCGAATGGCTGCCCGTCAACAAGACATGGCGTCTGAACGAGCGTCACTACGGTGCTCTTCAGGGTCTGAATAAGGCTGAAACCGCTGCAAAATACGGCGAAGACCAGGTTAAAATCTGGCGCCGCAGCTTCGACGTACGTCCTCCCGCATTAGAGGAAGCCGACGAGCGCAATCCTCGCCTTATGGCTCCTTACCGCAACGCTCCCGCTGACGAAATGCCCCTGGCAGAATGCCTGAAGGACACCATCGCTCGCGCATGGCCTTACTTCGAAGAGGAAATCGAACCCCAGATGCGCGCCGGTAAGCGCGTGCTCATCGTTGCTCACGGCAATTCTCTGCGCGCTCTGGTAAAGCAGTTCGACAAGCTTTCCGACGATGAAATCGTAGGCGTAAACATCCCTACGGGCGTGCCGCTGGTTTACACCTTTGACCAGGATTTCAACGTTCTTGACAAGAAATACGTTGGCGACGAAGAAACCATCAACGCCAAAATCAACGCTGTAGCAAACCAGGGCAAGGCCAAGTAAGTTTCACTTTCCTCAATCCCGGCAAGCTAGCACATGAAAAGGCAACCTTTTTCGAGGTTGCCTTTTTGTTTATTCGTATCTTCAAGCTTTTCGATTGCCGCTACTGCACCGCTGGGCTTTGTTTTTGCTTAGCACCAAAACAAAGCAG
>FR884609.1:3324-8575 GCA_000436075.1 Eggerthella sp. CAG:209 | reverse complement strand
TGCCTCTGTTTTCGAGCGTTCGAAAAACTATCCGCTGAACACTAATCGCGCGTAAGCTTGCGATGCAGGCGATGGGGCTTTGCAGCTTCTTCGCCCAGGCGTTCGATCTTGTTCTTCTGATAAGAATCGAAGTTGCCTTCGAACCAATGCCAATTGCCAGGGTTTTCATCGGTACCCTCCCACGCAAGAATATGCGTGGCAATGCGGTCAAGGAACATACGGTCGTGGCTGATTATTACTGCGCAGCCGGGGAACGCCAGCAACGCTTCTTCGAGACTTTCGAGCGTTTCTACGTCCAGGTCGTTCGTGGGCTCGTCGAGCAGGAGCAGGTTGCCCCCCTGCTTCAGCGTAAGAGCGAGGTTCAAACGATTGCGCTCACCGCCAGAAAGAACGCCGGCAGGCTTTTGCTGGTCAGAGCCCTTAAAGCCGAAGTTCGCCACATATGCACGGCTGGGAATCTCGGTTTCACCTACACGGATATAATCCAACCCGTCGGAAACCACTTCCCAAAGCGTCTTTTTCGGGTCAAGACCTTCACGATTCTGGTCAACGTAGGAAATCTGTACGGTTTCGCCCAGCTCAAGCGTGCCGCCAGAAACCGGCTCTTTACCCACAATCATCTTGAACAGGGTTGACTTGCCAACGCCATTGGGACCGATAACACCCACGATGCCGTTGCGCGGCAAGCTGAATGAAAGATCATCGATAAGAACACGATCACCGAACTGCTTGTGCAAATGCTCGACTTCAAGGACCTTAGAGCCCAAACGAGGACCAACGGGAATGGTGATGTCGGTGAAGTCGACGCTCTTGGCGCTGCGTGCCTCAGCCTCCATTTGCTCATAGCGTTCAAGGCGGGCCTTGTTCTTTGCCTGGCGCGCCTTCGGGCTGGAACGAACCCATTCCAACTCGTTCTTCATGCGCTTTGCCAGCTTAGCCTGCTGCTGACCCTGCGATTCCAGGCGCGCAGCCTTGGTTTCCAGGTAGGTAGAGTAATTGCCCTTGTAGGGATACAGATGACCACGATCAACTTCGCAGATCCATTCAGCGACGTTGTCGAGGAAGTAGCGATCGTGCGTTACTGCAAGCACCGCACCAGGATAACGATGAAGGAATTGCTCCAACCACAGCACCGATTCGGCATCCAAGTGATTGGTGGGCTCATCCAAAAGAAGCAGGTCAGGCGCTTCAAGCAGAAGCTTGCACAGCGCAACGCGACGGCGCTCGCCACCGGAAAGCACCTTTACAGGAGCATCGGGATCGGGGCACTGCAGAGCATCCATTGCCTGGGAAAGCTGACTGTCCAGATCCCATCCGTTTGCAGCATCGATATCGTTTTGAAGCGCGCCCATTTCTTCCATCAGAGCATCGAAATCGGCATCAGGATCGGCCATTTCCGCACCGATGGCATTGAAGCGCTCAACTTTAGCAAGCACGTCGGCAAATGCCATACGGATATTCTCGATTACCGTAGCCTCTTCGTCGAGCGGGGGCTCCTGCTGAAGAATACCAACCGTGTAGCCGGGAGTAAGGCGTGCGTCGCCCGCAGAAACCTCTTCAAGGCCAGCCATAACCTTCAACAAGGTGGATTTACCCATGCCATTAGGGCCTACTACGCCGATTTTTGCGCCAGGGTAAAACGAAAGCGTCACGTCGTCCAAGATAACCTTGTCGCCGTGAGCTTTGCGCGCTTGATACATCTGATAAATGAATTCAGCCACAAAGATTCCTTTCACGAGGGATGCTGGTGGCCAGCAATGTGCATACTTATTTTATTATCCTATATTCGATTAATTTCACCAAAGCACATCGCTGATCGAGGCGTCTTGCACGGCAAAAGCAACAGGCAAGATCATTGGAAGTCCAACAGTTGCAAAATTGCAACGATACAGTTTGAGCCATTTTCGAATAATCGTTTGCAACGCAGCATCGCAAACAATACAGCCCCCATCAGGATCACGGTATCATGTGATTCAGGCACCGAAACGAAACGGGGAACAATGAAACTGCAACAGCTTATCTATGCCGTTAAAGTGGCGGAATGCGGAAGCATTACCGAGGCGTCCCGCAAGCTGTTCGTATCCCAGCCGTCCATAACCGCTGCCATCAGCGATCTGGAGAAGGAAATGGATGTGCGCATCTTCGATCGCACCAACAAGGGCGTCACGGTATCGGAGGAAGGCGAAACATTTCTGGGGTATGCGCGGCAGGTGCTTGAACAGGCCGACCTGCTGGAATCACGCTACAAGGGCAGGTCGCAGCAAGCTCCACATTTCAGCATCTCATGCCAGCACTATTCCTTCGCGGTAAACGCATTCGTTGACGTTATCCGCGAATTCGACTCAGCAAGCTACGACTTCACCATTCGCGAAGAACAAACGCACGAGATCATCGAAGACGTCGCCCATATGAAAAGCGAACTGGGCATCCTGTACCTTTCCGCGCGAAACCGCGAGGTTATCTGCAGGATGCTCAACGCCAACAGCCTGATATTCGAATCCCTGTTCAAAGCGGAACCACATGTATTCATCTGCTCGGACCATCCTCTGGCGGAACGGAAATCGGTAACGCTTGAAGATATGGCAGATTACCCCTTTCTCTCTTACGAACAGGGAAGCTACAACTCTTTTTATTACTCAGAGGAGCTCACCTCCACGCTCGACCGCAGCAAGAACATCCGAGTCCGCGACCGCGCCACCTTGTTCAACCTGCTCATAGGACTAAACGGTTACACCGTTTGCTCGGGTGTTATCTCAGCCGAGCTGAATGGACCTTCCATCATATCGGTGCCGCTCGAAATCGATGAGCACATGGAAATTGGAGTTATATACCGCAAAGGAACGCAACGAACCCGCTACGGTTCCGTCTATCTCGAAGCCCTGAAGCGTCATATTCCACAATAGGAAATACCTATTGCCATTGCTATATTATTGGTATTTCACAATCGCAAACTCTCCCGCCATACTTTGTTTCGTTATCTCAAATCAAACGAACAAGGAAACCAACATGGCTATTACTTTTGGAGAAAACGCACCGTTTCGCTGCGATATAGTTGGCAGCTTCCTGCGGCCCGATGTGCTGAAGCAAGCACGTGCTGATTTTGAGGCGGGCGCCATCGATGCCAATCAACTCAAGACCGTCGAAGACATTGCGATCCGAGATTTGGTGGCAAAGCAAAAAGCCGCTGGGTTGAAGGTAATCACTGATGGCGAATTCCGTCGCAGCTATTGGCACCTCGACTTCATGTGGGGCCTTCAGGGCATCGAGCGCCGCGCCAGCCGCGAGGGCTATCAATTTCACGACGAGGAAACCACGGCCGACACCGCAGTGGTAACTGGCCCTGTCAGCGGCGAAAACCACCCCTTCGTTGAGCACTTCAAATTCGTCAATGCCCTTTCCGACGAAAACCACGTTGCTCGTCAGACCATACCCGCCCCCATCCAAACCTTCGCAGAAGTAACGCTCGATAGGTGCGACGGACAGACCGAAATCCTGCGCGCCGTCTATCCCACCGATGAAGCACTCGCTGATGCTATAGCAGCAGCATATCGCCAGGTAATTGCCGACTTATACAAAGCGGGATGCCGCAACATCCAGTTCGACGACTGCACCTGGGGCATGTACTGCGACACCACCTTCGCAGCGCAAATCGGCCTGAAGCCCGATGACATCCAGAAGATTTGCGAGCTTGGCGTGCGCCTGAACAACGCAGCCATCGAAGATCAGCCTGACGATCTGGCAATTAACACCCATGTATGTCGCGGCAATTACCATTCTACCTATGCCTTCGAAGGCAGCTACGACCCCATCGCGCCGTATCTGTTCGCTAAGGAAAACGCCCGTGCATTTTATCTGGAATTCGATACGCCGCGTGCTGGCGGATTCGAATCTTTAGCGCATATCGCCGATGGCAAATACGTTGTGCTCGGCCTGGTCACTTCAAAGCAGCCAGGCCTTGAGGACAAAGAAACGGTAAAGGCCCGCATCGCAGAAGCATCGAAGTACGTTCCACTCGACCACCTCTGCCTTTCCCCACAGTGCGGCTTTGCCAGCTGCGAAATCGGCAATAAGCTCACCGAAGAAGAGCAATGGGCTAAAATCGCCCTGGTGCAGGAAATCGCCAAGGAAGTTTGGGGCTAGCCGCTCTCTTATACCGCAGCAACAGAAAGGGCTGGCATCCATCGGGTGCCAGCCCTTTCTTCGAAATAGCGGGGATTAATCCCGTTATCTTACGACCTTACTTGAAGTACTCTACGCCGCCTTCGAACAGAGGCTGGTATAGATTGCCAGGAACGTTCTTGTACAGGCCGTTGCCGGAACGCTCGGTATGACCCATCTTGCCCAGAACGCGACCATCGGGGCTGGTGATACCTTCGATTGCCAAGATGGAACCGTTGGGATTAACCGAAAGATCCATCGAAGGGTTACCCGCCTCATCAACATACTGCGTTGCAATCTGGCCTGCCGCAGCAAGCTGAGCAACCGTTTCAGGGCTTGCCACGAAACGGCCCTCGCCGTGGCTGATGGCAACCGTGTGGATATCGCCCACATTGCAGCGCAAAAGCCAAGGAGAAAGGTTCGAAGCAATGCGCGTGCGAACCAGGCCGCTCTGATGGCGACCGATGGTGTTAAACGTAAGCGTGGGAGCCTCGGGCGTTGCAGGAACGATGTCGCCATAGGGAACCAAGCCCAACTTGATAAGCGCCTGGAAGCCATTGCAAATACCCAGCATCAGACCATCGCGCTTCTGAAGCAGCTCACGTACCGCTTCGGTAACGGCGGGCGCACGGAAGAAGGCCGTGATGAACTTCGCTGAACCGTCGGGCTCGTCACCGCCGGAGAAACCGCCGGGAAGCATAACGATTTGGCTGTTGTTGATAGCCTTCACCAACGCATCGGTGCTTTCGGCAACCGCTGCTGGCGTAAGGTTGTTGATCACCAGGACCTCAGGTTCGGCACCAGCGCGCTTAAAGGCGTGAGCGGTATCGTATTCGCAATTGGTGCCAGGGAATACCGGGATGATGACACGCGGCTTCGCGAACGATTCGCCGCAAACCAAAGGAAGCTTTTCCGACCAGCTAACCTGCTCAACCTTTTCACCTTCACCGCGATACGGGAATACGGATTCGATGCCGCCCTCCCAAGCTTCCTGCAGCTTCGCCATGTTGATAACCTCACCGCATGCCGCAAACTCGTAGGCTTCGGTGGTGCAGCCAAGTTCGGAAACGGTTACCAGATCGGTATTGGCGGG
>FR884609.1:0-3281 GCA_000436075.1 Eggerthella sp. CAG:209 | reverse complement strand
AAGCTCGACAATGAAGCTGCCATAAGCCAGGCTGAACAGATCGTCTGCCTCAACTTCATCGGAAAGCTTTACACCTACGCCATTGCCAACGCTCATCTTGAACAGAGCCTCGGCAGCGCAACCGTAACCCAACGTTGCCGCAGCGGAAACTTTGCCTTCGCCGATGAGCGTTTCAACCAAGCCGAATGCGGCATTCATGCCGTCAGCTTCGGGTACCAGAGAATCCATATCGTAGAACGCAGGCGCGATGCTGATGATGCGCGATCCAGCACGTTTGAACTCAGGGGAAACCACGCGGTCGATAGAGCCAGTGGAAACCGCAAAGCTGATGAGCGTAGGAGGAACGTGAATTTCGGTATCGCCCTCTTCGAAGCTGCCCGACATGGAGTCTTTGCCTCCGATGGCACCAATGCCCAAATCAACCTGAGCCATCAAAGCGCCCAGAACGGAAGCGGTAGGCTTGCCCCAACGCTCGGGGATGTCACGCAGACGCTCGAAGTACTCCTGCAAGGAAAGATAGGCCGATTCACGAGTGAAGCCCGTAGCAACCAGACGCGCCACGCTTTCCACAACGGCAAGATAGGCACCCTTGAACTGGTTCTTCTCGGAAAGATACGGATTGAAGCCCCAAGCCATAGCGCTTGCTGTGGTGGTTTCGCCATCGACGGGGAACTTGGCAACCATAGCCTGCGAAGGCGTGAGTTGACGCTTGCCGCCGAAGGGCATAAGCACGGTAGCCGCACCGATGGTGGAGTCGAAACGCTCGCCCAAACCCTTGTTCGAGCAGATGTTCTGGTCGGTAACCAGCGAAGTCATGCGCTCTTCAAGCGTGGAACCTTCCCATGCGGGAGCATATGGCTCGCCCGCCTGAACGTGAACGTCCTGATACTTCGGAGCACCGTTGGTATCGAGGAAAGCACGGCTGATGTCGACGATAGCCTCGCCGTTCCATTCCATGCGCAAGCGCTTTTCTTCGGTTACCGTAGCGACAACTGTTGCCTCAAGGTTTTCCTCGTGCGCATAGCCGATGAATTCTTCGACATCTTCTGCGGCAAGAGCGCACGACATGCGCTCCTGGCTTTCGGAGATTGCAAGCTCGGTGCCATCCAAGCCTTCGTACTTCTTAGGAACAGCGTTCAGGTTGATGAGCAGGCCATCGCACAGCTCGCCGATGGAAACAGATACGCCACCAGCGCCGAAGTCGTTGCATCGCTTGATAAGACGGCATGCCTCGCCGCGACGGAACAAGCGCTGAATCTTGCGCTCTACCGGAGCGTTGCCCTTCTGCACTTCTGCACCGGACTTTTCCACGCTTTCAACGTTCTGCGTTTTGGAGGAGCCGGTTGCGCCACCGATGCCGTCGCGACCAGTGCGACCGCCCAGCAGAACAATCTTGTCGCCCGGAGCGGGCTCTTCGCGACGAACGTGGTCAGCGGGCGTTGCGCCCACTACCGCGCCCACTTCCATGCGCTTGGCAACATAGCCCGGATGGTACAGCTCGTGAACCTGACCGGTAGCAAGACCAATCTGGTTGCCGTAAGAAGAATAGCCGGCAGCAGCGGTGGTGACCAACTTACGCTGGGGAAGCTTGCCTTCGAGCGTTTCGGAAACAGGAACAGTCGGATCGCCTGCACCGGTTACGCGCATCGCCTGATAAACATAGCTGCGGCCCGAAAGAGGGTCGCGGATAGCGCCACCTACACACGTTGCCGCGCCACCGAAGGGCTCGATTTCCGTGGGGTGGTTGTGGGTTTCGTTCTTGAACAGGAACAGCCAATCCTGCTCTTCGCCGTCAACGTCGACCTTGCACTTTACCGTGCAGGCATTAACCTCGTCGGACTCGTCGAGCCCTTGAAGGCCGCCATGCGCACGCAGGTACTTGGCGCCAATGGTGCCCATATCCATCAGGCATACCGGCTTATGCTCGCGACCCAGCTCGGAGCGCATAGCAAGATACTTCTGGAATGCAAGCTGCACCGTTTCGTCGTCGATCTTGACGTCGGTAAGCTCGGTGCCGAACGTGGTGTGACGGCAATGATCGGACCAGTACGTATCAACAACGCGAACCTCGGTGATAGTGGGGTTGCGCCCGATTTCCTTGAAGTGAGCCTGGAAGAATTCGATATCCGCCTGGTCCATGGCAAGACCGCGCTCTTCGCGGAACTGGGCAAGACCCGCGTTGTCGAGTTCGGTGAAGCCCTCGATAACCTCCACCGGTTCGGGTTCGGGCACCTGCATCTCGAGCGTTTCGCGTGCCTCGAGCGCAGCTTCGCGCGCTTCAACTGGGTTGATAACGTAATGCTTGATGGCAGCAACGTCCGCCTCGGAAAGTTCGCCCTCAAGCACATACACTTTGGCGCTGCGAACTGCAGGGCGTTCACCCTGGCTGATGAGCTGAATGCACTCGCTCGCAGAATCAGCGCGCTGGTCAAACTGACCGGGAAGGAACTCGATGGCGAAAACCGTCTGGCCCGCAGGGCTTTCGCCCTTCAGGGCAGCCTCGACCTCAGGGCAGCTTTCACAAGACGTATCTACCTGGGGCTCGCTGAATACCACGGGGATGCACTGCTTGAACAGTTCATCGGAAATGCCCTCGACATCGTAGCGATTAACAAGGCGCAGACCCGTAAGCGCCTTCACGCCCAAGATCGTCTGCAGCTCGTGCAAGAGCTGCCCCGCCTCGACATCGAAACCGGGCTTTTTCTCAACATAAATGCGAGAAACCATGAATCCTACCCTTCTTTAGTATGCTGGGTGCCTTTTCCTGCTTGTTTTGAACGCAAATGCACTTCAAAGCTCTTTTGAAATAGTTCTTATCATGATACCGCAGTACAGCTGGCGCTGCGGTGGAATGAGGGTAAGAGCGCCCACGGATGCGGCAAGCGAAAAAGCCCGAGACCAAGGAGAGGCAAAACGCCAGTACGCCACCCAGCAAATGGACTTGCCCTCGCGAACGGACGCCAGCAACCGCAAACACTTCTTATGCCGTCCCGCAGCGCCGCTCCAGGAGCCGACTCGCAGGGTCCCCAAAGCCACCAATGGAGTCACGCCAGGCCCACTCCATTCACGGCGTCGCGTTGTCCAGGGCATCCAGCCGCTCACGTTGCGTCACCGGGAGTATCCCCGCGCCGCGCTGCCGAGCCCGCCCCGCCCGCAACGCTGCCCAAATTCGCCCACAAAGGCGCCGCGCCCGGGCCACCCCGCCCATGGCACCAAGCATGAGGCCGATCCGGGTGCCCAAAAACAGAAATACGCCCAAAATTGCAACTTTTTTGCGATTG
>FR884608.1 GCA_000436075.1 Eggerthella sp. CAG:209 | reverse complement strand
CCCTAATCGCAAAAAAGTTGCATAAAAGTCGGATTTTTTGTTTTTCAACAGGCTGATCTGTCGTAACAGACCTGTAGCACCATGAAGCAGCCCTCGAAAGCCAAGCGGACCCCATATAACGGCAACGGGGCAAAGTCAGAGAAGGGGGATGGATGCAATTCATGGCCTATATTCCTTTCCCATTCGCTGTTTTTAGGGGTTTGAATTTGCGGCCCGCCCCGCAGCACCAAGCTAAAGCCAAACGCACTTCTCTACTGGCGTCTTAAAGGGTCTGGGTTTTTTAAGCGGCTAAAACTGGAGCTGCAAACTGGGGTTTAGATGCGAAATAGGACACGCTTTTTGTCCTATAGCCCGCTATTTCTTATAACCTGCCCGTAGCGCTACCACGCTTTACGCGAAACAAAAAAGGGATTGCACGGTGTGCAATCCCTTTTGAGTGCGTATTGGAGGCGACGCCCGGATTCGAACCGGGGGTAAAGGCTTTGCAGGCCTCTGCCTTACCACTTGGCCACGTCGCCGATTAAAAAAGCCGACCGTAAAGAATCGAATCGGCTTGAGAAATCAAATGGAGCGGACGACGGGGTTC
>FR884607.1:2885-9002 GCA_000436075.1 Eggerthella sp. CAG:209 | reverse complement strand
TTTTTGTCCGCACCCCCAAGCCTGCTAAACAGGTTATTAAAGTGCTCACGCAAAAGACCATGACCAAAGAAGTTTTTGCTAATGCAGTGGCAAAGAAGGCGGTTCCTGTGGCTGGGGCATTTATTTCAGGCGGTCTCACGTACGCTTCATTCAAGCCAGGCGCCGAGCGCCTGCGCAAGCACCTCAGGTCCCTCCCTGTTTCGGGAATTGACAAGTCTGAGGTCGACGGGGCAACAAAAAATGTTGTTGATGAGGCGGTCGAAAACGCTTCGAAGGCGGTTTGTTCGGCAGGGGCTGCGGCAGTTTCTGCGGGCGAGCAGGCTGGTAAAGCTTTGGCTGACGGCGTGGCAGCTGTTGGCGGCGTTGTTGGAAAGGGCGCCCAAGCGGCTGGGGGTGTCCTCGAAGAAGGCGCCAAGGTTGCAGGCGGAGCGCTTGAAGGTGGTTTGCGCGTGGCTGGTAAAGGACTCGGTGATGCTGCAAAGGGAATCGGTGGCTTCTTCGGTTCTATCGGAAAGAAATAACCATGCCAGGTTTTGATCCGTTCGCTTTTGTCGGCGACGTCGCTAAAGGCGTTGGCGATGTTGCCAAAGGTGTTGGCGACATCGCGAACAATGCTGCAAAGATTGCCGCTGGAGCCGTTGATGGAGCCATAAAAGCAATGGCTTCCGAAGGCAACGAGGGAGAGCAAAAGTCCCTCGAAGATCACCATGAAGAGCCTCGCCCCATTCCCGAGCCGCAGTACCGAGATTGCGAAATCGACGCATTCTACGTTGAAAAGCGCTACGTCGCTGTAAGGCAAATAACGGTTGGCGCCAACGGGGAGCCCCTGGAGGGCTACCGGCATTACCTTCGCTTGTCGCGTCATGGCGTCGAACGCGTCCAAACAGCGGACCTGTTCGCTAAGCCCATGGAACGTATTCGTGTGCGCAACTGCACTCTATTCAAGAACGGTGAAGCCGCGGGTGAAGATGCTTTGAAGAAAGGCGCGTTTTTTGGCTCTGTTGCAACGCTGTTTTCGTTCCATCCTTTGGCGATTGGCTTTTTGGCTGCAATAACGGCTCAGGGCAACAAGGATCTTTGGGCATTGGATATCCTCGACTACGACGAAAAGGAATGGCTTTTCATGGTGGAGTCAAGAGAAGAGGGCGAAGACCTTCTGAAGTTTTTGGATCGCTACTATATGGCCTAGCTGCCTATTTGCGGCTCTGGCTTTTGGCGGCAGTAAGATGCCTGAATTGCAAGAGGGCTGCTATAAACTAAAAAGCGAGCATGTTGGTGCTCGCTTTTTTCATGTATGCAAGGGGACTTGGTATGGGGAGTTTTAGGGAAATTGATCCAACGCAGTTCGCGCGTTATTTTCTGGATGTTCCGTATGCCGACGAGGATCCTCGTCAGGTGATGGATGTCTGGCTTCCGAATGAAGGGGAGGGGCCGTTTCCGCTTATCGTGTTCGTGCACGGCGGCGGATGGGTTTCGGGCAACAAGCGCGAAAACACCATGCCGGGAGTATTCAAATTCCCTTCGCAGGGATATGCCGTTGCCTGCGTTGAATATCGCCTGGTGCCCGATGTTCACTGGCCTGAACCACTTGAGGATGTTCGCGCGGCAATTCGCTATTTGCGTGCGCATGCGGCCGAATACAATCTGGATGCTGAAAACATCGCCATTATGGGCAATTCCGCAGGTGGGCACCTTGCCTGCATGGTAGCGGCGCTTGTCGGTCTCCCTGTGATGAATGGGCGCCGTTACGGTAATCTCGATCAATCCGATGCCGTGCAGTGCTTGGTAGCGGTATATCCGCCTACTGATATGTACCAGATTGATCTGTGCGACCGTACTACCGCCGAAGACCAGGCTGCCGCAACTGACGGCAACACTGTGCGCGGCGATACGGGTGAGAAGGGCATGGGCAAGATGCACAACCAGCTTATGGGCGTAAGCTGCATGGACAACCCGGAAATTGCAGCAACTGCCAGCCCTATTAAGTTCGTGAATGAGGGTTTCCCGCCAGCGTATTTCCTCCAAGGGGTGCAGGATCGCATCATCCCCTATACGCAATCGGTTTCTATGGTGCGCATGATCAACGAAAAATGCGGAGAAGGGCATGCTGAACTCAAGCTCTTCCCGAATGCCGATCATGGTGCTGCGGAAATGAAAACGGACGATGAGATTAACGTCATCCTTGATTTCATCGATCGCCATATTTGGGAAGGCGAACATGCCCGCACTCCGCTTCCGAAGGAAATAGCGCTGCTGTAGAGAGATGCTTCTGCTTCGGTCGTTTGCGAGATGGCGGTTGGGGCAATACCCGCTTTTGCCGAAACTGGTTTTGCGTGGTGCAGCGTGAGAAGCCGGCATTGTCATCAGGCTTCTACACAAGCACTCCGACCCTTTGAGTGCCAAAAAACTTGGCAACAAGGCGGTAACGAAACGGTACAACCTTTGTAATTTCGTGTGAAAAACTACCTGAAATTTACCCATAGGATTCTCGAAACACCAGGTCAAAGGCTCATATATCGATCGAAAGAGCTTTCTGAATATCTAAGTGCCATACACTCAAGTTTTCTTCACGGATGGTTGCATTCTTAGGTCAACTTGCTAGTATATATACCCGTTAGCACTCCTAAATGCTGAGTGCTAAACCATGGTAACAACCGCGCTTGCAACTAAGCGCGAATTAAATGGCGAAAGGAAGCACGCTATGAATCTTAAGCCGCTCGGTGATCGCATCATCGTCAAGCAGGACGAGGCTCAGGAAACCACCGCAGGTGGCCTGTACATCGCTGCAGAGTCCAAGGAAAAGCCCCAGTCTGGTGTTGTTCTGGCTGTAGGCGAAGGCAAGGTCAACAACGAAGGCGAGCACCTTCCCATGCCTGTTAAGGCTGGTGACCATGTTCTGTACGGCAAGTACGGCGGAACCGAAGTTGACGTTGAAGGCGAAAAGGTTCTGATCCTTCGCGCAGACGACATTTACGCTGTTTACGCAGAGTAAGTAGGTTCTGGTTTGCCGCATAACTCGGAGCGGCAAGCGCAAGCGCTTTTTTGCGCTTCATTCGGTACTACTTCATTTGAAAGGAATTTCAATATGGCTAAGGAAATTAAGTTTGAGGCCGACGCCCGCGCAGGCATGGCCCAGGGTGTAAAGAAGCTCGCAGACGCTGTAAAGGTAACCCTTGGACCTAAGGGTCGCTACGTTGCCCTCGAGCGCTCTTTCGGCGCACCGCTGGTAACCAACGACGGCGTTACTGTTGCTCGCGAAGTTGAGCTCGAGGATCCCGTGGAAAACATGGGCGCTCAGCTGGTAAAGGAAGCTGCTGTTAAGACCAACGACGTTGCTGGTGACGGCACCACTACCGCAACCCTCCTTGCCGACGTAATCGTAAGCGAGGGCTTGCGCAACGTAACCGCTGGTGCTGACGCTCTTGGCATTCGCCGCGGTATCGATAAGGCAACTGAAGCCGTTGTTGCTGCTATTAAGAACGATGCAACCGAAATCTCCACCAAGGAGCAGATCGCAAACGTTGGTACCATTTCTGCCGGCGATGCAGTAATCGGTGAAAAGATCGCTGAGGCAATGGACGAAGTTGGCAAAGACGGCGCTATTTCCGTTGAGGACAGCCAGACTTTCGGCATCGACATCGATGTTGTTCAGGGCATGCAGTACGATCGCGGTTACATTTCTCCTTACATGGCAACCGACTCCGAGCGCATGGAAGCCGTTCTGAACGATCCTTACATCCTGCTCACCGACCTTAAGGTTACCTCCATCCAGGATATGGTTCCCTTACTGGAAGGCATCATGAAGGCAGGCCGTCCGCTGCTCATCGTTGCAGAAGACGTTGAGGGCGAAGCACTGGGCACCCTGCTGCTGAACAAGCTGCGTGGCACCTTGAACGTAGTTGCCATCAAGGCTCCCGGCTTCGGCGATCGTCGTGCTCGCATCCTTGAGGACATCGCAGTTGTTACGGGCGGCAAGGTAGTTTCCAAGGACTTCGGCATGACGCTTGCAGACGTTACCGTTGACGCTCTTGGTACCGCTAAGACCGTTAAGGTTTCCAAGGACGCAACCGTTATCGTTGACGGTGCTGGCGACAAGGCAGCAATCGATGCTCGTGTTGCTCAGATGCGCAACGAGCTGGAACACCTCACCTCCGACTTCGACAAGGAAAAGCTGCAGGAGCGCCTGTCCAAGCTTTCCGGTGGCGTTGCTGTTCTTAAGGTTGGCGCTGCTACCGAGTCTGAGCTTAAGGAAAAGAAGAGCCGCATCGAAGACGCTCTGCAGGCAACCCGCGCAGCAGTTGAAGAAGGTATCGTTGCTGGTGGCGGCGTAGCTCTCATCAACGCAATCAGCGCACTTGACGCAGTTGAGGTTGCAAACGCAGACGAGCAGGTTGGCGTCGACATCATCCGCAAGGCGCTCGAGGCTCCTATGCGCGCTATCGCGACCAACGCTGGCTATGAAGGCTCCGTTGTCGTTGAAAAGGCCAAGGCATTCGCTAAGGGCGAAGGCTACAACTTCGCAAACGGCGAAGAGGGCAGCATGATTGAGATGGGCGTTTCCGATCCCGTAAAGGTTACGCGCACCGCTCTGCAGTCTGCAGCATCCGTTGCTGGCCTGATCCTCATCACCGAGGCAACCATCAACGAAATCCCCAAGGAAGGTCCCGACCTGTCTGCACTCGCTGGTGCGGGCCAGGGCGGCGGCATGGGTATGATGTAAGTTCGGTACGTCCGCTCGTGCACTGAAAAAAGCACCCTTCGGGGTGCTTTTTTTGTGCACTCGCCTCATATGGGATGACCTCGCCTCATATGGGATGACGCTGCGCGGCGCCCTGGCGGCACAGCTGACTTTCAAGCGCTCAGCATGGTCATGAGACCATTCTTTGTGCTTTCAAGTCAGCTGCACTCGCCAGGGCGCCGCTCGCTGATTTACTGGCGTATGCCCCGGGCTTCGTCAACGCCCCTTGGGTGTTGGGTTCGGATTAGCTTCGCTGTCTGAACTCTTGGGGCTGCGGCTGGGTTGGGGCAAATTCGCTTCGCTCTTTGAGCTTGGTCAACGCCCTTGGGGTGTTGGCTCGGATTCGCTTTGCTCTCTGAACCCCTAGTGGGCTTCATTATGGGCCGTTTGATAGCTTTGGTGAATGATTTTTGATTCTATTGCTATGGTTTTGTGAAGAATCGACCTTGCGACATTATCGTTTAGCGGACAGGAGTACCCTCGCGTGCGGGCCTTTGGCCTATTGAGCATATTCGTTAGTTATTTTGCATATCAATCAGGCATGCGCAGGAAGAAGGAATTACTCCCATGGAGGTTTTTCAGCACACGTTCACCCAGATGCTGATGTTGTTCGCGATCATGTTGTGCGGTTTCATCGCAAGGAAAAAGCGCATGACCGACGATCTTTTCGATGGGAATCTTTCCAAGCTGGTAATGTCTATCACCCTTCCCGCGACCATTTTGAACTCGGTGCTCTCCGACAGCCAGCTGCCACCCGACGAGGTTATCCTTACCATGTTTGGTTATGCGGCTTTGTATTTCTTGTTTGCTTCAGTTTTTTCGTACGCAGTTGCCCATATGGTGTATCGCAAGCTCAACCGTCCAGCACGTGGAGCACACGCCTTCATGATGATGTTCGGAAACGTGGGCTTTTTGGGCTTCGCGGTGCTTGCTGCCATATTCGATGACAACGCTGTGCTGTATGCAGCGGTGTTCAATATCGTTTTCAATGTGGTGCTGTTTTCGCTCGGCGTATTCTTCGTTGCGGGCGACGACGAGCAAACGAGGGAAAAGCGCAGTGTGAAAATGCAGCTGAAAGCGCTGGGCCACACTCTAACCAAACCGGTGATGCTGGCCTCGTATGCTGCGATGGCCTTGGCGTTGCTGCATATAACCGACAACGGCCCCATTGGGCAAACGTGCAGCATTTTGGGTGGAATGACGGTTCCTGCCGCAATGCTTATCATCGGCTCAACCTTGGCGAAGATGCCTGTGCGCGAAATGCTGTTCGACGGCTGGAGCTATCTTACTACGCTTATTCGCCTTATCGTGGTTCCGGCAGGCGTGTACTTTGTTTTCGGTCTGTTCGTGAGCGACCCGTACCTCCTTGCCATTCTGGT
>FR884607.1:1837-2861 GCA_000436075.1 Eggerthella sp. CAG:209 | reverse complement strand
TGGCTGCCATGCCCGCCGCTTCGAATGGCACCATGTTGTGCTTGGCCTATGATGGCGACACGCGAACCATGTCGCGCGGAACCTTCTTAACCACGGTATTCTCCCTGATTACCCTGCCTGCTATTGCGCTTATTGTCGTGTAGCGGGCTGGGCGGCGTTGTTGGGGCATTTGCTTTCACGTTCGTGCTTGCGCTTTGTGCCTTTTGCCGGACGCGTGCACATTCTCCGAGCGGCAGGCGCGTCGAAGGCGCACTCTGCCGTCCATTGCGCACACTTGCCGCTTTCTGCTCTTCATCGACCGCGTTGCTGCCACCTTTGCCCTGCTTATCCATTCGCATACTTCCCTTACCCTATAATTGCTTTGCGCCTCAAAGGCGCAATCGGTAGCTACATAAGGGGTTGTTCGTGGAAGTTCTCACACACGCTGGATTGCAGATGCTCATTCTGTTCACCGTGGTGCTGCTTGGTGCGTTGGCGCGCAAATTTCACTTAATGAACGACACCTTCGACGCCCTGCTTTCTAAGCTCGTTATGACGGTGGCGCTTCCTGGTATGATCCTAAATTCGGTGTTGAGCAACACGAATTTGCCCGATTCCAACACCATCCTGATGTTGCTGGCGTGCTCGACCGTGCTCTACTTTTTCATCTGCTTGTTTGCGTGGGTTTTCGTGCGTGTGGTATATAGGGGCGTGCCGAAGCCGGCGCAGGGTGCGCATGCTTATCTCATATCGTTCGGAAATACGGGCTTTATCGGCTTCGCGGTGTTGGGTGCCATCATGGGGAATGACGCCGTGCTCTACGGCGCTGTTTACAACATTCCCTACAATGTCTTTATGTTCTCGGTCGGAATGTTGTTTATCGCGAGTACAGGAACAGAAGGCGTGGCGGCCAAAAAGCCGCTAAAAGAACAGGTGAAGGCTATCGGCAAGCAACTTGTGAGCCCCTGCCTCATCAGCTGCTTCATTGCTATGTTTCTTGCCCTATTCGGCGTTACCGACTCGGGCTATATCGGTCAGACGTGTA
>FR884607.1:0-1816 GCA_000436075.1 Eggerthella sp. CAG:209 | reverse complement strand
AATCTGCTGGGGCAGATGACGGTGCCGGCAGCTATGTTGGTAATCGGATCGACGCTCGCCAAGCAGCCCTTGAAGCAGATGGTGAACGATGGCTGGAGCTACCTCACTTCGTTCATGCGTTTGGCAGGTGTGCCGCTGCTCATCTTTTTCATAGGCGGTATCTTTATCCATGATCCGTATATTCTTGCGGTTATCGTGATTGAGTCGGCGATGCCGGCTGCTTCGTCGGGCATTATGATGTGCTTGGCCTATGGCGGCGATACCATGACTATGTCGCGTGGAACTTTCGTAACCACCATCCTCTCGATCGTCACTTTGCCGCTGTTGGCGTTGCTGGTGGTGTAGCTCCCGTTTCGTGGCGGTCGGCGGGTGCGTTGCACATAGGGAAAAGACAGCTATTGAAAGGCTTTCAATGATTGAGTACCCAACTTCTTTGGAGGATCCGCGACTTGATGCGTACGCGCGCCTGACGGAGCTTCAGTTGCGCAATAAGCTTGAGCCGGAAAAGGGAATTTTCATCGCCGAATCTGACAAGGTTATCGACCGTGCGTTGGCGGCGGGCTATCAGCCGATTTCCCTCTTGGTGCCCGAGCATCGTTTTGAGCGCATGGCTGGTCTTGTAAATCGCATGGGCGGCAATAAGCCTGTTGAAGAAGGCGGCCTTACTGTTTTCGTTATGCCTGCTGAAGAGGTTGAAAAGTTGGCGGGTTATGAACTGACCCGTGGCGTGCTATGCGCAATGCGCCGCAAACCTTTGCCTTCGGTGGAAGAAACGGTTGCCAATGCACGCCGCATTGCCATCTTGGAAGATATTACCAACCATACCAATGTGGGCGCCGCTTTCCGCAGTGCTGCGGCGTTGGGGGTGGATGCGGTTTTGTGCACGCCCGCATGCTGTGATCCTTTGTACCGTCGCGCGGTTCGTGTTTCTATGGGCACGGTGTTCCAGGTGCCTTGGACGCGCATCGGAGATCAGCCGGGGGAGGAATGGCCCCAGGGTGGTATTGCCAAGTTGCGGAGCCTAGGATTCAAGACTGCGGCCATGGCTCTTGATGACAATTCGGTAAGCCTCGACTGCCCTGAGCTCAAAGAATGTGAAAAACTTGCCATCATCATGGGCACGGAGGGCGATGGTCTGTCGCAGCACACCATAGCCGCATGTGACTATACGGTGAAGATTCCTATGGCGCATGGAGTTGATTCTCTCAATGTTGCTGCTGCGAGTGCCGTGGCGTTTTGGGAGCTAAGAGCGCGATAGGTTCTCCTCTCCCTGTATGTGGCATGACGGCGCTCATATTGGGTTGTGGCGTTTTGGCGAATCGGCTGTTTGTTTGGCTTGACCATGCCAGATACGTTATAATCACAAAACGCCTTATGGCATACGCTGGGCCATCGTCCAATGGCAGGACCCTGGTTTTTGGTACCAGTTATGTAGGTTCGAATCCTGCTGGCCCAGCCATATATTTGAGAACGAAACCGCCTTCGGGCGGTTTTTTGTTGCCTTGCCGGATGCAAAGGGTTCGAACCGATGAGGTGAAATCCCGTAAAGAAAACGTGCCTGTGGCACGTTTTTAGGGATTTGCCTGCAGGCGCTTGCGCCAAGGGGGAGAGCGCTCGCAGAGCGCGGGAATCCTGCTGGCCCAGCCATATATTTGAGAACGAAACCGCTTTCGGGCGGTTTTTTTTTGTCGCTCTGCAAGCGCATGCCCTGATTTCGGTGCGTATGCGATTCATCCTTGGCGGGGTTCGTCCCATCGCGACGATCAGCCAATCGCAAAAACAAAAATAACGAGCTTTTTGCAACTTTTTTGCGATT
>FR884606.1:47231-52993 GCA_000436075.1 Eggerthella sp. CAG:209 | reverse complement strand
CTTATCTCAGACTGTAATGGGCTGTGTTGTTTGGGCGTGTTCTGATCACAGGAGGTTCCATCTTAATGAAGGGCTGTCGATTTCTGGTTTGGTCGAGTTTGGCTCTTATTGCTCAGGGAATCTGCTTTATTGATGCGAAACACCTTGAGGCGACGTAGGATTGTACTTTCGGAAACGCTGACTATAAAAGCAGAGCAAGATGAAACTATATATCAATGTGATCTCGAGCAAACATGAAATTCAATTTGAGAAGGAGCAGGGATGGATAATTCGATTATTGTTGCAATTATTTCTGGCGTTTTTAGTGTGGTAGCGGCTGCTCTCGGTTCGTATTTGGGCACTAAGTCTTTTGAGGAGACGACTTCGTATATTAGATCTCTTGATGGATGGTCGCGCCAGTTATATCTGTGCGCCTGGGTTAGCTTTGTTTTCTGCCTGTTAGGTGCATGCACTTTAATCGTCGTTTGCTTGGTTGCGGCTTACTTTGCATACGGACCAATAGGCTTTAGTTTGTCCCTTACGGTTACTGGCGCATTATTATGTGCCTTATTTTTCTTCCTGTTTAAAAAAGTTGCTAAGTAGATATTTGGGGGAGGCGGTCTCGGTGTCTTTCCGGAATTATCGGGGAGGGGGTGTCGGGGTGTTTGTCCTTGCCTTTTGAAACCTCAAATTTGTTGAGTGGGAAAAATCTGAGATTTTGAATCTGTCCCAGCCTATAAATCTATGCCAGATAATTGAGCGGATGCTTCTTGCTTAGCATTACCAAAGCTCTTTACCCGAAAAGTTCTTTTAATGCGCCTTAGTCAAGTTCTTCAATGTTACAGATATGCTCGGTTTCATCGAAAGTTACTTTCAGGTTGTCATTGGCCTTTTTCCGCCCTTGCCTACCGGTGAACCAAAGGAAGGTAAAACCAGGAATGCTGTTGGCTTCCCGCGCAAGCATTCTGTAACTGCGGGCTGTTTCATTCAGTTTGCTTTCGCCGTTAGCGTAAAAAAGGTTTCGGTCCGTAGACCATTTTGGGAACCTTGGCACGTAATCAAGCCTCTTGCTGGTTTCGCCATTGTCGGACAAATCGGCAAAAAATATCGGAAACCCCTCGTTGATATTCCCCAATATGATGACTGGCGAAATGCTGCGATCGGCCCGAAATATGGCATTGCTGCTGCGAGGAAGCCTCGTGAACGCCCGTTTGGCATGATATGGGGAGATGATGTGATTCTGGATGGGTCAGACTGGTTCGCTTTTCAGGGGATACAGCGGTTAAATTGTCAAATGTAAAATCAGAGTTGGGCTCCGGGAAAGACTGGCCGAAGGAATGCAACGTGAACGAACCGATCTCCAAATTCCAAGTTTGCTCTGCATCTCTGCTGGATAGAGTTTTGACGTATAACGATGACAATCCAGGTGAGTAGTTGCCTATTCCTAGCTTGGTTGAATCTGAGCCATATCAATTAGAAAAGGTATCCGACAAGTCGGTCGAGTTAGAAAAACCAAATAGCCAACCTGCTGATTTGCTAGAGCGTTTTAGCCCTTCTTGTGAAAAGATAGAAGAGAACGATATTTCAAGATAGCTGTTTTTGGATTGGTTGACATGGATATAAAAGCGAAGTTTGACCGTGCTGCTGATGTCTTCATGGGCAAGCCCGAAGCTCTGTACGAGCAGGCTTGTGAGTCGTATAAAGGCAAAGAGTTCGAAAGGGCACGTGAACTGTTCAAGCGTGCCGCCGACAAGGGGCACGCCGCTTCTGCATATGAATTTTCCCTTATGGCGTTAGGTGGTAAAGCCGGTGAAACTGATGTGCGGCTGGCGGTTAAATATATGCGTTTATCCGTCGATTCCGACTATCTTCCTGCGATTCAAAAGCTTGCTTCATGGTGCTTTTCTACTGAATACAAAGGCAAGTTGTTATATGCATATATCGGTTTTATTAACGGCTCGGAACGTTGTTTTTGGTCTGATCCAGTAACCAAATTCACGGTTGAGGAAAGAGTTGCTTCTGGTTCCATGAGGGTTGCCTTGTGCGAGGAGCTTGGTATATCGCTTTCGGACGAATCGATTCTTACGGCCGCTGAGAAATTGTATTCGCGCGCAGGGGAGAAAGGGGATGCACGGTCTTCTTATTCTGCGGCGCTGGCAAAGCTGGCTATGGCGAAAGATGAGAAAAGCTTCATCAATGTTGTTTTAAGGCTCGTTTCATCCATTAAGGCGGGTATTCCTGAAGCACAGTTTATTGCGGGTTGGCTCTCGTTCTCTCGCGAGGAAAAGCTGCCAGATACAGTTCTCAATCTGTCGTTTTCTGATGTTAAGCTGAGCATTCCTTTTTCGGTTCGATGTTTCTTGGCTGCCGCCAAAAAATCTTTTGCTCCTGCTCAGCTGAGGCTAGGACATTATCTTCTTTTCGACTTTGTGAAGCCGATTGATGGCGTATCGGGAGAAGCTCTCCTGAAGAAAGCCGAAAAGACTGAGTCGTGGGCAAGTCTATATCTCGCTCAATACTATTTCAGCAAGTGCAACTACCGTGAGATAGGTCTCCGTATAACTAGATTGATCAGTTCGTTTCCGTCGGATGCAAGTTGCAATTACATGTATGGATTTATGCTCAAGAAAGGTTGGGGCGGACTGAAAAAAGACGAGCAGAAGGCTTTCTCCTTTATCAGAAAAGCGGTGATTGATCGCAGATACAACGATGCAAAAGCGATATACGAATTGGCAGACTGCTATTTACATGGAAAAGGTGTTACGAAAGACGCAAAGCAAGCGATTTGCTTACTCGAGCCAATCAAGAACGAAAACTATGATGCATTGTTGTCGCTATGTCGATGCTATCGAAAAGGTATCGGGGTTGATATAGACCCCGTGCACGCTATTGAGCTTCTGAATGAGCCTATCGCTAATGCTGATTGCTATCAGCCAATGTCTTATATGATTCAGTGTGATATAGCGAATGAAGCTTCCATTGATCGAGATGCGCTGAACCAAATAGTAAGCGGTGCTGCAAAACGCGGTATAGCAATGGCTCAAAACGATTGGGGCGAGATTTTAATAAACGGTTTAGGCGTGAAGTCGGACTTGACGCAATCGAAGTATTGGTTTGAAAAGGCAGCGGTGCAGGGGTCAGACGATGCTCGGTTGAATTTGGCTCGCTTACTTTTAGATACAAAAGACGTTTCGGAAGACGAACGTGAGCAGGCGGGGAATCTTCTCGACCAGGTGATTGAGCGCGCAGCTTCGGATTCCTCTGATGTGTACTTTGAGTCGGTCTTTTTGCGTGCTGGGCTTTTCGCAGAGGATGGCAAGCATGAAGCAGCATTTAGCCTTTATTGGGAATTAGCTGACAAGGGAAACTCAGCTGCACTTTTGCAATGCGGGGATTATCTCCTTGAGGGCATTGGGGTGGAGAAAGACCTCTCGAGAGCCCTTGAGTGCTATCGGAGAGGGGCCGATCTAGGGAATGCTGAAGCTCTTGAGAGGATCGGGAGATGCTATTGGATAGGCTTGGGCGTTGAAAAGGATGATGTAATAGCGGTCGAGTATTTTCAGCAAGCCGAAAAGAAAGGCAGCAAAACAGCGAGCTATCACTATGCCCTTTGCCTTGATGAGGGGAAGGGCGTTGACCAGGATAAAGCTGCATGTCATGAGATCATGAGGAATCTGGCGCAAGACGGTTATGCCCCTGCCGTTAAATGGATTGGCGACCGTGAAATGAACTCCGACCCCTTGGATGATCTTATCGGTCTCGAATCGGTAAAGCGAGAGCTTCGCGCAATGCGTCGGCATATTGCATTCTCTCAAGATTTTGCGGCTCAAGGCGGCAAATACGAAAAGGCCAGCCACCACATGCTGTTCCTCGGAAATCCGGGAACGGGTAAGACGACGGTTGCTCGACTGGTCGCAGGTATTCTTTGCGAAATGGGGGTAACGAGAACACGAAATCTTATCGAGGTCGATAGAAGCAATCTGATAGGCGAATATCGTGGTCAAAGTGGCATTAAAGCAAAAGAGGCTATCGATAAAGCCATGGGCGGTGTCTTGTTTGTTGATGAGGCGTATGCGCTTAAATCAGACAAAGGTGATGGATTGGGACAGGAGGCCGTCGATGTAATAGTAAAGGCTATGACTGACTATGCTGATGATCTTGTTGTGATTATGGCTGGATACGAATATGAGATGTCGAAGTTTCTTGAAAGCAATTCTGGTCTTGCTTCGCGATTCCGCTACACGTTCCATTTCGAGAATTATGGTGCTGACGAGTTAACTCAGATATTCAATTCATATTTGATTAAGCAGGGATTTACCATCGACGAGGATGCGCTAGATTTGGCGCGTGGCGTGTTTGAACGAGAACGAAAAGCTAAGAATTTTGGCAATGCTCGTTTTGCCAATAATTTTGCTCATGATGTGATTGACAGGCACATTGATAAGACTTATGACTCTTCCGATGCTGGTTCTGTAGCGCATATTGTTGCAACGGATATACCTGTGGATTCCAAGGGCGAGAACTGCGATGAATTAGCAAATTCCGTAGTGGTGGAATTAGGCGGGCCTCAAGCTTCTCTCGATGATCTGGTTGGGCTTGGCGAGGTTAAAGATGAGCTTGAGAGATTGCGTAAAAGTCTCGTCTTTGCAAAAAGGGTTATAGCCAAAGGCGCCGATCTAGGTGAGGCAAATTATCACATGCTTTTCCTAGGGAATCCAGGAACCGGCAAGACAACGGTTGCTCGTATTGTGGCTGATATGCTCTGCGAGATGGGGGCAACGAAAAATTGCAATCTTGTAGAGGCCGATAGAAGCACTCTTATTGGTGAATATCGGGGTCAGAGTACTCAAAAGGTTTCTGAGGCTATCGGAAGGGCGATGGGCGGTGTTTTGTTCATAGACGAAGCCTACGGTCTGCTATCCGATTCTCATGATGGTTTTGGGCAGGAAGCTATAGACACCCTTGTGAAAGCGATGACCGATCATATGGGTGAATTTGTCGTGATTATGGCTGGATACGAGCGAGAGATGGACAACTTTCTGAAAAGAAATTCTGGCCTTGCGTCAAGATTTCGCTACACGTTCCATTTCGAGGATTATAGTGCTGATGATTTGCTCGAGATGTTTTACAACAGGGTGAAATCTGCGGGTTTCGTAATAGAGGGAAATGCCCTCGCATTGGTATTTGCAATATTTCAGAAAGCCCGAGAAAAAGAACATTTTGGAAATGGTCGCTTTGTTTCAAATTTCTTCCAGGACGTATTTAGTCGACACGCTTTTCGGGTTGCAGATGCCGATGACGAGTCGTTGTTGACCCGTATAACGACCGATGATATCCCAGTTGACCTTTTGGGTGATGAGGGGATTACGGGATTTACTTTCAGCTCATCGAGGGGAAGCGAGGGAAAGGATGACGAGCTAACCGATTGCGATATTCCTAAATTAAGAGACGCTTGGGTCTCTTCTGATGACGAATCGTATCTTTATATCGGCAAATTTTTGGAGAAACTCGTCGGCATCGGCCTTATCGACGATAGTTTTCTTAAAAAAGCAGGCTATCGAAAAAAAGCCAACAATGTCCTTCGGGAAGCTGGCCTTATCCAGAAGTTGCCTTATGGATCCCTGAAGAATGGCGGTTGGTTCCCAACAGCAAAGGGATATAAGAAGGGGATACGTATCAAATCGGGCGGAGAAGGGGATGACGCTTTCGTTATCTGTGCATATTCTGATGAGTGTGCAAATGTAATTTCCACTGTTTTGAAAAAGGGCGAATAACAGGGAAGC
>FR884606.1:38245-47207 GCA_000436075.1 Eggerthella sp. CAG:209 | reverse complement strand
CGATATGTCGAGCCCGCTTCCCTGTGGAATTCATGCCTATTATCTGCTGCCTGCTTCTTCTGTTTTTATTTCGCTGTTCGATCGTCTGAAGACATTGTCAATATCGTTTTTGAATCGTGATTCGATTTCCTCAACAGAGCGATATCTTGCCAGTGGAAGTCCTGCTTTTTCGAAACATCCATTCTTGAAATTGTCTACTCCTCTTGCCTCTGGGGTGTCATGAGTTGAATCATCGTACTCTATTCCGAGCAATATATGGTTGGTTCTGTCAAGGATCAGAAAGTCAATGTGCCTTTGATTAAGAGCTCGGAACCACTTTGACCACTCGTTTTTATCGCTTGATTTAACCTCAACGATATCGCCCATTCGAACTTTTGGGCAAACTTTAAGATCTTTTTTGTTGCATAACTCAGTGAGCGTTTGGAATGCCTTGAGCTCTCTTTTGCTGAAAAGGTATTTTCGCCTCTTGATTGGGAAATCTTGCATGGGTGGCAATTTCTCAAAGTTAAGCCAATTATTTTCCCTGTCCTCATCTTTCTGGTTTCTTTTGAATTCACTGAATTCATTCATATACCGGCTAATTAGCGCTCTCGCAAAGACCAGACTAGGATTTGCAAGTAAGGCTGTTAGCTCTGAATCTGGAATTATGCCTGCTTTTGCCATCTGGCTGATAAGCTCCCTTTGCTTTTCGCTCATTGGTTTAGGGCCAGAGGCGGTATTTTGTTTTGATTTGCGCGCTATGTTTTTATTGCTTTTTGGCGCTTCTTTGGTTTGTCTCCCTATGGAGATACCGATAAGTAACGCAATAACCACGATGATGGTTAGGGAAAGGAAGGTGCTGCTCATGATGAAATCCTAATCGCTTGTTTTCTTGTTAAGGGGGATCGCCATTGGCTTCTTACGTCTGTCGTGAACCCAAATCAGCTATTGCTGAGAAGTCGTTTTTGCTAGCTGCTCAATATATTCTTTGAACTGGCAATCTTCCTGCATTTGCTTTTCGATTTGTTCAATCGAATGGATTATGGTTGTATGATCTCGCTCGAACAGTTTTCCCGTGTTGCTTAACGTGTCGCCGGATAGCTCCCGGTAAAGATACATGGAGATATTTCGCGCTTGGACGCACTTCTTGGTTCTGCTTGGCCCAAGGAAATCCATAGACGCTATGCCGCATGTGTCTTGAACGGCTTTTACGGTTCTGTGGTATATGAGCTCATTTTGTTGCGATACAGGGATTTTGAACGCCTTATCGGCTGTCGCTGATCTTGCTGCTTTTGCGCCTTTTGCTGAAGCATGGCAAAGCGGCTCGGTATCTTGAGGGAACGGCTCTCCCGTTATCTGCTGCCATTCCTTTTTTGATGAAATAGCGTAATCATATTTGAATTCTCGGTATTCTTGGTAGTTATTGAAAAGGCGTGCTTTGCTTTCCTCGAACATAAAATGCCAATTTAAATTTTTGAATTCGGGCCATTCGGGGTCGATTAGCGTTTTGGATGCCGAGCTTGAGTCAAGAGCCCTGATGTTCATATGAAAGTACCAGAAGGACTTGGGCAGGTAGAAGTCAATCTCCTCCAATACCGCTTGAGGCGAATACGGTTCCAGAGTCGTATCGCCTGCTTTATCACGTTCGTATTGAAGTTTGTCCAGGCACAGACTCATTAATGGGAAGCGCTTTTGGCTTGAAATCGTTGAAGCATCCTTTAGCCCGTTTGCCATACATTTTTTAAGCCAATTGGTAGTAGCCGTTCTGACCATGGTCCGGTCCTTTAGGCTTAGCGATTCTCCGGCGAATATCGGCTTGCCCGTTTCATCAGTTTCTATGCCGTCGACAACGTTCATTGCTTTCCCCGTCTACCCGTTTGCCACTTGCGGATTGGTAAGTTCGATAGTGGTTCCTACTTTAGAATCGTCATTAAACCCTTTAACCAAAATATTTCTTGTGCCAAATGCGTAGCTTCCTAGCTCATAATCGCTGGTCATATAGACCAATCCTTCGTTGGTGATAACGAACGGGCTGGAGGCTTGGCTCGAGTTCGATTGGTCTAGAGAACTACCCGCGCCCGAATCAACGATGCGGCTGTTAATGCTCTCAACGACTTCACTAACCGTGTATAGATCGCTGGGGTTTGAGGCGAGGTACATTTTTACGGCCTGCTTGGTTGCTGATACCGTCTCCTCTTCGTCCATTCCGAAAACGGTCCATGGGTCAACTTGGTCGCCGGTTTGTAGGTTGTAGGTTTGACCCTCGGCGAAGTGGTTGCCGTGTGGGCCCCAGAGAGTGGCGTAACCTGCATCACGAATGCACATGTACGTGTCATCCATATAGGTGACAGCCATTCCACGGGTAAGGGTGCAGAGTCCGTACTCTTCGAGTCCGCTCTCCGCCCCGTTCTGTAGTTCATCCCATGTATCAGGAGCTGCATTGGTTTGCTCGGCAGTTTCTTCCATCTGTTCTTGGATGCAGCGGTTGATGTCATCGATAGCGTTGCTAGGTACCGAAGAAACTATTTGGGGATATGACCAAGTGTCCGATGTTCGTTTGCCTGGACTGATGAAAGGATCGCTCGGCACGCTCACATCCACCTTTTTTGTTTCGATCGTGTAGGTTGGGGCTTCGTTTGCCTTGGAGTCTTGCTGCTGAGTTTGCTGGCTGGGCAGGTATACGTTTGTGTAAACGTAGTAAGCCGCGTATGCCGTAGAGGTCGCCAGTGCCAGCGCAAGAGCAGCAATCACTATTTGCGTAAGAAGTTTTCTAGGGCGTTGCCTGCTGGAACGGAGCGCAGTTTTCAAGTTTGCTTTTTCGGGTTCTGAAGCTGATGTTGCCCTAACCTCTTCTGTTGCATTGCCATACTGAAGGGGCAGCTGAGCCGGCGAAGGAATTTTAGTACCGCAATAAGGACAGTAGATTGATTCGTTTTCTATCTTCTTTCCGCATTCAGGGCAAAACATGGCCTCTCCTTATCGTGCTAATTATTCGATAATAGCTGTTCTACCTGGCTTAATGATGGCTCTTTTGGTGACGTTGAGATGATCTACCATAATTACGTCTTAATAAAGTGGTGGAAAAGGAGTAAAAAAACTAGACTAGGGCCTAGGACTAGCCGCGATAGCTGTGCACTGCTAAGAGGGACAGAACATGAATCCTTTGGATCAAATACGCACCCCGCAGGGACGGTACCCCGTGAAGCTTGCCGAATGCGAGCATGGGGAATTGGCCGATGGTCTTTCCATCCGCTTTATTTTTAAAGAGCCTGGGTGTGGTGCACCGGAATGCGAAAAGAAAAAGAATGGCGCGGTTGGTGTAGAAGAGCTTGCCTTTTTAGTAGATGCAAGTTTCGAAGCCGATCATGTCATGATCGAGAAGATAGCTAAAGAAACAGGTCCATTATTCGGTCCGAATAAAACCGAGCGCCTCATGGATTGGTTTTCTGAATCAATGCTGGCAAGTGCTGCGATTGACATACAGGCGGTAGTCAACTCGGATGAACCAGATGCTATTCGATTCGAGCCCTTTCTCAATAAAGACAGAACTCCCATTACGAAAAAGAAGATGCTGCCTTCTGGCGGGAATGCGTTTTTGGTGTACAGCCTGGCGATAGCTATTGATGAAAAATCCATTATGGCTCTTTTTGGCGATGAGGAAAAGTTTCCGCTGGTAAAGCGCTTTGCTTTTCAAGATGCGTACGACTATGCGTTCATAGGTGTGGGAAACGATAATGAGGGTGCTTCTCTAGCTGTCAGCCTGTTTGCTTTTCATCGAGAGATAACTTCTTCCGACTTTCTGGCTGCTTGTAGCGAATTTGCTTCATCGCTAAAGGGCGGGGAAGTAGATGAAGACGATGCTTTAAGATCTTCCCTTACCGAAAAAGCGCATAGCTTAGGCATTGATGTGAACGATGCTGAGCAGAGGGCTTCAAACCTTGATGGCGAGATTGAGTTTTACGATGAACCATTTTGCAAGGAAGACGTGCCGCATCTTCAAAAAATGGTGCATGCGATTGCTTCGCTGAATTTGGACGTGGTTGGGGTAGACCTCTTTTGTTCAGGGGAGAACGATGGCTTTTTGGTATTCCCTAACTACATTAGCTATCTGTGGTATCGCTTTGTTTGTCGGTTGGGTCAAGTAAAAATAGCTCGTTGCGAGGTATGCGGAAGGGGGTTCTCTCTGCTGAAGGGAAGGGGGAAGCCTCGCAAATATTGCAGCGAACAGTGCAAAACAAAAGCGAAGAACGCTCGTGTAAAGAGTCAGCGCGATGCGTGTCGCGAACTGTTTATTGAGCAGCAACTGCCGGTTTCTGAAATTGCGAAAACGGTATATGCCGAAGAGCTTTCAAGCAATGTGCGTGCAAATAAAAGGAAAACACCCGAAGAGGCGGAAAACCAGGTTCGGAAAAACCTTGTGGGCTACCCCGCATTCAAACACAAAGTGGATGACGACTTGCGTGCCGGCGCTGGTGCGCCATTTGTGCGACGCTGCATGGAAGAAGGGGTGCTTTCTGCTGAGCAAGTTGCGCAGCGTATCAGCGAATTGGGCATTATGCCGAAGAAATAGCACGCTTGTTTTGGCGGTTGTTTTGTCTTTGTGCTTCTGCCGTTAGTGGGTTGTGGGCATCATGATTAGTCTCTTCGGATGACGACTGTCTTGTTGCGGCCGCCTTTAGGTTGTAGTGCGGCCCCTATCAAGTGGTGTCTGGCTTGATAGGGGCCGCTTTGGGCCTTGGCTACTTCACGTGCTTGGTGCGACGAAGTTTGCGTCCTGCCAACAGGGCGGCTCCCGCTCCTGCTCCAGCAAGTGCGGCGAACGTGCCTGCTACTTCGTTGTCCCCGGTTTTGGGCGATGCGCTATTCGCTTGGCTGGCGTTTGTTTGTTTGCCGTTAAGCTGCAGCTTTGCGGGAGTGGTCGTTGGGTTTGCGGCGTTGTTGGCGCTCCCTGCTTGGTTTGCCGCTTCTTGTTCCGCCAATTCTTTGGCAAGTGCGGCATCGTAGGCTGCTTGGGCAGCGTGGAGGTTTTCTGCTGCTTCCTGGTAGTTCAGCAGCGCTTCAACGTAACGTTCCGAATGGCGTCCTACTTCCTGCTCGGCTGCTTCTAGCACGGCTTTAGCGGCATCAGCTTTCGATTGCGCCTCGCGTGCTGCTGCATACAGGGCGTTGAGATCGGCAAAGCGAGTGTCGGCGATGCCGCTTTCGTAGGCATCGTTGGCGTTAATGGCCTTCGCGGCGGCTAGCGTATCAGCAAGAGCTGCGCTTTCTTGTTCGCGTTGAGAAACGGCTGCTTCGGCGGCGGAGATCGCTGCATTGGCTGTGTCGAGCTCCAATTTGGCGTCGGCGGCGCTTGTGCTGGCGTTGTCCGCTTCGTCTTGCGCCTGCTCTACTGCAAGAGCAAGGCAGTTCAGGCGTGCGAATTCGCCTTGCGCGCTAAGGAGCTTGCTGTTTGCGTTGGTAGCCTCCTGTTCGGCTTTCGCCGCTTCGCCTTGCTTTGCTTCCGCGTTGGCTTCTGCTTGCTTGAGTGCTTCGGCGGCGTTTGCGGCGTCGCTTTCTGCGGAATTCAGCTTGCCCGCAGCCTCATTTTGCTTGGCAACGGCACTTTCCCGAGCGGTAAGTGCGGTGTCGTAGGCTTCCTGTGCCTGAGCAAGCTCGGCGGAGAGCCCCGCAAGTTCCTCGTCGGCGGCATTCTTCTTGTTTTGTGCTTCTTCCGTTTCGTTTTTCGCGGCTGCAAGGCCTGCCTCAGCTGCGCTTGTGTTTTCCTTTGCAGCAGCCAGCGCTTGCTGTTTGGCGAAAACGTTGCTCTTCGTTTCTTCAAGCTGCGCATTTGCCTCGCTCAGCGCTTGTATGGCTTGCGTTACGGCGTCCTGAGCGTCTTTCACTGCCTTCTGCTTTTCGAAAACGCCCTGTTCGGACGCTTCAACTGCGTTCTGTGCTTCTGCCTGCTTTGTTTGTGCTTGTACGACGTTTTGCTGCGCTGTTGTTGCCGCTTGCTCCTTTGCTGAGAGCGTTTCGTTCGCTTCCTTCTGCTTTGCCTTGACCTGATCAAGCGCTGCCTTCGCTGCCGCAAGCTGCTGCTCGAGGCTTACCGCGCCGCCTGGGTTGTCAAGGCGTGCCTGATAAGCATTGACGAATGCTTCGAATTCATCAATGGTGTAGCTGGCGTATTTGGAATACTTATTTTGGTAGTTACTCAAATAGGATGCGTTATAGCATGCGGTGGTTCGATACTGCGTAAAACCAACGCCCATAAGCTGATCGGCTGCCCAGAACAGGTTGGTGTAGTGGCCTACTTCGACGTTGTGAGCTTTCGCTTCCGCTTTAATCTGCTGAAGGGTTGCTTCGTTGATTTCTGTGATGCCGAGTTCGCCTTTGATTTGGTCAAACGTGCGCTTTTCCTTCTTGTACCAACCGATGGTGGGGTCGTCAGTGTATCCGAATGCAAGGTTTTCGCAGTTTACTTGCAGTAATGAGTGGGCATGAAGTCCTGCGCCTCGGTCGGCGCCAGTTTGCGCTACTGCCATAAAGTAAAAGTTGGTGAGGGAGGGGTTGCGTTTCATATCGCCTACGAAGTTGTCATCTGAAGCGCGCAACTCGTTGATCTTCTTCATGATGCCGATGCTTTTCTTTAAATTGGCAAGGCTGGTAGCGTCCTTCTCATCGCCGATCACCGTAACCATGTTGTTACGCTCTTCTGGCATAAAGGATGCCCTGTCACCGTAAGCATATTTGTCGAAGCTTTCTACTGTGGCTTTTTCGATTACCTGCTTAGCGCGCTCCAAATCGTTCTTCTGTTCATCGGTAAGGTTTTCCTGGCTCAACATCCAGTTCACGAAGCCGAGGGACCCTTGCTTTGCCTGCTCGTTTGCGTCGTCGATTTCGGAGTTGATGCGGTCGACCTCTGCCTGGGCGGCGGACACAGCGGAATCTGCTGCGGTTTTGTCAAGCTTTGCTTGCTCCACTGTCGCGTCTGATTTCTCCTTTTCTGCCTGTGCGGCTGCTACCGCTTCGTCAGCGTGCTGCTTTGCTTCAATTGCGGCGGCGTTTTCCGCTTTGGCGCTAGTGAGGTTGTTTTCGGCGGCAGTTGCAGCTTTCTTTGCGGCGTCCAGCGTGATTTGGGCGTCAGTTGCCGCCTCTTCCTTGGCGGCAGCAGCGCTATTTGCCTTTGCCAGATCGGCTTCGGCGGTCGAAACGGTGCTATTCGCAGCAGACAGCGCGTCTTCGGCCTTCTGCTGCTTTTCTTGCGCGGTGCTTAGCTCTGCCTGTGCGGAATCGACTTTAGCTTGCGCGGCTGCAAGAGCGTCTTCGGACACGCCGCCTTTCGCGGCATCGAGCGCGGCCTTAGCTGAGTTCAGCTTTGCGGTTGCATTCGTAACGGCGCTATCGGCGTTCGCTTTTGCGGTTTTGGCTGCCGTCAGTTTTTGCTGTGCTTGCTCGCTCTTAGCCTTCGCTTCATTGACCTTTGCTTGGGCTGCCTTCAGCTCGCTCTGCGCCTGGGAAAGGTTTCTTGTTGCTTTTTCGAGTGCAACTTGAGCTTCGGATGAGTTTTGCTGCGCTTCGGCTAATGCCCCGGGCGTTGCCTCCTTGGCAGCTTCTTTTGCTGCGGCAAGGGCGTCGTTTGCCTCGGTGGCTTTATTCAGTGCCTCATCATAAGCTTTTTGCTTTTCTGCGGCATTGGATTTTGCGTTGGAAAGTGTCGTGCGGGCGCTTGCCAGCTCTTTTTCGCTGGCATCCGCAGCAGCTTGAGCTTTCTCTATCTCGTTTGCTAACGCGGCATCGGCATTGTCACGCGCCTGGTTTGCTGCCGACTTTGCATTCAAGTAGGTCTGTGCAGCGGCATCTCTGTTAGACGTCGCGTTGTTGTAGGGCGCTGCCGCCTTGTCGTATTCTGCCTCCGATTGGTTGTAGGCTTCTTGCGCAGCGGCAAGTACCGCCTGAAGCTCCGCGGCGGTTTTGGCGTTTTGCAAGCTTTGGCGAATGAGCGCTGCCGCTGAGCGGCTATTGGCTTCTGCTTTATGCAGAGAAAGGGTGCTTTCCTGTGTGCTTGAGGCACTCTGTGCGTGCGCCATCGTCGGTAACACCGTGGGTAGTGCGAGTCCTGCTGCTAGGACAAGGCTTGCCGCTTTGGCGACAGGGGAGGCTCCAGCTTTTGCTCGGGTATAGGTTTGGGTATTGCAAGCATGTTTTGCGCTCATGGGATTTCCTTCCAACTGGGTTTTCGCTGCCCCTATGTTCAGTTGATTTCGAATCCCAAAAAAGTGTTTATAAACGAGTAAAAAAATAACCAACACCATAAGGCCAGCGATCCTGTTGCCAGTTTCGCCTGCGTGGTGAATAGGTGAGACCTTATGAGGACTGGAGATTATTGGAGGTGCGTTTGGGCAAGAAGTCGACGATCCTTTCAACGGTAGACTGCCTCGCTATACTTATGCAGTATGGCAACCTACCAACATATATCCCACGGGTTTGATCCCGTGTTCAACGAGCGCTCGACCGTGCTGGTTTTGGGGTCGTTTCCCTCTGTGCTTTCTCGTAAGAACGATTTTTATTACGGCAACCCTCAAAATCGCTTTTGGCGTGTGCTTGCCGCCCTTGCGAAGGCGCCTGTGCCTGAAACTACTTCCAAAAAGAAGGAAATGCTGCTTTCGTGCGGCATTGCACTATGGGACGTTATCCAGGAATGCGACATCAAAGGATCGAGCGATGCCAGCATCAAGAATGTGGTTCCCGCCCAAGTAGGGTTCATCACGCGCACGGCCCCTATCAAGCGCGTTATCTGCAATGGCGCTACAGCGGGTCGCTTATATAAAAAGTACCTACTATATAAAGTAGGGATTGAAGCTGAAGTGTTGCCTTCCACGAGCCCCGCAAATGCGGCGTGGGGTTTCGATCGCCTAAGTGAACGTTGGCTCGCGGCACTTGATGGCGTGCGGCCTGCAACTGATGATGAAGTGGATTCGTTCGAGTGCGAACGGAAGAGCGC
>FR884606.1:4233-38232 GCA_000436075.1 Eggerthella sp. CAG:209 | reverse complement strand
AGCGCCAAACGTGCAGGCAAGGGCGAAGTTGAGTATGCCCATGTGCGTATTCCAGCGCCCGATGCATCGAGCTATGCGGTGCATAAATCCATGCAAGGCAACAAGCGTAAAGACACCAAACCCGAATTATTGGTTCGGCAGCGCCTTCGCGAAGCGGGCCTGGGCGGCTATCGTTTGCAATGGAAAGTGCCGGGGCACCCCGATGTTGCGTGGCCAGGTAAGAAGGTGGCGCTATTCATACACGGATGTTATTGGCACCGCTGCCCGCATTGCAACCTTTCCCTTCCCAAGAAGAACACCGAATATTGGGTGGCAAAGTTCAACCGAAACCAAGAACGCGATGCTCAAAACGAAGCGGCACTTATCGCCGATGGCTGGAAGGTGCATGTGATTTGGGAATGTGAGTTGAAGAAAGGCAAGCGTGAGGAAACGTTCGCAAAGCTTTTGCCCGAGCTCGCGCATGAGCTTGGCAAGGAGCTTCGCTAAACGATGCAGGCTTTTGTCCTGATATTGCGGGGAAACATCGGGGACTATGATGAAATAGCAGGGGAGCCAAATTGCCGCTTACTGCCAATTTCGGCTCAATTCGTGCCAGGTTGTGAATCTTTTGCGAATACTTGCCTCGATTCGATTATCTCTTGCGCATTACATAGGCAATCAGTATACTTTTCGGTTGCGTCTGGCTGATGATGGATACACCCGGACGCGTGGAAACTCGGAATCGTCGGGGGCTGTCTCCCAAAGGCCCCCATGGCGGTGATGGAGTCCACATAAGACCAAGGGTTCGAACCCGCAGTTCGTACCCGTAGAAAGGAAGAAAATGGGAGTAAAACAGTTCAAGCCCACGAGCCCTGGACGCCGCTTCCAGACTGTCTCGGACTTTGCTGAGATCACCAGCACTACGCCCGAGAAGTCCCTGTTGGCGCCCCTGCCCAAGAAGGCTGGCCGCAACAACAATGGCCGTATTACTACGCGTCATCAGGGTGGCGGCAACAAGCGTCGTTACCGCATCATCGACTTCAAACGCAACAAGGACGGTATCCCCGCTAAGGTTGCCACGATCGAGTACGACCCCAACCGCAGTGCTCGCATCGCTCTTCTGCACTATGCAGACGGTGAAAAGCGCTACATCCTTCAGCCTAAGGGCCTCAAGGTTGGCGAAACGGTAGTATCCGGCGCTGATGCAGACATCAAGCCCGGCAATGCACTGCCCCTGTCCGCAATCCCCGTTGGTACGCTCATCCACGCAGTTGAGCTCCAGCCTGGTCGCGGTGCAGCAATCGCTCGTTCCGCTGGCACCAGCATTCAGTTGATGGGCAAGGAAGGCAAGTATGCAATCCTGCGTATGCCTTCTTCCGAAATGCGTCGCGTTCTCATAACCTGCCGCGCAACCGTTGGCGAAGTTGGCAACGCCGAGCACGGCAACATCAAGATCGGCAAGGCTGGCCGTAACCGCTGGAAGGGCATCCGCCCCAGCGTTCGCGGTACTGTAATGAACCCTGTCGACCATCCTCATGGTGGTGGCGAAGGCAAGAACAAGTCTTCTGGTCGTCATCCTGTTACTCCGTGGGGCGTGTCTACCAAGGGTCATCGCACTCGCAACCCCAAGAAGGCTTCGAGCCGCCTGATCATCCGCCGTCGCAAGAAGTAGCGCCCGATCGCATAAGGAGAAACATTGAGCAGAAGTTTGAAAAAAGGTCCCTTCGTGGAGCCTCGCCTTCTCGATCGCGTTATTGCGATGAACGAAGCTGGCGACAAGAAGGTCATCAAGACGTGGTCGCGTTCTTCCACCATCTTCCCCGAGATGGTTGGTCACACCATCGCTGTGCATGATGGTCGCAAGCACGTGCCGGTTTACGTTACTGAATCCATGGTTGGCCACAAGCTGGGCGAGTTCGCACCTTCTCGCACCTTCCGCGGCCACGACAAGTAAGGAAAGGGTGAAACATGGAAGCTAAAGCAATCGCTCGCTACGTACGCGTTTCGCCCCGCAAGGCACGCATCGTACTCGACCAGATTCGCGGCAAGAATGTTATTGCCGCTCAGGAAACCCTCCGCTTCACCAACCGTGCTGTTGCTGAGGTTGTAGAGAAAACCCTGAACTCCGCAGTTGCAAACGCTGCACAGAAGGGTGCCGCTAACCCCGAGAACCTCGTGGTTAAGGCATGCTTCGCCGACGAGGGCCCCACGCTGAAGCGTATCCGCCCCCGCGCAAAGGGCTCTGCTGCTCGCATTCGCAAGCGCACCAGCCACATCACCGTCATCGTAGCAACCCGAGAGGAGGCATAGTATGGGTCAGAAAGTAAGCCCCACCGGTTTCCGTCTCGGCGTAACCGAGGATTGGCGCAGCCGCTGGTATTCCGACAAGGACTATGCGAAGAACCTTGAGAACGACCTCGCTATTCGTTCTTACCTTGACAAGCAGCTCGCCCATGCAGCTGTCTCCCGCGTAGAGATCGAGCGCGCTGGTGACAAGATCAAGGTCATCATCACCACGTCTCGCCCCGGCGTAGTAATCGGCAAGAAGGGCGCAGAGGTTGACGCACTTCGCAAGAAGCTCAACCAGATCGCCAACGGCCCGGTTTCCGTTGAGGTTGTAGAGGTTAAGCGTCCTGAACTCGACGCAAGCCTCATTGCTCAGTCCGTTGCTGAGCAGCTTGAAAACCGCGTTGCATTCCGTCGCGCAATGCGCAAGGCCGTTCAGTCTGCCCGCAAGAGCGGCGCAAAGGGTATCCGCGGCGCAAAGGGTATCCGTATCCAGTGCGCTGGTCGTCTGGGTGGCGCTGAAATGAGCCGCCGCGAGTGGTATCGCGAGGGTCGCGTGCCGCTGCACACCCTCCGTGCGAAGATCGATTATGGCTTCGCCACCGCTGCAACCACCATGGGTTCCATTGGTATCCAGGTTTGGGTGTACCACGGTGAAGTTCTGCCGGGCCAGAAGGCTCCGCAGCCCGCACTCGAGGGTTCTTCCCGTCCTAACCGTTCCCGTCGCCGCAATAACGATAGGGGTGATAAGTAATGTTGGTACCTAAGCGCGTTAAGCATCGTAAGGTGCAGCGTGGTTCTATGAAGGGTAACGCCAAGGGCGGTACCACTTTGAACCACGGCTCTTGGGGCATTCAGGCCCTGGACCGTCATTGGATCACCAACCGCCAGATCGAGGCTGCACGTATCGCAATGACTCGTCGCATGAACCGTACTGGTAATGTTTGGATCACGATCTTCCCTGATAAGCCCATCACGCAGAAGCCTGCTGAAACTCGAATGGGTAAGGGTAAGGGTAACCCTGAGGGTTGGGTAGCCGTAGTAAAGCCCGGCCGCATCATGTTCGAGATCGATGGTGTTGACGAGGCAACCGCCAAGGATGCTCTCCGTCTGGCTATCGACAAGTTGCCCATCAAGTGCAAGATCGTAAAGCGTGAGGCAGAAGGGCAGGAGTAAATGAAAGCAGCAGAGATCCAGAAACTTTCGGGTGAAGATCTGCAGGCTAAGCTGAAGGAGGCTCGTGCAGAGCTTTTCAACCTGCGCTTCCAGATGGCTACCGGCCAGCTCGACAACACCGCTCGCATCAAGCAGGTCAAGAAGGACATCGCCCGCATCCAGACCGAGATGCGCGACCGTGAACTCAAGGCCGCTCAGGCTTAGGGTGCAGCTAGGAAGGTTTGAACAATATGAGTGAAGAACGTAACTCTCGTAAGGTTCGCCAGGGTGTTGTAGTAAGCATCTCCGGCGACAAGACCTGCGTCGTGCAAGTTCACGAGCGCAAGCCCCATCCTGTATATGGCAAGATGGTTAACTCCACCAAGAAGCTTCACGCTCATGACGAGAACAACGAAGCTGGTGTAGGCGACACCGTAACGATTATGGAAACCCGCCCGCTTTCTAAGATGAAGCGCTGGCGCCTTCTCGACATCGTCGAGAAGGCTAAGTAGGCACTTGCTTACTTAGAAGCATCGAAAGGGATAAGCACATGATTCAAATGCAGAGCATGCTCGCCGTTGCTGACAACTCCGGCGCTCGCAAGGTGCAGTGCATCAAGGTCCTGGGCGGCTCCAAGCGCCGTTACGCGGGCCTCGGCGATGTCATCGTTTGCAGCGTTAAGGAAGCAATGCCCAACGGCAACGTTAAGAAGGGCGAAGTCGTCCGCTGTGTCGTGGTGCGCGTTAAGAAGGAAGTTCGTCGTACTGACGGCAGCTACATCAAGTTCGACCAGAATGCTTGCGTTCTGATCGACAACAACGGCGCTCCCCGCGGTACGCGTATCTTCGGTCCTGTTGCACGCGAACTTCGTGACAAGAAGTACATGAAGATCGTGTCCCTGGCACCGGAAACGCTGTAGGAGGAACATCCATGGCAAAGATGAACATCAAAAAGGGTGACAAGGTCAAGGTTCTTGCTGGTAAGGATAAGGGTGCTGAAGGCATCGTAATCGCTTCCAACCCCTCGGCTCAGCGCGTCACCGTTGAAAAGGTCAACATGATGAAGAAGGCAATGCGCCCGACCCAGGCAAACCCTGAAGGCGGCATTGCTACCGTTGAGGCTCCCATCCATGTCTCCAACGTTATGCTGATCTGCCCCTCCTGCAAGGAGGCAACTCGCGTCAACATCAAACGTGAAGATGGTAAAAAAGTTCGCGTTTGCAAGCACTGTGGCGCAGATATCGACTAAAATATTTAGCCGTGCTTTTATGACCCCCGCGTAATGCGGGGGACGCAAGGTCGGAAATCTTGCGTTTAATTCATCGAGAAAGGTTTTTTAGGACAATGGCTACTCCTCGTCTGAAGGAAAAGTATGTAAACGAAGTACGCGACCAGCTTTTCAAGGAGCTCGGTCTCACTAATGTTAATCAGATCCCTCGCCTTGAGAAGATCGTTATTAACATGGGTGTAGGTCGTGCCGCTGGCGACAAGAAGCTTCTTGACGGCGCAATCGCCGACCTGCGTACCATCACCGGTCAGCAGCCTATGGTTACCCGCGCTAAGAAGTCCATCGCAGGCTTCCATCTGCGTGAAGGCCAGGCAATTGGTTGCAAGGTTACCCTTCGCGGTGACCGCATGTGGGAGTTCTTCGACCGCTTGATGTCCACTGCGCTTCCTCGCGTACGTGACTTCCGTGGTTGCAACCCCAACAGCTTCGACGGTCGAGGCAACTACACCATGGGCCTCACTGAGCAGCTTATCTTCCCCGAGATCGAGTACGACAAGATCGATCGCACTCGTGGTATGGACATTACGTTCGTAACCACGGCTGAAAACAATGAAGGCGCCAAGGCACTTATGGTTGCCATGGGCTTCCCGTTCAAAAAGGAAAACTAACTTCTCGTTTAGAGAATTGGTTATAGGAAAGAAGGATTTTGAATGGCTAAGAAATCGATGATCGCCAAGTCCAAGCGAGAGCCGAAGTTCTCGACGCGTCAGCACAATCGCTGTGCTCGCTGTGGTCGCCCCCGTGCGTACTACCGCAAGTTCGGTCTGTGCCGCGTCTGCCTTCGTGAGCTCGCTAACAAAGGCGAACTGCCCGGCGTGACCAAGGCTTCCTGGTAGGAACCTTATCAACCCAGTCACGTTGTTGAGTGCCGTTAGTCAAGGCGCATACATCATGGGTGCATGCGAACCGGCTTTTCGGCTCATCATGAACAAAGGAGAAACACAACAATGAGCATGAACGATCCTATTGCAGATATGCTTACGCGTGTGCGTAACGCTAACTCTGCTGGCAAGCAGACGGTTTCCATGCCGTCCAGCAAGAAGCTTGTCGAAATCGCCCGCATCATGCAGGAAGAGGGCTACATCAACGGCTTCGAAATCGAGCCGGCTCAGCCCCGCGACGTTCTGACCATCACCCTCAAGTACGGTGAGAAGAAGGCTCGCACTATTCGCGGCATCAAGCGCATCTCCAAGCCTGGTCTGCGCATTTATGCTGGTAAGGACGAGCTTCCTCGCGTTCTCGGTGGTCTTGGTACTGCTGTTATTTCGACGAGCAAGGGCGTTATGACCGACCGCGACGCACGCAAGGAAGGCGTCGGCGGCGAAGTCATGGCGTACATCTGGTAGGAAGGAAGGAGCACAAATGTCTCGTATTGGTAAGATCCCTGTTGCTATTCCTTCTGGCGTTGAGGTTAAGGTTGACGGCCACGTTGTTACCGTAAAGGGCAGCAAGGGTGAACTTACTCGTGAATTCAACCCCATGATGACCATCAAGGTTGAGGGCGAAGAGGTTATTGTTGAGCGTCCCGACGATTCTCGTCAGGCAAAGAGCCTTCATGGCCTTACGCGCACCCTTATCCACAACATGGTAGAGGGCGTTCATGACGGTTACTCTAAGAAGCTTGAGCTCGTAGGCGTTGGTTATCGTGCTGCGCTCAAGGGTTCTGATCTGGAGATCCAGCTCGGTTACTCTCATCCGGTTATTGTTAAGGCTCCCGAAAACATTACCTTCGAAGTTCCTAGCCAGACCGAGATTATCGTAAAGGGCATCAGCAAGGAACAGGTCGGCCAGGTTGCTGCCGACATCCGCGCATGGCGTAAGCCTGAGCCTTACAAGGGCAAAGGTGTTCGCTATGAAGGCGAGTATGTCCGTCGTAAGCTCGGCAAGGCCGCAAAGTCTGAGTAGTAGCTCAGTAGCGAAGTATTGAAGGGAATCTACTTATGAAGAAGCTTCAAAAGAAACAGGCTGGGCTGCGCCGTCGTCACACTCGTGTTCGTGGCAAGATCTCTGGTACGGCTGCCCGTCCGCGTTTGTGCATTACGCGTTCTAACTCGAACATGTATGCTCAGGTTATCGACGACGTTGCCGGTAAGACCATTTGTGGTGTTTCCACCCTCGGTCCCGAGTTCAAGGCAACCGAGAAGAGCGGTGCTACTGTAGATGGCGCTGCAGCTCTCGGTCTGATCATCGGTAAGAAAGCACAGGAAAACGGTGTTACCGAGGTTGTATTCGACCGCGGTGGCAATCTGTATCACGGTCGCATCAAGGCAGTTGCCGATGGTGCCCGCGAAGCAGGCCTGAAGTTCTAAGAGAGGGTTAAGGTCTATGGCTCGTAAGCAAGAAAACCAGGCAGGCGTTCCCGAACTTCAGGAACGCGTCGTCTATATCAATCGCGTCTCCAAGGTTGTCAAGGGTGGTCGTCGTTTTGCACTCACCGCTCTGGTAGTTGTTGGTGACGGTAAGGGTCGCGTGGGTATCGGCATGGGCAAGTCCCAGGAAGTTCCCACCGCCATCAAGAAGGGCGTAGAGGATGCGAAGAAGAACATGTTCTCCATTCCTCTGACCGAGGCAGGCACGCTTCCTCACGACATCATCGGTGAGTATGGCGCTGGTCGCGTTCTCCTTAAGCCCGCTACTCCTGGTACCGGCGTTATCGCTGGCGGCGCAGCTCGTGCCGTTCTCGAACTCGCTGGCGTAAAGGATGTTTTCGCTAAGTCCCTCGGCACCGACAACGTTCTTAACATTGTTAAGGCTGTCGCTGAAGGTCTTAAGGAAATGCAGAGCCCCGAGGCAGTTTCTGCTCGCCGCGGTATCTCTGTAGCTAAGATTTATGGCTGGAAGGAGAACTAGTAATGGCTGACGCAAAGAAACTGCGCATCACCCAGGTAAAGAGCTCCATCGGCTACAAGTACGATCAGGGTCGCACCCTGAAGGCTCTTGGCCTTGGTAAGATCGGTCGCACGGTTGAGCAGGTAGACAATCCTGGTATTCGTGGCATGATCTTCAAGGTTCAGCACCTCGTAGAGGTAGAAGAACTTTAAATGTATAAAGCCCCGCTCAATGAGCGGGGCTTTTCTATTCTTGTAATGGGCATTATGCGGATCGAAGTGTGGCGCATGAAAAAGCCAGAAAGCATATCGGTTTCGGTCCAATACGATTCCTGTATCTACAGGGCATTTGATTCAATTGTTTAACTTATGATGGGCTATCTCTAGCTTATTGAGTTTTGCCCTCCATTTGGTTTCAACCTATGGCATAATGATCTAGTTTGTAAGTTCGTCGGCGGCGAGCTGCCGACCTCTATTCCAAGCAGTGGGGTAGAGACAGCGTAAAAAAGGAGAAACAGAAAACATGGAACTTAAGGATCTGAAGCCCGCAGAGGGTTCTCGTCACAGCTGCAAGCGCGTAGGTCGCGGTCCCGCATCTGGTACCGGCAAGACCGCTGGTCGTGGTTTGAACGGTCAGAAGTCTCGTTCTGGTGGCGGTAAGGGCAACGGCTTCGAAGGTGGCCAGACTCCTCTGGCTCGTCGTCTTCCTAAGCTCCCTGGCTTCCGCAACATCAACCATGTTGAGTACCTTCCCGTTAACGTTAGCCGTATCGAGAAGTACTACGAAGCTGGCGAAGTAGTAGACGGTGAATCCCTCGTAGCTAAGGGCATCATCAAGCACTCCACCGATCTTGTTAAGGTTCTGGGCGACGGCGAAATCACCAAGGCTGTAACCGTTAAGGTTGACAAGGTTTCCGCTTCCGCAAAGGCTAAGATCGAGGCAGCTGGCGGAAAGGTCGAAGAGCCTTGCTAAGTTCCCTCGTACAGGCGTTCAAGGTACCTGAGCTCAGGAATAAAATCCTGTTCACTCTCGGCATCTTAGTGCTTTACCGATTCGGCGCTTACCTGCCGGTGCCGGGCATTCCATTCCAGGCATTTGCTGATTCTTTTTCTCAGCAGGGTGTCTCGATGGTTATGCTCGACCTTTTCACTGGCGGTGCTCTGTCGAACTTCTCGGTATTTGCACTGGGTATTATGCCGTACATCACTGCATCTATCATTATGCAGTTGATGCAAGGTGTTATCCCTGCCGTAGGCCGCTGGGCTAAAGAGGGCGAAACGGGCAGACGTCGCATCACTCAGGTTACGCGTTACCTTACGCTTGGTCTGGGCTTGATCAACGCTATTGGTTACCTTTTCCTCTTCAAGTCTGAGGCTTATGGTGTTGTTTTTAGCACCGCTGTTCCCGAGATCGTCACTGACATCTTGGTAGTGTTCACTCTAGTAGTTGGCACTGCTTTGATCATGTGGATGGGCGAGCTCATCACTCAGCATGGTGTTGGCAATGGCATGTCGCTGATCATCTTCGTGTCTATCATTTCTTCGGTTCCGTCGGCGATCTTCTCGTCGATCAACCTGAATGCAGATATGGGTATGGGCATTGCGGTAACCGTCCTCATTTTGGTTGTGGTACTGCTTTGCATCCCTGCGATTATCTTCGTGGAGCGTGCTCAGCGTCGTATCCCAATTAGTTATGCAAAGCGCGTTCAGGGTCGTAAGGTTATGGGCGGTCAGAGCTCTTACCTTCCCATCAAGATCAACGCTGCAGGTGTTATTCCTATCATCTTTGCAAGCTGCTTGATTTATTTCCCTGCGCAGATCGCTGCTTTGTTCAATGTTGATTGGCTCACCATGGCTGCTAACGCTATTTCGGCAGGTTGGGTGAACTGGATCCTCACCGCGCTGCTTATTGTGTTCTTCGCATACTTCTACACCTCGATTGTTTTCAATCCTGAAGACACTGCGGAAAACCTTCAGCGTCAGGGCGGGTTTATTCCTGGTATTCGTCCTGGTCAGAATACTGTGCAGTACATCAAGGATGTCCTGCACAGGGTTACGCTTCCTGGTGCGATTTTCATCGCAGCTATTGCGGTTATCCCTTCCATATTGTTTTACTTTACGAACAATTCTTTGATTCAGGCGTTTGGCGGTACCTCGATCCTCATCATGATCGGTGTTGCTTTGGACACTATGAATAAGATCGAATCGCAGTTGAAAATGTACAACTACGACGGATTCTTCAAGTAAAAAGAAAGGCGGCAATCAGCCGCCTTTCTTTTATGACTGAAGCCACTTTGCTCTTAATCCGCTTCAATTTGTTAAAATAGATTGATCGATTTCTATCGTGTTACGAAAGGAACATTTCCATGAATATCGTTTTGCTGGGCGCACCGGGCGCTGGTAAGGGCACTCAGGCTGCAAAGCTGGTAGAGAAGTATGGCTTTGCTCATATCTCCACCGGCGACATGCTTCGTGCTGCCGTTAAGAACCAGACTCCTCTTGGTCTTGAGGCTAAGAAGTACATGGATGCTGGCGATCTTGTGCCCGATGAAGTTGTAATCGGCCTCGTAAAAGAGCGTCTTCAGGACGCGGACACTGCCGATGGCTTCATCCTTGACGGCTTCCCTCGCACGTCTACTCAGGCTGTTGCGCTTGATTCGGAACTTTCTACCCTCGAGCGTCCTCTTGATGCTGCTCTTCTTGTTGATGTTGATAAGGAAGTTATCATCAAGCGTCTCACCACTCGTCGTATGTGTCGTGACTGCGGTTACATCGGTTCCGACGCTGACGCTACTTGCCCCAAGTGCAATGGCGAAATGTATCAGCGTGACGACGACAACGAGGCAACGGTACGTAATCGCCTTGATGTCTACGAGAGCTCCACTGCTCCGCTCATCGACTACTACCGCGGTTGCGAACTCCTGAAGGAGATCGATGGCGATCGTGATCCTCAGGTGGTATTCGACGCAATCGTTTCCACGCTCGGCCTGTAAGCAAGCGCCTCAATATGTCCCCGCATCATTTGATGCGGGGATTTTTTTTTATTCTCGAGCTTCTTCTGAAAGAGTAGTGCGAAACCAATATGGTGCGAGCGTATCTTGTAAAATGATTCGTTATGAAACCTATTGAAGACATTACACTTGACTGCATAGACCTCGCCAAAGCCAATCGAGGCCGAATCAAACATGCGCTATCCCGTATTTTCGTGGTCGCGGTTGTTGCGCTGCTCCTCGAAATCTTCTTGTTCAATATGAACTATTTTCGATCAGCTACCTATGAGCCGATCAATTTAGCTGATCGTATTAGCCTTGATGCCAACGATACGGGTACGTCAAATTTCGGATTGGGACATAGCGAACAGTACAAGTTTACTGAGTCGAAGACTGCTGTAGATTTTTACGATCTCAACAAAGTGGTGAATAATATCCACCTTGATTTCGATAATTCGCAGCCAGCTCAGAACCTTAAGGTCAAAATCAGCTTTACCGACGCTGCGCATGAAACCTATTTTTCAACGACGGAATATACCTTTGGCGTTCCTGAAATAGACGCATCAACGTATAGCGAGCAAAGTCAGTATCTGTACCTTGAGAGCTCAGGCACAATTCAGAACCTGCGTATCGAAATCGTAAACGATGATGCACGATACCCCGTTGTTCTCAATACGGTTGTCATCAATGAGCGTCAGCCCTTTGAGTTCAATGGCCTTCGCTATTTCCTGACGTTTACCGTTCTGCTTTTGCTTTATGTGTTTCGACCTGGCTCGAGCATTTATCGGTGCCGTGTTAAGGAGCATCCGAGATTTTCCCGCGCATGCATCGTGTTGGCAACAGCTTGCGAGGTTTTCGTTCTCACTGCATATCTTTTGCTTGGATCAAACCAGGTTGGTATTGCTACGGCTAATTACAATTCGGGATCCTGGGACGGCCATAGCATCGTAAACACCTATAAGGTTGGTGGAGACAATGCTCAGCAATATGCTGAGCTCGCAAAGGCTATGGCTGATGGCCAGCTGTATTTGGAAGCGGAGCCCCCTCAATGGCTGGTAGACATGGACAACCCCTACGACAAGGGTGCGCGCGATGAATTGCAGAAGCAGACGGGTGAGTCGTACTTGTTCGACGTGGCATACTACGAGGGTCATTACTATGTGTATTTCGGCGTGTTGCCAGCGCTCCTGTTCTATTTGCCGTTCTACTTACTTACAGGGTCGAGTTTCCCAACTGCGATTGGCGTTTTAATTGCTTGCATTATGTTCGTGCTGGGTGTAACAGCTCTGATGGATCGTTTTGCGCGACATCATTTTAAGCGTGTTAGCTTAGGCTTATTCCTCTTGCTACAAATGCCTTTGGTGGCCTGTTCGGGCATGTTGTATCTAGTGAAGTTCCCAACGTTCTATTCGTTTCCAATTGCGATGGCCTTGGCATTTACGGTATGGGGTTTGTATTTTTGGCTTCATGGGCGGTCAACGGAAAGAGCGGCAGGATGGTATCTCGCTGGGTCTCTGTGCATGGCCCTTGTGGTTGCGTGTCGTCCTCAGTTCCTTATTTTCTCGTTGCTAGCGTTCCCGCTGTTCTGGCGCAAGTTCATTACCGAAAAGCACCTGTTCACTAAGAAGGGCTCAAAGGAATTTGCATGTCTTTTAGCGCCATATTTTGTTGTTGCCGCTGGCATCATGATGTACAACCGTGCGCGCTTTGGCTCATTCTTCGATTTTGGAGCAAATTACAACCTTACAGTAAACGACATGACGCAGCGAGGCATGAACGCTGGTCGTTTGCTGCCAGCTTTGTTCGCTTACTTCCTGCAAACCCCCACTACTACTGGCGTATTCCCTTGGCTTCAGCCCACTACATTCGATACTACGTACTTGGGCCAAACCATCAAGGAAGTGACGTTTGGCGGTATTTTGGTCTGCTTGCCTATTTTGTGGGTGCTGGCATTTGCCAAGCCGATCCTTTCCTATCGTATTAGGGAACGTTCTACCCATACCGTTGCCAGCGTCGTGATGACCATGCTGGCATCTGCGCTGATCGTTGCTTGTCTTGATGCTCAGATGGCGGGTATTCTGCAGCGCTATACCGCCGACTACAGCATCCTAATGTTGATTCCCTCTATTTTGCTTTGTTTCATCGCGAATGATGCCCTGGCTCCTGATAAAGAGAACGATGATCGTGGCGTAGAGTTAAAGGTGGGAAGCTCTGCGGTACCCAAGGTGCTTGCGCATCGCCTCTTCCTTCGCGTTCTGGGGGTATTGGTGTTCCTGAGTTTGCTGTACTCCACCCTGATTTGTTTCATACCTGAAACCGGTTGGTATTCCGATGTATACGCATGGGCTTACCAAGATCTCATTGAAATGGTTGAGTTCTGGACATAAGTGTTAGGTCCTGTAGTGCAACGTCGTATAGCAATGTGAGGCTCGTGAAGTTGCCTTGATTGCATTGAACGAATCAACGGATCAAATGAGCTCGTCTTGTTTGGTCCGTTTTTCAATTGGGAAAAAGAATATCGAGTTTTTTGCGAGGTACTAAAAGGGTACTAATTTCGATTACCTGCCGTTCGCCCCGACAACCCAACCAGTGGCAACTGCCGAATTCCGTCTACCGAGCTATATCTAACACGTTCGGAAACCCTCCAGGGCGAAAACGTGTGGTCGGTACAATTAAGAAGCTTTCTAAAAAGCAAACCTTAAGCGAGAGGAGAGGTATGTCACAGTTGACCGAAATCCGCTGGCATGCACGTGCTGGCCAAGGTGCGGTTACGGCGGCGAAGCTTGTCGCGGACACGGCACTGCTGCAGGGCAACTACATCCAGGCTATGCCCGAATATGGCCCGGAGCGTACGGGAGCACCCCTGAAGGCGTATACGCGTGTATCCAGTGATCCCATCGAGGTTCACAACAACATTCAGAATCCCGACATCGTCATCATCATGGATGACACCCTGTTGGCTTCTACGGACGTAATGGAAGGTATGCCCGAAGACGGTATCCTCCTATTCAACACCACAATGACGGCTGCTGAAGCCCGTGCAGCGGTAGGCGCTCCCGAAAGCATGCGTGTTGCTGTAGTTGATGCTTCGGGCATTGCGCTTGCAACCATCAAGAAGGACATGCCCAATACCCCGATCGTAGGCGCATTGGCTAAGATCACGGGTCTTTTCCCGGTCGAAAAGGTCAAGGAACGCCTGGTTATCACCTTCGGCAAGAAGTTCTCCCAGGAAATGATCGACGCGAACCTCGCCTCCGTTGAGCGCGCTTATCAGGAGGTGCAAGAGTAATGTCCAAGTACCAGTTTGATGGCTCCAACTACGAAAACTGGAAGCCCGAAGAGTTCCCGACCGGTTATGTATGCCCCGAAGGTGGTACGTCAACCAACTGCTACACCGGCGGTTGGCGCTCCAATCGTCCTATCTGGGATTCCGAGAAATGCTCCAACTGTATGCTGTGCTGGGCTTACTGCCCCGATTCCTCTATTGAGGTTAAAGACGGCGCAATGACGGGCATCGACCTGTTCCATTGCAAGGGCTGCGGCGTTTGCGTTCAGGAGTGCAAATTCGGCGCACTCGAGCTTATCTCCGAGGCTGAAGCCCAGGAGCAGGAAACGAAGGGGGAGTAACCATGGCCGAAAAGAAGATGTTCTCCGCTACGGGTAACCAGATGGTGGCAGATGCCTTCCGTCAGGTTAATCCCGATGTTATGGCGGCATACCCCATTACTCCTCAGACCACCATTGTTGAGGGCTATGCGAAGTTCGTTGCAGACGGAAAGGTAACCACCGAATACGTTCCCACCGAATCCGAGCATTCTGCGCTTTCTGCATGTATTGGTGCATCTGCTGCTGGTGCACGTGTTGCAACCGCGACAAGCTCCCAGGGCTTGGCCTACATGTGGGAGGAACTGCACATTGCGTCCGGCATGCGTTGCCCCATCGTTATGGCAAACGCCAATCGTGCGCTTTCTGCTCCTATTAACATCCACGGCGATCATTCCGACATCATGAGCGCTCGTGACTGCGGTTGGGGCATGATGTTTGCCGAAACCGCTCAGGAGGCTTACGACAACACTATCATTGCATTCAAGGTTGCCGAAGATCCCAATGTTCTGCTTCCCATTCTCACCACTCTCGATGGCTTTGTTACCACGCATGCTATGGATTGCTGCGTGATGGAAGAAGATCAGGTAGTAAAAGATTTCGTAGGCAATTACGAGCCGAAGTACCCTCTTCTCGATACCGAAAATCCTGTTGGCCAAGGCATGTTTGCAACGCTTGGCAACGGCTACATGAAGTACAAGCTCACCGAGCGTCACGCGCTCGACAATGCCATGGAAGCTTTTGAACGCCATGGCAAGGAATGGGCTGAAATCACGGGTCGTCCGTTCGAGCTGGTTGATGCATGGGGTACCGAAGACGCTGATTTCATCATCGTTGTTTTGGGCTCTTGCGCAGGCAATGCTCGTTTCCAGGCCCGCAAGCTTCGCGAGCAGGGCAAAAAGGTCGGTGTTGTTCGTCCTCGCATCTTCCGTCCGTTCCCTGCAAAGCAGATTGCTGAAGCTTGCAAAAATGCTAAGGCTGTGGCTGTTTTGGATCGCTCCGATTCCTACGGTTCCCCGCATGCTCCTTTGGCGCTCGAGGTCCGCTCTGCCTTCCACGCAAATGGGGTTGACGCTCTTGTCAACGATTACGTTGTGGGCCTTGGCGGCGCAGACATCACCCTCGAGCAGATGAACACCGTGTTCTCTGACCTTGAGGCGCGCGCTGCGGGCGAGGGCGACGGTTCCATCAAGTATCTCGGCATCGAAGAGTAAGGGGCATCCAATGGCAAACATCAAGCAACTTTCTGCCCGCCCCGACGACTTGGCTCCTGGCCATCGCCTGTGTGGCGGTTGTGGCGCATCTATGGCAGTGCGTCAGGTCCTCATGGGCCGCAATGACTACGACGTTGTGTGCTGCTCGGCAACGGGCTGCCTGGAAGTGTCTACTTCCATCTATCCCGACAACGCGTGGAACGTTCCGTTCATTCACAATGCATTCGCAAATGCGGGCGCAACTATTTCTGGCGTTGAGGCAGCCTACAAGGGCCTTCAGCGTGCAGGCAAGATCCCTGCTGACAAGAAGATCAAGTTCGTTGCCTTCGGCGGTGACGGTGGCACCTACGACATTGGTTTGCAGTCTCTGTCTGGCGCTATGGAGCGTGGTCACGATATCGTGTATGTCTGCTACGACAACGGCGCATACATGAACACGGGCATTCAGCGTTCTTCTGCAACCCCTAAGGGTGCATGGGCAACTACGTCTGAGGTTGGTAAGGAGCAGCAGGGCAAGCCCCAGAAGCGCAAGGATCTTACCTCCATCATGGCAGCCCATGGTGTTCCCTATGTTGCTCAGGCAACCGTAGGCAACTGGCGTGACCTGGTAAGCAAGGCGGAAAAGGCAATTGCCGTTGACGGTCCTGCTTTCTTGAACGTTATGGCGCCTTGCCCCCGTGGCTGGCGCATCGATTCCAGCATGACCGCAGAGATTTGCCGCATGGCGGTAAACTCCAAGTTCTGGCCTTTGTTCGAGGTTGAGAACGGCAAGTGGAAACTCACTCCGGTTCGCGATAAGAACCTTATTCCGGTAAAGGACTTCCTGAAGCCTCAGGGTCGCTTCAAGCACCTCTTCAAGCCTGGCAACGAAGCTCTGTTAGAAGAGATCCAGCAAGACGTTGATGATTTCTGGGCTTACCTTGAGGGTCGTGTAGAAGGCTCAAAGGATCTGTAAGCGCAGTGCTTGGGCTAAGCTGATTCCCAAGTAAGGCTGTCTAACTAAGCCGCGAGATGCACAATCTCGCGGCTTTTTTTCTTGACGGGGCACTGTAGTGCGCTATAGTAACCAATGGAAAATGAATACGGTCTTCAGGGCGAGGTGAAACTCCTCACTGGCGGTAGCGCGAAATCTTCTGCAAGGAAGCAATTGCGAAGCCCGCGACCCTTGTGCAAGCAAGGCTGATCTGGTGAAAATCCAGAGCCAACGGTTACAGTCCGGATGGAAGAAGACGATGAATCGGATCGGTCGTTTGGCCGTGCTTGTTTGTCATGTGAAAGCCCTGGAACGTTATGTTCCAGGGCTTTTTTCATGCAGGATGCATCTCCGTTCGTCGCTTACCCACTCAAGATGGTATTCGCGACAACGAATATGAAAGGAGGTGCAGTTCCTTGACTGACGAGGAGTACATGCAGCGAGCTTTGGAGCTTGCTATGCGCGGTGCCGGGTGGGTCAATCCCAATCCTCTTGTTGGAGCAGTTGTGGTACGCGATGGTCGAATTATCGGCGAAGGCTGGCATCCCGCTTTCGGCGAACTCCATGCTGAGCGTCAGGCTCTTGCCGATTGCCGCCAACGAGGTGAAGCCACCGAAGGTGCAACTATCTACGTAACGCTCGAGCCTTGTTGCCATACCGGCAAAACGCCCCCGTGCACTGAAGCGCTGATTGAGGCAGGCATCGCTCGAGTGGTTATGGGCGCCCCTGATCCCAACCCCAAGGTTGATGGCGGCGGCGTTGCCCAGCTCCAGGCGGCAGGTATCGAAGTTGTTCAGGGTGTCTTGGTTGAGGAATGCCAAGAAATCAACCGAGCGTTTTTCCATTACATCGAAACGGGAAAACCCTATGTCATCTTGAAGTACGCGATGACACTAGATGGCAAGATCGCCACAAGGAGCGGCAAATCGAAGTGGATTACGGGCGAGGAGGCTCGCAAGCGCGTTCATGCAGATCGTCAACGCTATGCCGCTATCATGGTGGGTGTCAACACCGTTATCAAGGACGATCCGTTGCTTACCTGCCGATTGGACAGCTTTGAATCTTCCGACGTAGAAGAGCTGCAAGTGGTTGATGAATCCGATTTTGAGGATCTGCTTGAAAGGGAAATGGCGGAAGACGAGGCTGCTTTTGAAGCCGACCTGGAGGGTTGCGCCGACTCTACTCTGCGTGGATTCGGCACCTTCAAGCCCCGTTGCTCGAACCCTATCCGCATCATTTGCGACACGCGGTTACGTACGCCACTCGATTCTCAGGTGGTGAGGACGGCTGCAGAGATCCCCACGTACATAGCAACCTGCGAACGCGATCTGGAAAAGCACCTGCCGTATCGTGAGCGTGAATGTGACATCATCGTGGTTCCCGAGGCGGCAGGCCATGTCGACATCGAGATCCTAATGGAAAAGCTCGGAGAGCTTGGTATCGATAGCGTGATTGTCGAAGGTGGCGCAGAAATCAACTGGTCGGTTTTGGCCTATGAGGTGGTTTCTTGCGTGCAGGCATACGTAGCCCCGAAGATCTTCGGCGGTGCAGCAGCGCCGAGCCCGGTAGGGGGCTTAGGTGTCGAGGCTCCCAAGTACGCCATTGAGCTGTCCGATCCAAAGGTGACACAGCTCGGTCGAGATCTGCTCATTGAATGCGAGGTGAAGTAAATGTTCACCGGCATTGTGGAAGAAGTGGGCAAAGTGGCTTCCATTCGCAAAGGCGCCCATTCCTGCGTGCTTACCGTTGCAGCTTCGAAGATACTTGAGGATGTTCATCTGGGTGACAGCATTGCAACCAATGGTGTTTGCCTTACCGTAACCGGTTTTACGCGCAGCAGCTTTTCGGCCGATGTCATGCACGAAACCCTGAACCGTTCGTCTTTGGGTGCGCTGCGCCCGGGAAGTCCCGTGAACCTGGAGCGCGCCATGCTCGCTGGCGGACGTTTCGGCGGTCATATCGTTTCGGGTCATATCGACGGCGTGGGTACCGTGAAAAGCATTGACGAGGACGACAATGCTGTGTGGTATCGCATCGGATGCGACGCTTCCATCCTTCGCTTTATTGTTGAAAAAGGCTCTATTGCCATAGATGGCATCAGCCTTACTGTTGCGAAAGTTGACTCTGAGAGTTTCAGCGTTTCCATCATTCCGCACACACGGGCTCAGACCAATTTGGTCACCAAACATGTGGGCGATGTGGTGAATCTTGAAAACGACTGTGTTGGCAAATACGTCGAACGCCTTCTGGCTTGTTCGCCGGAGCTTGCAGGTGAAACAGTCCGTCAATCCGCTTCGGCAGTGAGCCCCTATGTCGAGAAGGCAAATGGTGCCGCATCGCAAAAGCAGGGCGGTATCACGAAAGAATTTCTGTTGAGCAACGGCTTTTAGCGGCTGGGCTCCTATAACAAAACAAGACAATCGCCTCCCCCCCCATTGCGGTGTGGGAGGCATGAGAGGATAGCAATGTTCCAGTTCAGTACCATTGAAGAGGCTTTGGAAGATCTTCGCCAGGGAAAGGTGATCTTGTGCACCGATGATCCTGATCGCGAAAACGAGGGCGATTTTATCTGCGCCGCAGAATTCGCTACAACCGAAAACGTGAATTTCATGGCGAAATATGCAAAGGGCCTGATCTGCATGCCCATGAGCATCGATCTGTGCCGTAAGCTCATGTTCCCTCAGATGGTAACCACCAATACCGACAATCATGAAACGGCATTTACTGTTTCGATCGATCACGTTGACACCACGACCGGCATTTCTGCTGAGGAACGTGGCTATACGGCTCGAAAGTGCGTTGATGAGAATGCTCGTCCTGAGGATTTTCGTCGTCCTGGCCACATGTTCCCGCTGATGGCAAAGCCTAACGGTGTCCTTGAGCGCAATGGCCACACCGAGGCAACGGTAGACCTGATGCGTCTTGCCGGTTTGAAGGAGTGCGGCTTGTGCTGCGAGATCATGCGCGATGACGGCACGATGATGCGCACCCCCGAACTTATCGAGCTTGCCGAGAAGTGGGATTTGAAGTTCATATCGATTAAGGCACTTCAAGATTATCGCAAGAAGCACGACAAACTCGTAGAGCGTGTGGCTGATACCAAGATGCCCACCAAGTATGGCGACTTCCGTGCATACGCTTACATCAATAAGCTCAATGGCGAGCACCATGTTGCTCTGGTTAAAGGCGATATCGCCGATGGGGAAGATCTGCTGGTTCGCGTTCACTCGGAATGCCTTACTGGCGATGCATTCGGCTCCTTGCGCTGCGATTGCGGCGATCAATTCGCTTCTGCTATGCGCGCGGTTAACGAAGAGGGCCGTGGCGTAGTTCTGTATATGCGTCAGGAAGGTCGTGGCATCGGCCTGGTAAACAAGCTTCGCGCTTACGAGTTGCAAGACAAGGGCATGGATACGCTTGAAGCAAATCTTGCACTGGGCTTCAAGGGAGATGAACGCGAGTACTTCATCGGCGCGCAGATCCTGCGCGATTTGGGCGTGAAGACCATGCGTCTTCTGACCAATAACCCCGATAAGGTTTATCAGCTCTCCGAGTTCGGTCTCGAAATCACCGATCGTGTGCCGATTCAGATGCCTGCGACCGACCACGACCGTTTCTACCTGAAAACGAAGAAGGAAAAGATGGGCCATATTCTCGAAAGCGTCGAGGAATAACGGAACTGCCTGTAGGCAATAGGGGATTGCATCCCGAATTGAATGGAATTAGCCCCAGGCGTCAAAACGCTGGGGGATAGCGAAAGGAAACGCATATGAACACTCTCGAAGGAAAGCTCGTATCTGAGGGCATCAAGGTTGGCATTGTGGCTGCTCGTTTCAACGAGTTCATCACTTCAAAGCTGATCGGTGGCGCAATGGATGGCCTGCTTCGTCACGATGTCAAGGATGAAGATGTTGACATCGCGTGGGTTCCCGGCGCATTTGAGATTCCGCTGGTTGCCCAGAAGATGGCCGAATCGGGCAAGTACGATGCTGTTATCTGCCTGGGTGCGGTAATCCGTGGCGCAACGTCTCACTACGACCTGGTTTGCAATGAGGCTGCAAAGGGTGTTGCTCAGGTTGGTCTGAAGACCGGTGTGCCTGTGCTCTTCGGCGTGGTAACCACCGACACCATCGAGCAGGCAATTGAGCGTGCTGGCACGAAGGCCGGCAACAAGGGCTTTGACTGCGCAACGAGCGCCATCGAAATGGTTAACCTCATCAAGACGATCGAGGCGTAACGTCAAATTCGGCAACGACCCCGCTCCACTGTGGGCACGCACCCATTTCTTGATGCTTAAGAAAAGAGTGCAGCTCATCATAGGAGTGGGGTCGTTTTTTGTCTTGAAACACAGCAACAAGTATCCTGTATAAATAGTATTTCGCTGTTGCAACGAAGGAGCTGATATGTCTTTGTTGGTTCACCCTCTTCCTCTGGGGAAAGTCAGACTGCACAACCGTTTGGTAATGCCCCCGATGGCTACCGAGAAATCGGAGGGGCAGGGCAAAGTGAGTGATGCCCTGTGCGAGTATTACGATGAAAAGACGAAGGGCGGCTACTTTGGTTTGGTGGTCGCTGAGCACAGCTATATCAGCAAAGAAGGCCAGGCAAGCAAAGGGCAGGTTTCTTTTTCTTCGGACGATGACATTCCTGGTCTAAAAAGGCTCGTTGAGGTCATCCACCGCAATGGTTGCAAGGTGGTAGCACAGATCAACCATGCTGGTGGTAAGTCCATTTCTGCTTTGGGCGGTGAATCTCTTACGGCGCCTGCTCCAAGTGCAATGCCCTATACCACAACAAGAGGGGAGGCAGTGCAGGCGCATGCTATGACTCAGCAGGAAATCGACCAGGTCATTGCCGACTTTGCGTCTGCGGCGCATCGTGCTAAAGAGGCTGGCTTCGATGGCGTCGAGATCCATTCGGCGCATGGATACCTTTTGAGTCAGTTCTATTCCCCGATAACCAATAAGCGCACGGACGACTATTCGGGTGCGAGCATAGCAGGGCGTACTCGCCTGCATTGCCAGGTCATTGAGGCGGTCCGTAATGAGGTGGGCCCCGATTATCTGTTGGCGCTTCGCTTGGGCGCCTGTGATTATGAAGAAGGTGGAGCAACAAGGGAAGATGCTGTTGCGGCATGTAAGATATTCGAAAATGCGGGAATCGATCTGCTGGATATATCGGGTGGTTTATGCGGCTACCGCGGTGACGGCTCTAAGACCGAAGGCTATTTTGGCGAAGATTCAGCTGCTATCCGCGAAGCGGTTGCGGTCCCCGTTATTGTGACCGGAGGCGTAAGAACCCTTGAAGGCGCCGAGCGCGTGCTGGAGAGGGGCCAAGCCGATTTAGTGGGCGTGGGTCGCGCTGTTCTGAAAGATTCCCTATGGGCAAAAAATGCTATTGAACTCGCAGGCGGTACTGGCGTTAAAGGAACGGTGTTCTTCGATTTCGACGGAACCTTGCATGACAGCATGGCAATCTATGGTCCTGCATTTCGCAAAGCGTATGCCTGGCTGGTTTCCGAAGGTTACATGCCGCCGCAAGAATTTACCGATGAATGGATCAGCAGGTGGCTGGGTTGGACTACGGAAGACATGTGGACCACGTTTGCCCCCAACCTTCCTGAAGCAATATGGCGTCAGGCAGCGGAAATCGTGGGAAATGAAATGGACCTTCTTACCGAGGAAGGCAAGGCTCGATTGTTCCCAGGGGTACCCGAAATGCTCGATGAGCTCTGCTCGGATGGCTATGAACTCGCATTTATCAGCAATTGCCGCACCCGCTATTGTGAGGTGCATCGTGCGATGTTTGGGCTGGATACCTGGTTTGATGCCTATTATTGTGCTGAAGATTTTGGTGAAATGCCAAAATGGCAGATCTATCAGCAGGTGGCGGAGCGCCATGCCATCCCTCGCGTAATGGTGGGTGACCGTTTCCACGATGGTGAAGTGGCTATGAAAGCAGGCATTCCCTTCATCGGGTGCACGTATGGCTTCGGTGATGAAGAAGAGTTGGCAATGGCGTCGGCATGCGTCTTGGCGCCCAAGGACATTCCTAGTGCTGTTCGGGAGGTTCTTTCATGAAATACTGCATTCACTGTGGGTCGGAATTGGAAGACGAAGACAAGTTCTGTGTGCATTGCGGCTTGTCTCAGAGTTCCGCCCCAGAGCCTGGTTGCCAACAGGAAGCCGTGGGCCAAACATCCGTCTCACCTGTTCCCGCCGCGGCAAGCAAGAAACCGGTCAACAGAGCGGTGATTGTTCTTTCTGTGGCTCTTGCCGCTGCGTTGGTGGTTATCGTTTGCTTGGTTTTGTTCATGCGTCCCTCTTCGGACGAAGGGGAGGCATCCTCTGCCAATGTTGCATCGCAGCAGCAGACTCATGATTCCGACAGTAACGCATCTTCTCATGACTCTAAGAGTTCTGATTCCTCTGTTGCTTCCAAGAAGGAGAGCTCTTCGACACAGACTGAGGTTTCGGTTCGTGCGTTGTCGGGCTTTTCTGGGGAGATGAGCACGTGCCCGTTGAACAGCTATTCCGCCTCTTCGGTTCTTCCCGCGAGCGAATACGGCACGTATGTTGCAAGCAACTTAAGCGATGGGGATTGGAGCACTGCCTGGGTTGAGGGTTCTTCCGGCTCAGGGGCAGACCAGAGCGTAACAATATCTCGTGCTTCTGGTGGCAAGGCGACGGTAAGCTGTTTGGAATTGGTAGCTGGTTACGGTAAATCTACCGACATTTATTACAAGAATGCGCGTCCGAAGCAGGTGTCTTTGATCGCTGATTCAGGTGAGGTGGTAGCGCAGGTAACGCTTGCCGATTCGTATCGAGTGGTTCAGTCGATTAGTTTTCCGGCGGTAAGCACTTCTTCAATTACGCTGAGGATCGATTCGGTGTACGAAGGCAATAAGTACGATGATTGCGCAATCTCTGAAATGAGATGTTTCTAACAAAGAGGGAAGTTGCCGCCCACCCTTAATATGATGCGGAGCGTTGCGCCTGAGGCCCAATAGTGCGACTTCTTTTGCGAGTGACGCAGGCAACACCTATACTGAAAAAGATTGGTAGATCTAGCGGGTGCAAGATGCAGTCGCTTTGTAAGGCAGATGGAAGGAAGCATGATGCCCACTTACGCGGAACTGGGGAAGGAAGAGCTCACCACGCTCAAAACTGCACTCACCGAAGAATACGAAACCTATAAGGCTCAGGGTCTGTCCCTGAATATGGCACGCGGTAAGCCGGGCTCCGATCAGCTCGATTTGAGCATGCCTATGCTGGACATCCTGCCTTCTTCCGATGATTGCAAGGCTGAAAACGGTACCGACATTCGCAACTATGGCGTAGTTGATGGTCTGCCGGAGGCCAAGAAGCTCATGGCTTCCATGCTCGATGACGAAGCAGATAACACCATTGTTTTCGGCAATTCCAGCTTGAACATCATGTATGACACCATCATGCGTTGCTGGGTGTTCGGCACGCTTGGCGCCACTCCTTGGAGCCAGCTGGATAAGGTAAAGTTTGTTTGCCCTGTTCCTGGTTACGATCGCCACTTCGGCGTTACCGAGGCGTTTGGCATTGAGATGGTTACCGTTCCCATGACCGACGAAGGCCCCGATATGGACGCCGTCGAGGAACTGGTTGCCAACGATTCGGCATTCAAGGGCATTTGGTGCGTTCCCAAGTACTCCAATCCTGGCGGCGTTACCTATTCCGATGAGGTAGTGCGTCGACTTGCTTCCATGAAATGCGCCGCTGAAGATTTCCGTATTTTCTGGGATAACGCCTATACCGTGCATCATCTTTATGACGATGCGGCACAGCAGGATCAGCTTCTTGATATTGCCAAGGCTTGCGTTGAGGCTGGTAACCCCAACCGCTATTTCAAGTTTGCTTCCACTTCCAAGGTAACGTTCCCTGGTGCAGGCGTTGCCGCTATGGCTGCAAGCCCGGAAAACGTTGCTGAAATCAAGAAGCGCATGGGCGTCCAGACCATCGGTCACGACAAGTTGAACCAGATGCGCCACGTTCGCTTCCTTAAAGACGCCGATGGAATCGCCGCCCACATGGCAAAGCATGCTTCCATCATTCGTCCGAAGTTTGAGCTGGTTCTGAAGATGCTGGAAGAGGGCCTGGCTGGCACGGGTTGTGGCTCTTGGAGCAATCCCCGCGGCGGTTACTTCGTTTCGTTTGATGCCCCCGAAGGGACTGCAAAGCATATCGTTGCTATGGCCAAGGAAGCTGGCGTTACCATGACGGGTGCTGGCGCTACCTATCCCTACAAGAACGATCCCAAGGATTCCAATATCCGCATCGCTCCTACGCTTCCTCCGCTGGAAGAGCTCGAGTCGGCACTGAAGGTATTCGTTTGCTGCGTTAAACTTGCTTCCGTGGAAAAGCTCCTCGAGGCATAAGCGCCAACCTAGCAAGCACTTATCAAGCGCGTTCCTGCGGGGGCGCGCTTTTTGTATTCTGGCACGGAAAATGCCAGCGATTGAAGCTGTATGTTTCTGCGGCTCTGCGGTTCAAGCAAGGGTAAGCTTAAGGGGAAAGAAAGAGGGCTGAAATGAAAATCGATCGCAGTAAAGTCCTACGGGCATTTTCGGATTACGTCGAGGCGTATGATTCTCGTAATCAGCGCATAACGTTGAAGATCGAGCACTCAAAGCGGGTTGCCGGTTTGTGCGAGCGGATTGCCGAGAGCAATGGTTTGAAGCAGGATGATCTCGACCTGGCGTGGACGATTGGGCTGCTGCATGATATGGGTCGATTCGAGCAACTGCGCCGTTGGGGTACGTTTTCGGATGCGCGTTCAACCAACCATGCCAAATTGGGGGCAGAAGTGCTGTTTAGCCAGCCTGCTGGGATGCCTCCATTCGAAGTAGCCTCTGAATTGCCTGGCGGACGGGTTGCGCACCGAAATCCTGGCATAGCCCTTTTCGCTGGGCTTGCCCCTGGCAAGGTGCGCATGAGGGATTTTGTCGAGGGATCCAAGGAAGATCAGCTGATCCGCGCCGCGATAGCTGCTCATGGCGACTATCGCCTTCCCGATGATTTGCCTGATAGAACGCGGCGTTTCTGCAACATTGTGCGCGATGCCGATAAGCTGGACATTCTTCACACCGTCAGCCTCAGCGATATGGATACTATTTTGGGCGTTTCCCTCGATGCGTTGCGTCAAAGCAGGCTTTCTTCTTCGGTGCTCGAAGCGTTTGATGGGCGCCGTTGCGTAAAGCGCAACGATCGAGTTTTCCCTGCCGACTATGTTGTGGGCTTTCTCTGTTTCGCTTTTGAGCTTACCTATGCCGAGAGCCGTAGGATTCTGGCGGAGCAGGGTGAAATTTTCGAAATTGCAAAGAATCCTTTGGGCCTAAAAGAGGGTTTTTCCAACGAAAGAACCAAAGCGGAGTTCGAGCGCATGGAAAACGAACTGCGTGTTTGGCTGAAGCGCAACTGTTAGGGTTCCGCTACCGAAAAAGCCGTTCTAGCATTCCGTTAGCCCAATCGAATCATGCTTGATAATGGGCTCTATGTGCAATTGGCCGAGGTGTGCTTTGCGAAAACAGAGATGCGCGCCGACTATCGGGATCAGGGGGGGATCGTCGGCGCGCTATAAAGGAGAGAATTGCAATTGAGTGCATTGCGAACGTAAGGGGGCTAGGCACTTACTTCGAGTGAATCGTCGTCATCTGCGCAGATAACTGCGCCTCTTTCAACCATGGCATTGATTTCTTTTGTGGATGCGCCGACCCACGAAAGAACGCTTCGGGTTGATTCGCCAAGCAAAGCGGGCTCATATGATTCGGCTAAACTCGAGTGCATGTTTCCAACGATATGCGGTGTGTTTGTCTGCAATGCAGTGCCAAATCGGGGGTAGTTAACGTAGTTAATGGTTTGGGGGTTTGTCCTAATGGCGAGATCTATTGCTTCGCTTTTGTTGAGACACGGTGCGATAGCGTAGGTTTTATCCGCTAGCCAGCTTTCCCATTCTTTGAAGGTCATCGACGCTGCGAAATCTACAATCGCTTGATATGCGGTGGGATTTTGCTTAGGTGTGTCCTTCAAAGTGTCATATAGATCCGGCCTGCCGATGTCATCGCAAAACTCGTTCCAGAACTTATTTTCGTAAAGCCCGAAAGATACCATCCTTCCGTCTTTTGTTCGGTAGACGTTGTAGCCGACCGACGGATATTCTCTCATGTCTGAAGTAAGTGTTTTGCCGTAGAAGAACCAGCGGCTATCGAGCATTGCATTCCACCAAAGAAGCGAATCGTACATCGAGACATCGACATGGGTTCCCCTTGCTTTGTCTCGAGCGATGAGCCCCGTTAAAGCCCCCTGTATTCCCACCATTGCAGCGGCGAGATCTGATGGCTGCAGCAAGGCAACAGCACCGTCCGTTAGATCGTAATAACCTGTTTTTGCGACGATGTTGATATCGTGAAGGGCGTCAAGACTGCGTGGGTCATTTTGGCCGTAGGCCGAAAAAGACACATAGACAAGATCGGGATTAATGCGATGGAGTGTTTCGAAGTCGATCTTTAATCGCTTGGATACTCCAGGGCGATAGTTTTCGACAAGGACATCTGCACGAGCTACAAGCTGGTAAAAACGCTCAAGCACTTCTTGGTCCTTTAAATTAAGGGATATGCTCTCCTTGTTTCTGTTGAGCGCGTAGTGATAGTAGCTCTCGCCGTTGACTATAGGCATTTCTCCACGAACTAAATCACCAGTCTTGGTGTCCTCCACCTTGATGACCTGTGCCCCCAGGTCGGCAAAAAAGAGGCTGGTGTATGCTCCCAGAAGGTAGCGTGACAGATCTAGAACGATTAGGTCTTCAAATGGCTTTTGCATGGGGATCTCCTTTTGAATCGAATTTGGGCAATAAGAACCTAGGCACCTCCATTTCGGTGCTTTTATAGCGGTTTCAACGTATTGGGTTATTGGGTTGTTGGGGGATTGATTAGGTTTTCAGCGCTACTGCTTTCTTTGCCTTTTTGCGAGTCGTCTCATAAGGAAGACAAGGGAATAGCCTATAACGCCAATGACAATGAGTGTGGCAGTGTCATATCCCGTTATCAGTCCTCCAGCAAGAATCACGAAGATGCCGGGGCTGAGGATGTTGCACAAAAGGTTGAAATCAATCATTTTATTCACTGCCCTTTCAGGATCCGCTGCGTCCGGTTGGTTGTTGGGACGCAGCGGATCTTTTTGAACGGTACGAAGGTGGTGGGGGATTAGCGCCCAGCAATGTGGGCGGCACGAAGGTTAAGCGCCGATTCCTTCCTTATGCGCTTCGGCGGTAAGTTCAGCGTCGCTCTTGAACCAGGTCTTGCGTCGTGCTTTGTCACCGGCTATCCATGTGTAGCCAAGCAATCCGAAAGTGATGGTCAGGACGATAATGCCGCCGATGAAGAAGCCGTCCCAGCCGAAGGTTTCAGATACGAGCGCCCAGCCAGTTGCCCCGAGTGCGCCAATGCCATTGAAGATCATGATCATCCAAGAGTAGATCTTGTCGAAATCTCGACCACCAAATACTTCGCGAACGATGAACGGAAGCATTGCCGTGGAACATGCGTAGGCAAGTCCATAGAAAAGGCCACCGCAGAACATGGGCCAGATGCCTGCTTCGCCAAACAGCTTGGGAAGCCACCACATCATGCATAGACCAATTACGCCGCCAGCGTAGCCAATGATTTGCGCAATCAATACCGACCGAGATTCGATAAAGCCAATCAGGACCTTTCCGCCTCCCTGGCCTGCGCTTGCGAACGCTTCAAGAGTGCCCGAAAGGAGCAGCAGTGCGACCAGGGCTTGGCCTTCCTGGCCTTCGTGGCCAAGGAACTGAACGTAAGTCGCAAAGAGCTGAGACATCGTTGTGATTGTGTTCAGCAGGCCGGCGCCTAGAACAAGGGTCCAGAAGAATGGCATCTTCAACACGTCTTTAGCCGCAAATCCGGGTTCTTGGATTGCTTTTCTGTCTGCTTCTTCTGCCAGTTCAGCTTCCATTGCTGCGGCATCGAGTGGCATACCATAGGGAAGGGTTCCGCACTCCTGAGGGGTGCGCTTAACAAAGATTGCGATAAAGGGAATCGTGCCAATGGCGATTGCGATGCCGAATACCATGTACAGGGTTCTCCAGCCTTGAAGGTCGGGACCGAGTACGAATTGTCCAATGATGTTCCAGACGACTCCGCCAACGCCGGTCATTGCAAATACAATGCCGGTTACGGTGCCGTAGTTAGTGTGGAACCAGCGGCTTAAGATGCCTGCAGTCATCGTGAATTCAACGCATACAAGGCCAAGTCCGATAATGAAGCCCGCTACCCAGTAGCACCAAATCGCAGGGTATACACAGAATCCCATGTAGGGGATAACTACCATCAGGGCTGCTACAACGCATACTGTTTTAGCGTTGAACTTGTCGAACAGTTTTGCCATTGGGGCAGCGCCGATGCACTGGCCCAAATAAACGAACGTGATGTATAGCGAGACTTGTGATGTCTGAACGCCGAAGTGTTGCGATACTGGCCTGTAACATAGGCCTGCTGCCGTAAACACAATGCCAACAGCGGTTAGCAATGTTAGCGCCATGGTTACCACAACGCCAACGTGGCGGACCGTAAGGCCCTGTCGGGCGATTTTTTCGGTTGCCATTTTTCCTCCTCCTTGCGTGGTTGCTATGTCCATGGCTTAGTGGCCGCAAAAGCCCTTTGGCTCATCCCCCACTGCGGCCACCAAGCCATAAAGACCAAAAACATTAGTCCATTTTTGAACGGGGACCGTAGCTGGGTTCGAACACTGAATCGGGTAGGCTAGGTCCGTGATAGCAGGTGACGGCTTCGCCATCGAGTTCTCGGATTTCCTCATCTGAGTAGCCGTACTCGGTCATTACAGCTGCGGTGTCATATCCGATGGGCCTGCTTTTGCGAAGAACTGGGTCTCCGATGCTGTCGAGCCTAATGGGCGAGGTTGGTATTACCTTTTCGCCGAATGCGTCGTACTTGACCTTTCTCAGGATGTCGCTTGCGTAAACTTCTTCGTCTTCTAAGATGTCCTGCGGCAGATAGAGCTTCTCGTATGGGATTTCGTTCGCTTTGAAAATGGGTTCCCATTCAGCCCATGTTTTGGTGAGGAATTGGTCTTCGAGAATATGGACGACTTCCGAGTTCTTTCCCGACCCATTGTTGATTTCGGCTGCTTTGTTGTAGCGCTTGTCTCCAACAAGATTGTCGAGACCAATGGTCCTCATGGTGTGATCGTAGAAAATGTCATAGCTTCCATAGCAGATAATGAACCAAACGCCATCTTTGCTTTGGTAAGTATTGTTAGTGGGACAAGTGACGTTGTAGCGCGATTTTGGCCAAGTGTCGCCGAACTGCGTTGATCCAAGCATCATCTGCATAGGCCAAAGCGAACAATGATGTAGGGTTACGGTGACCTTGTCCCCTTCACCCGTGCGGTCTTTGCGTGCGAGTGCTGCAAGCAGTCCTGCAGTTAGGGCAAGGGAAGCGTTCCAATCGCCCATTGCGGCTGGCCAGTTGATGGGCTGGTATCCTTCTCCGGCTTGGGGCAGGCAGGCAAACCATCCTCCACGTGCTGCATATGCCGTTGCGTCAAAGCCTTTCGTGTTCCTGTCGGGGCCGTATTCGCCGTAACCGCGCATTTGACCCCAAACCAGATGCGGATGCATTTTATGGATGCTGTCCCAATCAAGGCCTAATTTAACAAGGGCTTTGTCCCTGAAGCTTGTGACCATAATGTCTGCATCGTCAAGCATTTTGTGCATAAGCTCAGAGCCTTTTTCGCTCTTAAGATTGATGCTTACGAATGTTTTATTCATCGATGCATAATCGAATGCCGGGTCATCGATATCGGTTTTCTCCATGCCAAAGCCCGGTCCGTTTGTTCGGTATTCGTCTCCAGAGGCAGGCTCAATCTTGAAGATGGTTGCGCCCATTTCTCCAAGGATCCTTGGGCATGCTGGAGCCGCTACATAGCTCGTGAGTTCAACGACCTTTATTCCCTCTAGTCCCCTCATTACTTCCTCCTTGCATTAAGCTTGGTATCGGGTGAGTGCCAAGCGTGGGCGCATTGCGTGTGTTTCATAGAGTGGTTTCATAACGAATGCGAAAACGTTTCGGCGAATAAAGGGCAATTCTTTTTAAACCACCCGTATTTGCCACATGGTTGGGGAGGGGATCATGAATCTTGACCATCTGAATTACTTCAAAACGCTCGTTGAACTTCGGAGCAGGAGTGCGACTGCCGAAAAACTGTCGATTACGCCTTCGACGTTGTCTCTTGCTTTGGGAAAGCTCGAGCAGGAGGTTGGCGTTCCTTTGATCGAGAAGAAAAGGGGTGCGGTTGAGCTAACCAGTGAAGGCGAGTCGTTTTACGAGTATGTTGATGCCTCACTACGTTTTTTGAACACTGGGTTGAATATGTTGAAGGAGAAGCGGTTCGAATCTCAGCGAGAGATAGTGGTTGGCACCGTCTTTTCGGTTCAGAGTAAAGACTGGTCTCGCATCATCAATCAATTTAGGGTTCGTACTCACGGTGCTGTTTTGGTCAAGGTCGATCAAGCGTCGACCCCGGCGCTTATTGAAAAGATAAAGAGGGGAGTAGTTGATGTGGCCTTTGCCGGAACAATGGGCGAAGATCCCAATATAAGGTTTGACCCCTGTTGGACCCAAGAGGCCGTCCTCGTTGTGAATCGTTTGCACCCACTTGCTTCCCGAGATGAAATATCCCTGAAAGAGCTGATGGACCATTATTTAATTTCCTATAACTTGACGGGTCCACTCGGCGCGGAGCTTACTAATTTAGTGAAGGATTACGACCTTACTATCGACTGCCTTTACTCGGATGAGATCACTTTGGCATCGATGGTGGTTGGAAACCCCGATATTATGGCGATAGCTTGTCGTTCCTGGATCCTTGATTCCTATGATCAGGACGTAAAGTTGGTTCGGATTTTGGAAGCTCCTCGCGACTTCCACCAAATGTATCTTTGCTCAAACACTCGCATTGCTCAATCGAAGACTGTTACGGAATTCGTTGATACCGCATTGAGGTATTGTTCCTGTTTGCGGTGATTGCGATTCGTGCGCATTCGCTATGAAAATCTCAATGTGCCATGCACTTCAGCTCTTCTGAAATGCATGGCTTATTAATAACTTGCCTATTAATTAAGAACAAGCAATGGTTTCTTAATTTTAACTACATATTTGATCATTTTTAAATTAACGAAATCGATGAAGGTAATTTGAGGTCAAAAGCTGGAATTTGATGGGATGAGCCGACAATTATCGATGGCTTCTTATTTTTGCTCACGCAAATTACCTGCTCATTCTTTAACTATTATTAAGTAGCTCGTAACACGAAGCAGACTCCAACGAAAGAACCAAAGCAGAGTTCGAGCGCATGGAAAACGAACTGCGTGTTTGGCTGAAGCGCAACTGTTAGGGTTCCGCTACCGAAAAAGCCGTTCTAGCACTCCGTTAACCCAATCGAATCATGCTTGTCGTATAATCCGTCACTATTGCGTACTAAAGTGCGTAGTGCTGTGTTTCTATCGCAGCGATAGGTGAAGCCGCTGGGTTTTTGCTCAGCATGGGAAAACGGAAAGCGAACGGTATGGTATCTCACGATTTCTGGGTATTGCTTGCAATGCTCCTCTACTTCATCGTTGTCGTGGTTATCGGCTTCGTGTATGCGAAGAAGTCGAACCAATCAACGGAGAACTACTTCTTAGGAGGGCGCAGGCTCGGCCCATGGCTCACTGCTCTTTCTGCTGAGGCATCCGACATGTCGGGTTGGCTGCTTATGGGTCTTCCCGGTGTGGCCTATTTCACTGGTGCGTCTGACGCGATGTGGACGGCTATCGGCTTGGCGATTGGTACCTACCTGAATTGGCTGTTTGTCTCTAAGCGTTTGCGTAAATACTCTCAGGTTGCCAACAACTCCATTACGCTTCCTGATTACTTCTCAAATCGATTCCACGATTCCAAGAACATCCTTATGACCATTTCTGCATTGGTTATCCTGCTGTTCTTCTCTATCTATGTAGGCAGTTGTTTCGTAACGTGCGGCAAGCTGTTTGCTACGCTGTTCGGTCTTGATTACGCAACCATGATGGTTCTTGGCGCCTTAATCGTATTTCTCTACACGTTTGTGGGCGGATATCTTTCCGTTTGCACCACCGACCTTATTCAGGGCAGCATTATGATTTGTGCTCTGGTGGTTGTTCTGGTTGGTTCCATCACGGCTGCTGGTGGTGTCGACAATACGGTTGCATTCTTACAATCGATCCCTGGCTTTCTTTCGGGTACCGAAATCGCAACGCCCATCTTGGACGAAGGCGGCAAACAGGTAGTTGAAGGTGGAATGCCGCTGTTCGGCGAAGCAGGATCTTATGGCATGGTTACCATTGTTTCTGGTCTGGCATGGGGATTGGGATACTTTGGCATGCCGCAGGTTCTTATCCGCTTCATGAGCGCTACCCATTCTTGCGAGCTGCGTAAGTCTCGTCGCATTGCAACGGTATGGGTTGTTATCTCCTTGTTCAGTGCGGTTTCTATTGGCCTTATTGGTCGAGCAGTTATTCCTACGGAATTCCTCACGCAGGCAAGTGCGGAGAGCATCTTCATCGTTCTCTCTAATATGATTTTGCCTTCCTTTATGTGTGGCCTTGTGGTTTCGGGCATTTTTGCGGCATCGATGTCGTCTTCATCTTCCTACTTGCTCATTTCTGGTTCGGCAGTGGCGGAGAACATCTATAGGGGACTAATAAAGAAGGATGCTACCGACTCTCAGGTAATGATCGTGGCTCGACTAACTTTGGTTGCCGTGCTCTTGTTCGGTATCGTCATTGCGCTCGACGAGAATTCGTCTATCTTCCAAGTTGTTTCGTACGCATGGGCGGGCTTTGGTGCTTCGTTCGGACCGCTGATCATCATGAGCCTCTATTGGCGCCGTACTAATTTGCAAGGCGCTTTGGCGGGTATGCTTACTGGCGCCATAACGGTGTTGATATGGCATACGTTCATAAAGCCGCTGGGTGGCTTCTTTGCGGTATACGAGCTTTTGCCTGCCTTTGTGCTGAGCCTCATTGCCATCATTGTGGTTTCACTTCTTACCAAGGCTCCGTCCAAAGAAGTTACCGATGAGTTCGATTCGTACCTGGAAGCTGACTGCTAAATTGCACAAAAGCTGAAAAATATTTTTGAAAAAAGTTTTTGAGAACCGGCCGATCTGATCTTAGATCGGCTGGTTTTTTACATCGCAGCAAACAGGAATAAAACGCTACTGACCTGGGCTTTATGGCAATAAAAAACGGCATGTGAAAAAAGATGCCATATGGACATGCCCGGGGCCGTGTAAAGTGTTGACACGGGGTGGATACCTAGCGTATTATTCCCTTGCTCGCTTGAACGGAAACAACGTTCGAACCGAGCAGCAGCTTGAAAATTGCACATGATTACAAGCGAATTCGGGAGTGTTCCAGAGCGGTCAAATGGGACGGACTGTAAATCCGTTGGCTCAGCCTTCCAAGGTTCGAATCCTTGCACTCCCACCATCTCGCCCATATAGCTCAGCAGGTAGAGCACTTCGTTGGTAACGAAGAGGTCAGCAGTTCGAGTCTGCTTGTGGGCACCATTTTGGCGGTGTAGCTCAGTTGGTTAGAGC
>FR884606.1:2860-4215 GCA_000436075.1 Eggerthella sp. CAG:209 | reverse complement strand
AGCACACGGTTCATACCCGTGGCGTCACTGGTTCGAATCCAGTCACCGCTACCAAATTTTCCGCTTACGCACGGTAAGCTTTTACTTTATCGTTTACAAATTCGCCTACCAAGGCGAATTTGTGCATTCCCACCAATAAGGAGGAATAATGTCTAAGGAGAAGTTCGAGCGTTCTAAGCCGCATGTTAACATTGGTACTATCGGCCACGTTGACCACGGCAAGACCACGCTGACTGCTGCAATTTCCAAGACCTTGTCCAGCAATGACGGTTCTCACGGTACTGCAACCGCAAACTTTACCGCATTTGAGAACATCGACAAGGCTCCTGAAGAGCGCGAGCGCGGCATTACCATTTCTATTTCTCACATTGAGTATGAAACCGACAAGCGTCACTATGCACACGTTGACTGCCCCGGCCATGCTGACTATATCAAGAACATGATCACCGGTGCTGCTCAGATGGACGGCGCTATCCTCGTTATCGCTGCAACCGACGGCCCTATGGCTCAGACTCGTGAGCACATCCTGCTCGCTCGTCAGGTTGGCGTTCCCTACATCGTTGTTTTCCTGAACAAGTGCGACATGGTTGACGACGAAGAGCTCCTCGAGCTCGTTGAGATGGAAGTAACCGAGCTTCTCGATTCCTACGGCTTCGAGGATTGCCCGATTATTCGCGGTTCCGCTCTTAAGGCCCTCGAAGGCGACAAGGAATGGCAGGACAAGATCTGGGAGCTCATGGATGCTGTAGACGAGCACATTCCTACTCCCGAGCGTGCTATCGACAAGCCCTTCCTGATGGCTGTTGAGGATACCATGACCATCACCGGTCGTGGCACCGTTGCTACCGGTCGTGTTGAGCGCGGCGTTCTGCATGTAAACGACGAACTCGAAATCGTTGGTATCAAGGATACCGAGAAGACCGTTTGCACCGGCATCGAAATGTTCCGCAAGCTGCTTGACGAGGCTCAGGCTGGCGACAACATCGGTTGTCTGCTCCGTGGCATCAAGCGTGAGGACATCCTGCGTGGCCAGGTTCTCTGCAAGCCCGGTTCTGTAACTCCTCACCAGGAATTTGAGGGTCAGGTTTACATCCTTACCAAGGAAGAAGGCGGCCGTCATACTCCGTTCTTCGATGGTTATCGTCCTCAGTTCTACTTCCGCACCACCGACATCACCGGTGTTGCACATCTCCCCGAGGGCACCGAAATGGTTATGCCTGGCGACAACGTAACCATCACGGCTGATCTCATTCACCCCGTAGCTATGGAGGAAGGCCTCCGCTTCGCTATCCGCGAAGGCGGCCGCACCGTTGGCTCCGGTCGTGTAACCAAGATCATCAAATAACACGATCTTT
>FR884606.1:0-2806 GCA_000436075.1 Eggerthella sp. CAG:209 | reverse complement strand
CCCCTACTTATTAATCATGTGCTAATGTCAAGCAATGCTAATACGTAATTTAAAGGAGAATTGATGCGTACTTTGGTCACCCTTGCATGCACTGAATGCAAGCGTCGAAACTATACGACCAAGAAGAACAAGCAGAATAATCCCGATCGTATTGAGTTCAAGAAGTATTGCAAGTGGTGTGGTACCCATACCCTGCACAAGGAAACTCGCTAGAGATTCGGAAACTGAAATAGGCCAGTAGCTCCAATTGGTAGAGCGGCGGTCTCCAAAACCGCATGTTGGGGGTTCGAGTCCCTCCTGGCCTGCCAGCTTGTTAATGAGCAGCTCCATGAAGCTGCTTGTTTGGCGTATAGAGAGTAGTAATTTCCAGAGCAGGAAGTTGTATGGCAAAGAAGTCAAAAACACAGAGGGCCAAAGCATCTGCTAATCGTGCCGCAAAAAAAGAGCGTGCAAAGCAGGCTGAGGTCACCCCGGTAGTAGAAGAGGAGTCTAAGAAGCGTTTCAGCTTCGGCAAGAATTCTTCCTCTACCAAGGCTGCTGCAAAGGCAACCTCTTCGCAGAATCAGCCGAAGAAGGCTGACGCGAAGCCCAAGAAAAAGCGCTTTGCTTTCCTTTCCGCGGTTCGTTCTGAGATGCGTCGCGTAACGTGGCCTACAAAGCAGGACGTCCTTCAGTGGACTGGCGTTGTTGTTCTGGCTTTGCTGTTCTTTGGTGTCTTCGTCACTATCCTCGATGACTGGGTAGTAACCCCCATCCTTCTTGCGATATCGAGTCTGTCTGGTTTGGGGGCTTAAATAATCCATGACGAAGAAATGGTATGTCCTTCACACGTACTCTGGCTATGAGAACAAGGTGAAGAAAAACCTCGAGACCCGCATCGAGACTATGGGTCTCGAAAACAATGTGTTCGCTATTCAGATTCCTACCGAAACGGTAACCGAGATTAAAGAAGGCGGACGTCGTGTGGAGAGCGATAAGAAGGTATTTCCTGGTTATGTGCTCGTCCGCATGGAACTTGACGATCGCAGCTGGGCTGCAGTTCGTAACACCCCGGGCGTAACGGGCTTTGTTGGCAGTCAGGGCAATCCTGCTCCACTTACGCGCGAAGAGTACAACAAGATTATGAAACGTACTTCCCATGAGGCTCCTAAGAAGATCACTTCCACTAGCCTCGAGGTTGGACAAACGGTAAAGGTCGTTTCTGGTCCATTGTCGGAGTTCGACGGTGTTGTCTCTGAAGTATCCCCTGAATCTGGCAAGGTCAAGGTTATGGTTTCTATCTTTGGCCGTGAAACTCCGGTTGAACTTTCGTTCGATCAGGTGGCTACTATTTAATCTTGAATGCAATGCGTCTCACGCGCCCGTATGTGGACGGGGCTTCTCGTGGAGGCGCTTGTCATAAACTGGTAAGCAAGATATTTCAGTTGAAAGGATTTTACTGAAATGGCTGAGAAGAATGTAACGGGTTTTGTAAAGCTCCAGATTCCTGCTGGCGCTGCAAACCCTGCTCCTCCGGTTGGTCCTGCACTTGGTGCACAGGGCGTTAACATCATGCAGTTCTGCCAGGCATTCAATGCCGCTACGCAGGACAAGTCCGGCACCATCATCCCTGTAGAGATCACCATCTACGAAGATAAGACCTTTGATTTCGTATGCAAGACCCCTCCGGCTGCATTCTTGATCAAGGAAAAGCTTGGTCTCAAGAGCGCTTCTGGTATCCCGCAGCTCAAGAAGGTTGGCGAACTTTCCGTTGAGCAGCTCCGTGAAATCGCTGAGATCAAGATGCCCGACCTCAATGCAAACGACATCGAGGCTGCAATGGAGATCGTAGCTGGTACCGCTCGTTCCATGGGCGTAACTATCGAAGGCCGTGCTCCTAAGAAGGAGTACAAGGTTACTCGTCGTCTCCAGGCTCTTCTCCAGGGCGAATCCGCTGAATAAGCATTTTATCCAACTGCCGTTTTTGGCATTGGGTGGAAGAACCGCTAGAAGCGCGGTTCGTTAAAACCACGAAAGGAATTTTCAAATGGCACTTTCTAAGAAGTACAAGGAAGCAGCTGCAAAGATCGAAGCTGGTAAGTCCTATGCTCCTCTTGAGGCTGTTGCTCTCGTAAAGGAGATCGCTACTGCTAACTTTGACGAAACGGTAGAGGCTCATTTCCGTCTTGGTATCGATACCCGTCAGGCTGATCAGCAGCTCCGTGGTACCGTTAGCCTCCCCAACGGTTCTGGTAAAACTGTTCGCGTAGCAGTATTTGCTGAGGGCGATGCAGCACGTGCAGCAGAGGAAGCCGGTGCTGACATTGTTGGCTCCGATGATCTCGTTGCTGAAATCCAGGCTGGCAACATTAACTTTGATGCTGCAGTTGCTACTCCTGATCAGATGGCTAAGGTTGGTCGTTTGGGTAAGGTTCTCGGCCCTCGTGGTCTTATGCCTAACCCCAAGCTCGGCACTGTTACCCCTGACGTTGCTAAGGCAATCAAGGAGCTCAAGGGTGGCCGCGTAGAGTATCGTGCTGACCGTTACGGCATCTGCCATGTAATCATCGGCAAGTGCTCTTTCACTGCTGAGCAGCTCGCTGAGAACTATGGCGCTATTTACGACGAGATCCTTCGTATGAAGCCTGCTTCTGCTAAGGGCCGTTATGTTAAGTCTGTTACGGTTGTATCTACCATGGGCCCTGGTGTTCCGGTAGACAGCTCCGTAAACCGCAACTACACTGAAGCTCAGTAACTTCGCTTACCTAATGACTGAAAGGCACCCCTTAGGGTGCCTTTTTTATTTTGTAGACAATCTGGTCATTTT
>FR884605.1:5085-12922 GCA_000436075.1 Eggerthella sp. CAG:209 | reverse complement strand
CGTAGGCGTCGGCGCCGTCGACGGGATCCCAGGAGAGCGTCACCTCGCCGCTGCCGGTGGCGTCGGCCTTCACGTTCTTGGGGGACGGCGCTATATAATTGCCTGCCTGAAGATATTTCAAGCAGTCAGCTTTTTCGCTCTTGTACCGATTCTGCCAACCAGTCCAGTAGATGGATTGCTTGGGATAACGCTTCGCAACGTTATTGACAACATAGTCGCAGAGGGTAGTTACAAAAGCTTCGTCTGACATAGAGTCATTGATGCCTGAATTCTTAAAGAACCAATTTGCACCATAATAATTGCCATTGTTGATATACGAGGCACCGCCTCCTGCACCAAACAGGTTGACCATGCCCCAGCAAAGGCCCTTAATACAATCGGGGCGGTTGTCCAAGTTGATTCCAAATGCCCTGAGGCAACCACGAGCACCTAACGACCCGTTGTAGGAATCAATGTAAGCCCAGCCATTCTGCAAGTTTGAAAACTCGGTGGGGTTCGCCTTGTATGCAGCATGCCACGCGGTATTGAGATCGTTACCCAATTGGGTGAATGCGCCGTTGGAGCGGGTTGCGCCCGTCACATCCCACCCGTAGCGATCGCCAATGACCTTTAAAGCACTATAAGTTGAAGGGTTGTAGTTATACGCAGCTTTCAGGAAGCTACCCAGGCCATACCTGTTGTCGAATTGAAAATAGCCCATGGCGTGATACCCATCGCCCGAGCTAAGGCCTTGGTCGTAATTGCAGCTACTCTCATATTTGCAAAAGTACAGCATTTCAGAGCTGAAGCTCATTGGCTGAAGGTTAGAGCCGTTAGCGTAGGCTTCGATTTCGTTGGTATCGGGAGGATAAACATCCGCAATGTCGGAAGGATCATCAAGGCCGTCGGCCCAAATTGCCAGCTTGCCATCACTATAATCAGGGGCAGACAATTCCTGCTCGTCGGCGGATTCGTCATCGACGTCAAATCCAACATCCTCCCCAGCAGGGGCAGAACCATTGGAACCCATTCCCTCCTCGGAATCGTTTGGATCTGGCTTTGAGGCAACCCCGCCATCCGCGAATTCGGACTCATTGAAAGTCGATGCATCGGAGCTAGACTTGGTTGAATCCGAGCTCGAATCAAAAGGGTCCGCAAATGCCGAATAAGGAAGAAGACCCATAACTAGAGTGAAGGAGAAAAATACGCTTAGCAGCTTTTTTCCGACAGCCATACGAATTGCCTTTCGTTAAACACACGTTCTAAACATCATACAGAAGATTCACAAAACGTCGGACCCGCAGCGTTGAACGAAGCATTATTTAAGTTAATCGTCCGAATGCGAGGCGGCCGCAAGTATTGCTCAGGGAGATCATTTCCAATGTAAAATAGCAAAAACACAATAACAAATATGAACTTGAGGTCGTATGTCTCTCATCAACAAATTCAAAAGCCTTCTGCCCATCTCCTCCCGCTCTTTTCATGCGGCAGAAAAGCACTTTGTGGCGCAAAATAATCTAGTCAAAGACGAGCTGCTCGATATTAAATCGAAGCAAGATGAGCTCTTTCGCCGCATCGAGCAAGCAGACAACGGGATTAATGGAAATCTTAATGCAAAATACGATGCCATCGACGCCTCCCTGAGAACCGAAGCAGAGCGCAACAAACTACGTATGGAAGCGCTGTTCAGGAAGGCCTACCCAAACGACACTCCCGCAGAAACCAGAAGGAGGATTTTCTCTCTGCTCCCAGAAGCCGAGGGGAACGCGCGCATCATGCAGAAAGCAAACGGACGCCTTATGTTCGAGCTGGATGCGCTTTGCAAAAAGGCAAATCTCCCTTATTGGACATCGTTCGGCTCGTTGATAGGCGCACTGTCACGAAACGGGTTCATCCCTTGGGATGACGATATCGATATCTGTATGATGAGGGAAGATGTCGACAAGCTCAAAGAGATTTGCGCGAACAATCCGGATTTTCAGCTAACTCTCGTATACGACGGCTATGTATTTTGCCGTCAAGTAAGGTTCAGCAGCCGCAACCAGCACATCCCCTGCTTCGTTGACATCTGTATATGGGACTGGGCCCCCTCCCCTAGCAAAAGCAAGGATGACGCCCTTCGTTCTCTACGAGTTGAGCTCATGGATGCTTTCGTGGCGAAAATGAATGAATTTCCCTACTGGGGCGAACGCGGGCTCCTATATTCCCCGGACAGCGGCTCTGTTGCGCAATGTATCCAAATTGAGAGAGACGACCAAGACGACAAAAAAGCCGCTCTAGAAATCGAAAACATTGAAACGCTTTTCTCTACCTATCAGGGGAAAGCACGGGCAGCAGGCCTGCTCTGCTCCAAAGATAAAGCAACCGCCGTTGCTTACGGCCTGGATAACCTCTTCAATGCGCCCTGGAGAAAAATCCTGTACCCAGCGTCCATGATGTTCCCAGTAAAGACGCACGCCTTCGAAGGGGGATTCATCGATATACCAAACGATGCTTATTCAGTGGCAGACGAGTGCAACCCCGGCTGGCCCTATTTACCGGACGACATCTTGGGTCATAACCACTTCACTGAAGGAGTTTTTGACCAGCCGGAAACCAAGGAAGCCCTTTTACGCTTCATCGAAAGCTAATCGCACTTCAATGCTTTTGCTAAAAGGCTCTTGTCTAAATCGTTGAAGCGAGATTTGTCCCCGATGAATTCAAGTTTGCCACTTTGCTTTTTCAGATAGTTGATTCCATGGGCAACGCTGTCGAGGTTTTGTGGGTCTTCCAGAACAATCAGGCCCCTGTTTTTCGAAGCGTATGCTGCAACAGCAACGGCATCCTGGGGATACCAGATAGAAACAACCAGCAAGCGCTCAGCCTTGGCATGTTGGCTTATCCAATTGTCGATTTTCTCATTCGCATCGTAGGGGCCCTCGCCAACAAAGCGGGTAACTTGCCCAGCGCTCTTCGCGATTGGTTCCAAAGCCTCTTCGGTGAAAGATTTATAACCACCTACCACTAAAACTTCCTTGGCAGAAAGCGCGGCATCAAGCATCCATTCCGGAATCTCGGAGGAAGCCTCTTTGACCAGAACAGGGCACTTGTTAGAAAATAGGTAGGGCGAAAGCGACACCAAATCGCCCAAACAGCCATCGTAGGTAAGGGCAACGTCGGAACCCCATAGGCCCTTTTCTTCGCCGTACTGAAAAATCGACCACGAAAGGCTGCAAACGTTTTCGCCTTCCAGCACTTCTACCGAAGCGGAAGGGACGGAAGAAGTTGCTTCCTTGGTTATCGCATCCACATCCAGCGTACCTCCATTCAGCACGTACACCGTCTGGGGATTGAGCCTGTTCAGCTCCTGTGCCGTAATATCGGGCACGCTTTCGTTCTGCGTAAGGAGGATCGGCGCATCCAATGCCCCCGCAAGGCCATTCGCAATCAGCGGCACCATTTCGTGCTCGCCCGATGCAAGGATTGCAGCCTTTGCGCCATCGGGGTAGCAACGGCTCGAAAGCTTAGCCGCAATGCCATAACGTGTGTCTGCTTCGATAGATTCGATGCCGCTCATGTCGGGCTTCTTCAGGTCCTGCAGGGTTTCGAACACGATCTGTTCCGATTCCTTGCTACCCACATGACCGCCCAGCACACGATACGTCTGGCACACTTCCTTTGACGTGCCCGCCATACGCAGATGGCCCTTTTCGATCCATACCGCCTTGTTACACAAGCGCTCGATCTGGTCGTTGTTGTGCGAAACGATAAGCACCGTCACTCCGTGCTCTTTGATGAGCTTCGTGATACGGTCTTCGCACTTCTTCTGAAACATGAAGTCGCCCACGGAAAGCACTTCGTCAACGATCAGAATCTCGGGCACGATAACCGTAGCAATTGCAAAGGCGATGCGCGCCACCATGCCGGAAGAGTAGTTCTTCATGGGCATGTCCAGGAACTTTTCCACCTCGGCAAATTCAACGATGTCGTCGAAGTTTTCCTCAATGAACTGCTTCGAGTAACCCAAAAGCGCACCGTTCAGGTAGATGTTTTCGCGCGCGGTAAGTTCCATGTCAAAGCCCGCACCAAGCTCGATGAGCGGAGCGATGTTGCCATTAACCGTGCACGACCCTTTACTGGGCTCCAGCACGCCGGCGATGATCTTCAGAATGGTGGATTTGCCGGAACCGTTCGTGCCCAGAATACCGAACACGTCGCCCTGCTTCACTTCGAAGGAAACGTCGTCGAGTGCGCGGAATTCCTTGAAGCGCAGCTCGCGCTTCAAAGCGGCAATCGCGTATTCCTTGATGCTGTTCAGCTGCTCGCTTGCCATGTTGAAGACCATGGACACATGGTCCACCTTGATCACGGTTTTCTTCGATGAATCGTCGGCGAGCTCAGATTCGATTTCCAGAACGCTGGTATTCACGTTTTCGGGCATGGTTGTTCCTTAAACGTAGAGAATGAACTTCTTTTCGGTCTTCTTGAAAATGAGCAGACCGATAGCGAATGCAGCCACCGCCATGCCCAGGCACAGCAGGTTTTCCTGCAAGCCGGGCACCGTGCCGCTCAGGATAAGGTCGCGGAAGTAAGTTACGTAGTGATACATAGGGTTGTACTGCATAAGCGGCGCCGCCCAATCAGGCAAGATTTCTACGGGGTAGAACAGCGGCGTGGCGTACGTCCATGCGGTGATAACGACACCCCACAGGTGGCACACGTCGCGAAAGAACACCGAAAGGGCGGAAAGCGCCATGCCCACGCCCGCGCTGAACAGCACCACGTACAGGAGCAGCAGCGGCAGGGCAAACAGGCTAACGTGCGGCATAACCTGGAAGAAGATCATTACCGCGGCTACCGCGATGAGCGAAATGCAGAAGTTCACCAGCTGAAACAGCACTTTTTCCAACGGGAAGATAAGCTTTTCGATGCGGATCTTCTTGATAAGAGAAGAAGATTCGATGATGGAGTTCATGGCACCTGAAGTGGAATCGGCCATAAGGGCAAACATAACGTTGCCCAGGATTACGTACAGCGGGTAGTTTTCAATGCTGAACTTGAAGAACGTGCTGAACACAACGGAAAGCACGATCATCATGAGCAAAGGGTTCAGAACCGACCACAGAACGCCCAGGGCGCTGCGGCGGTACTTCAGCTTGAAGTCCCTGGATACAAGGGACGTTATGGTGAACCAATTCCTTCTGGCATTAGCGCTTGAGAGCATATTTGGCATTAATGCAGTTCCTTATCGTTTAGTGGTTGCGCAGGGGCGCTGCCTTTGTAGTTGGCGCCCAGCGCGACCTAAATAATCACGATGTTTCATTGTAAAGGGTATTGGTGTACGCTTGCCAGCCTGCACGGTTTTTGCGGAAAATGGGAATATAGGGACTGGTCCCGTTTTCCCGGTTTTGCCGGAAAGCTCACTATATGTAGTCTCTTATAGCGGAAACGACATCATAGTTAATCTCTCTGATTCTAGGATCAGAGAGCATTTCTTCCACTGTTAACCAACGACATTTACATCCGTTAGGGGCAACAAACGATCTCTCTCGCCAGCCATCTGGCAGCTTATTCAACGTTGCGCTATACAACCGATAGTGATAGTAACGGAACTCGTTATCGTGCTCTACACACTGTTTTTCCGAGTCTTTTTCGGTAACAAATGTTAGCTTCAGATCGGATTTAGAGATACCGAATTCTTCAGAAATATATTTCTTTAAAAAGCCTATCTCGCTGTCTCCAGGATCAACGGTTTTTCGATTTGGGAGAAAATCGCAAGACCATCCATTGTCGTAATAGAGCAGAAAACGATTGCTGACCTGATCGCAGCCTTTCACTGCAACCAGAGAGCTTCTGATTTCCGTCCTATTCATATCTTTAATTTCCTCAAACAATTGACGGTCTGAACATTTCCTATTGTGCCAATGCCATGCATTCCGAATTCCGTAAAACGTAAACAGTAATCCGATAGTAACTAAAATGTTCAACGGAAGGCCCGAAAAACCAGAAGCGACTGCCGTAGCGATGTAGAAAACTCCAGCTACGGTATCTGCAATCGCCCCTCGAACAGGTGGGCCACCTATCGTCTCTTTGTGCCCTAGCAGACACCTATCTAGGTCCGCTTCATCAATATGAAGTATCAAGACAATCTCTCCGTTATCGTCGTAGGCAGCCGCTACCCCTTCAAAGCCACCTTCCCGTCTACATACCCATGCTTCATGTTCTCGCTCGGCGCAAGCGTCCCATCCTCAACAAGTTTCTTGATGTAGCGCTGTGCGGTTCTCGAAGTTACGCCTGCAGCAGCAGCCAAACTCGCAGATGCCACATACCCGTCGCGCTCAACGATAGAAAGAGCCAAAACCCTAGCGGAATCAGCACCCCTTGTCTCCGCCCCGTATTCCACAGGCACATAGGCATGAAAAACATCACCATCCTCCAGAATAGGAACTTTTCCACTATACAACCTTGAGTATTTTTCCAGATTCCTCAACCCGCTGCCCAGCTCCTCGGCAAGGCCAATTTGCGAAAACACCGAAGCAATCGTGGGGTTTTTCGGTACGGGATTGAAGTCCGATAAAGCCAATCTCCCCTCATAAAAAGTTCGACTGGCGTTTTCTGTTTTAATACCCTCCTCATCGATGACCAGCTTCGCGGGGAATGGGTTAAGAAACTCCCTATGAATCAGAAGATTCGCTATCAGCTCACGAGCGATAACATCTCGCGCGCTTACTCGCTGTGTCCCCTCCAGGACGAACCTGTCGGGCAAGTGCTTTTTCGCGAACGATAGCAAAATATCGTACGATTCGACCAGGTTCGTCTTTACCGTAACGCGATCATCGTACCTGTCGGTGCTCTCTTTTCTGAATATCGCATCCGTCTTGTAGGCAGGGCATATATCGCTAATTACGTCATCGGAACCGACCAGTAGTACCGCCGCTAAGGTAAGACCTTCTTCTCCGGTATTTCGGTCCTTGGCGTATAGCTTCGCACTTCTTAACAAGGAGGCATCATCCAAGGAAGCCCAAGGATGACCAGCCGTCTTTGCTGTGGCCATCTTGCGCAGTCGATCAATCAGATCGGGACGCAGGTCTTCCATTTCCACATATTTGTACACTCTGCGCTCTGAATACAAGTTCTGCTTGCGTAGATACATCAAGGCGATCTGATCATCGCCGCGCACCTTGATATCGCTATCCGAAACGCGGTCGTATATAACACCTTTCCAACTGTATACAGCAGGCCCCGCTGGAACCCAGACCCTTATCACAAGGGCCCCTTCGAAACGAACCCTCTCTATTTCCACGAAAGGAGACGGCTTAAAACAATTTGAATCATTCAGCCTTTTAACCAAGTTTTGCTCTATGCCAAGCGCGCATTTCTCGTTTACGCCGCAAACCGAGCCATCGTCCTCAACTCCGAGGAAAATATTGCCGCCTTGCCTATTCGCGAAAGAGCAAATCGTTTCAAACGTATCGTTACCGGGAGTGTCTCCGCAGCGCTTGAATTCACACGTCAGCCCTTCGCCGGAAGAAACATGAGACTTTAATTCTTCGGGAGTCACAGCAATACCCCTTTCGATAGGAGGGCTAGTTCCGCCTATTACCCACGCCGACATTATAAACGACAGTGTCGCGACAGTTAGGCGACAGTGTCGCATAGGTGTCGCGGACCTTAAATTCGGTTTTGCAGGCGGTTTTGAGCAAACAGCCCCCGAATAGACCAAAAAAACAGCCTATTTTTTGGTCTATTCGGGCGAAAACGGTCGATTAGCCAAAATTCTTTGGTCTATTTTGGTCAATTAAGGGCGCTACCGTTCGCGACAAGCGACGGCACCGCGACGCAATATCGCCCCTAAACGACACCTATGCGACACTGTCGC
>FR884605.1:3529-5072 GCA_000436075.1 Eggerthella sp. CAG:209 | reverse complement strand
ACACTGTCGCGACAGTTTGGCGACAGTGTCGCATAGGTGTCGCACTGGGGATATAGAGACAAGTCCCGTTTTCCCAGTGCGACATGGCGCACAAAAAAGCCTCGCTTGCACAATTCGTTCACTGCAAGCGAGGCTCTGTCCGCTAAGCGGGGAAACGATACCTGTCCCTATACCCCCACTTGCTCTATTTCCCCGCAGCTTTCAGTGCTGCTTTGGGGCCTGCCACCAGCAGATAGTACAAGCCCTTGCGCAGCGGCGTGGGGTTGTTCGGGAAGAACTGCTCGAAGCGCTTTGGGTGCTCCATCAAATAGCGCAGGTTCGCGTTCTGATAGTCGCTGAACAGCGAGCGATCATACGCGCCGCCCCTGAACCCAGCACGCAAATCCTCATGCATCTTAACCACAAATTCACGACGCTGCTCAGGCGCCAAGCGTGCAAAGTTCCACATATAGCTGTCATAACGCAGCCTGAACAGGACTTTTCGCAAATCTTCGCAATCAGGATCGTTCTTGATGAAGCGCTCGGCCATGTCAAATTCTTTGCACACGCACATCACTTTTTGCGCGTCGTTCACAGAAGACGCCTCGTTGTCTTGGCGGTAATGCAGAATGGCCTCTTCAGACATAACAACCTTCTGCGCAGTTACCCACACTTTGAACTGGAAGCCCAGGTCCTGGAAGCTTGCGCCTGCCGTTTCAAGGAAACGCACGCCCTTATCAACCAGCATTTCGCGACGATACAGCGCCGACCAAATGGAAGGGATGCAGTAGAACACTTCGCGAACATCGCGCGGATTGAAGGGGGCATCGGTCATAGGGGGTTTGCACACACTTATAAGCTGGTTGCGTTCCTTGGGCGTGCTCCAGTAGAACCAATAGTTGGCCTTAGCCACATCGACAGGAGCGTCGGCACTTGCGCCCTTCACCAGGCTGTACAGCAGCTCCAGCGCATTCGGCTCGAAGAAATCATCTGGCTCCAAAATGCCAATGTACTCGCCACGTGCGGTGTCGATGCCCAAGTTCATTGACGCGCCGTAACCGGAATTTTCCTTATCAATCAGGCGAAAACGCTGGTCTTTTTCCATATAACGCTTGATGATGTCCAGAGAACCATCGGTACTGCCATCGTTGATGCACAGTGCTTCGAAGTCGGTGAACGTCTGAGCAATCAGCGAATCAAGCGCCTGCTCCAAGTATTGTTCGGAATTGCAAATGGGCACCAGCACCGAAATAGCAGGTGAGGGCCCTTCAGGTGCAGGGCTGATCTTCGCGCTCGCACGCGCTGCATTCGCACGCGCCTGTTGCTGAGAAATCTGGTTCTTACCCTTTTTCTCGGTCTTCGCAGCGGCGTTTCCGCCACCGGCGCTCTTCGCGTTATTCTTCTTAGCCATTCCCTGCCCCTCTCAAATCAATTAGGTAAAAGTATACCGTTCATACAAGAAGCAACCACAGGGCATATTTCAGCTGCTGCGAATCACGTCAAGCAGTCCGCGGGCCCGCGCGTCCCCGACAGCCGCGAATTACGTCGGACGTCCTTGGCTGCC
>FR884605.1:2595-3518 GCA_000436075.1 Eggerthella sp. CAG:209 | reverse complement strand
TGCCGCGCTGCCACGAACGTCACAAATCGCGTTTGGCGCCCGCGGACGCCAAACGTCCACGGGCATCACAAATCGCATTGGGCGTCTGCGGGCTTCGAGGATCACGCCGAACGCCATCGGGCGCCGCGCAGCCATGGACACTGCGAATCTCGCTGGGCGTCCCGCGTTCGCCAGCCACCCACTTTCGCGAGTCCCAAATATCCAGCACCGCAACCCCGCACTTGTCGCCGCCCCGCCCATCACGCCACACGCTTCATCCCAAAGCTTCAACACTTAATTAATTCCTCGCAAACGAGGTGCTTTCCTCAGGCACTTCGCATAGAATCGGACTAATGCAGAACGCGTTCACAAAACGGCGCCAGCAGAGCGCAACATTATTCGCTTCAACGCGTTATTCAAGCCCGCCGCCAACAGGGAGGTTCTTATGAAACTTGGATTCATCGGATGCGGAAATATGGCCAAAGCCATGATCAAGGGAATTGTCGCTAGCGGCGCTGTTGCGCCCGGTGAAATCTATGGCTCCAATGTCACGCCGGAGCACGCCGCTGCCGTAGCCGAAGAATTCGGCATTAACGCTGGCACTAACAACATCACCGTCGCCGAAAACGCCGACATCCTGTTCCTTTCCGTAAAACCCTACCAGTACGAGGCCGTTATTGCCGAAATCCGTGGAGCAATGCGCCCTGAACAAACCGTCGTCACCATCGCGCCTGGCAAGACTATTGCCTGGCTGGAAGAGCAATTCGGCACGCCCGTCCGCATCGTACGCACCGCGCCGAACACGCCCGCACACGTGCTGGCAGGCGTTACCGCCTACTGCCCCAACAGCTTGGCAACCGCTGAAGACGTCGCCGCCGTCGAATGCCTGCTTGCCAGCTTCGGCACCACCGTTGAACTGGAAGAATCGCAGCTCGACGCCGCAA
>FR884605.1:0-2548 GCA_000436075.1 Eggerthella sp. CAG:209 | reverse complement strand
CCTATGTATATATGTTCATCGAGGCCTTAGCAGACGCAGGTGTGGCCGAAGGCCTGAAGCGCCCGCAGGCTTACCAGCTTGCCGCGCAGGGCGTACTGGGTGCTGCAAAACTCGTGCTCGAATCCGGCAAGCATCCTGGCCAGCTGAAGGACGAAGTGTGCTCGCCTTCTGGATCCACCATCCGCGGCCTTGAGGTTCTGGAAAAAGGCGCATTCCGCGGCACCGTCATCGATGCACTGCGTACCACCATCGAAAAGGCACGCGCTCTGTAACGCAAACGGGCGCGGTTGGGTGCCTGCGGTGCCGATGCGCTGCGGCAAGCAGCGATTGGCGGAATCCAGAGCAAAACAATTCGACATCAAGGGCATTAGGGGCAGAGCAGCGGAACTGTTTCTGATTGACGGACATCGATTAAGCCCGAAGGGAATATGCATGGTCCCTCTGCGCTGATTCTTCAGAAGGACCATGCCGACGCACAAATCGAACGTCTCTGACCAAAAAAGCCGCACTTGCTTACGCAATCGCCGCGAATCATCACCCCCCCCCGCAAACGAGCCCTCGCTGCATGCGCCAGGGCGCACACCGCACCTACGCCCGCCCGCACAGCACCGAACAAAGACAAAGCCCCGCGCCAGCGACGACATTTACCCGCCAGAATTCAACGTAAACGTACCTAAAATCCCATATAATTCATTATTTTTTTAACAATGTACCCAGGGGATACATTACGATGGACTTATCCATACCAGTTCAAAGGACAAGCAGAAAGGCAAAGTGGGATCACATGGCAAAAGCGTCAGCAAAGAATAAAACGCTTTCCACTGCGGTAGCACTTGCGATGGCTGCTTCGCTGAGCGTTCCTTTCACGGCATACGCTGATGAAGATGCGAACGCTTCACAAGAGGCAACCCAGCAAGAGGAAACGACAGCGGCAAACGACGAATCCGCAACCAACAACGAAGAAACTGCAACAGTTAAGGCAACCGGCGAAACTGAGGCAGACGCGAAAGACGCAATTACGCTGCATTCCAACGAATCCGCGCAGGCAGTGGCCGAGGTTGACGGCGTGAAGTACGCAAGCATCGCAGCGGCAATCGCAGCCATCGATGCTGAGGGCACCGTTACCCTCCTGGGCGATGTAACAGAGGACGTCACCATCCCTGAAGGCAAGGCCATCACGCTCGATCTAAACGGCAAGAAGCTCACCAACAAGGCAAGTCACACCATCACTAACAATGGAACGCTCACGGTAACGGACTCCATTGGCGGCGGCGTGGTTGACAACATCACCCATGCAAAGGCTGCGCTCTCCAACGCAGTAGGCGCAACGGCCACGCTTGAGGGTGGCACGTTCATGCGCAGCAAGGAAGCCGGCAAGAACGGCAACAACAGTGGCGGCAACAGCTACTACACCATTGAAAACTATGGCTCCATGAGCTTCGGTTCTGGTGCATCGGTGGAAAACGCTGGTCACTTCTCCAGCATGATCCGCAACGGCGGCAAGAACACCGCTGAAAGTCCCGCTGAAATGACCATCAATGGCGGCACGTTCAGCGGCGGCATCAACACCATCAAGAATGACGATTACGGCAACCTCACCATCAACGATGGCGACTTCGACAACACGTCCCAGTACGTAATCATGAACTGGAGCAAGGCCACCATCAATAGCGGCACGTTCAAGACCTCCAGCAAAGCCACCTCTGCTGTTCTGTTCAATTCTTCGTACGGCAATGACCCCGCTGACATCGGAAGCCTGGAAGTAAACGGCGGCACGTTCACCACCAATTCCGCCGCCCAGCCCGTGCTGACGAACTACTACGACGCCAACAACACGGCAACGTCCACGGTGATAAACAACGGCATCTTCAACGGGGATTTGGTAAACGAGTCCGAGCATAAGGGCCCGCTTTCCGTTTCCGGTGGTACGTTCACGGATCCGGCAGTCGCAAAGCACCTCAAGAGCGGCAAGGCAGTTTTGTTCAACGACGGCAAATATGCTGTCGGTAACAAGGACGCCGTGAAGGGCGATGCAACCTATTCCGTAACCAATACCGACGGAACGGTTGTTTACTTCACCGATGCTCAGGCTGCAAACGACTATGCTAAGGAATCGGGCGCTCAGGCTCCTGTGGTTTTGAAGGTTACCGTTAACTTCGATTCCAACCAGGGCACAGCAGTCGACTCTCAGCTTGTTGCCGTTGGTGACAAAGTGGCAAAGCCGGCAGATCCTACCAAGAAAGGCTATACCTTCTCGGGATGGTTCACTGACCAGGACTGCACCAATGCCTATGACTTCGATGCTCCTGTAAACGGCACACAACCCGAGTTCACCCTGTATGCCGGCTGGAAGGCAGCGGCTCCTTCTACCGTTCAGCCCGGTGCTGGCGACAGCGGCAACAACTCCTCTGCCAATGCGAACGTAAACGTCAACACCGTTAACGACAACGGCGACAATGCCGCAAGCGAAGCAAAGGCGACTACCGTGAAGACGGGTGACAACCTTGCTCTTATTGGTGGCGCAATTGCCCTGATTGCCGTTGCGGCT
>FR884604.1:32429-36463 GCA_000436075.1 Eggerthella sp. CAG:209 | reverse complement strand
TCGTTTCGATTGCCTTCGGGGCTTATTGCTTCCAAACCTCTTCGGCGACGTTTTTGATGAGGGCGATCTTTTTCCACTGATCCTCAGGCTCAATGATGTTGCCCTCTTCGGTGGACGAGAAGCCACACTGGGGGCTGATGCAGAGGTTGCGTAGTGGAACGTACTTGGCCGCCTCTTCAATGCGATGCTTCAGATCGCTCGGGTCTTCCAGGGCGCCGTCTTTGGAGGTAACCAGGCCGAGGACCACCTTCTGATCTGCAATATGGTGCAGTGGTCCGAAATCGCCCGCGCGTTCTGAGTCGTACTCTAGGAAGAAGCCGTCAACCTTCAAATTGGGGAACAGGATTGGCGCTACGGGATCGTATCCGCCGGAAGAGAACCATGTGGAACGGAAGTTGCCGCGGCAGATGTGAATGGTGACGGCCAGATCTTCGGGCTTGTCGCGCAAGGCCTCGTTAATCAGGTTAACGTAGTCGCGCTCCAGTTTGTCCAGGTCGAAGCCGCGTGCTTCATAAGCAGCGCGCTTGTTCGGGTCGCATAGCTCGCCCCAGGAAGTGTCGTCGAACTGCAGGTAGCGACAGCCTGCATCGTAGAACGCCTGGACTGCTTTGCGGTACGCGGCGGCAATGTCTGCAAACAAGAGCTCTTCGTTGTTCTCGTAGCGAGCGATGGGCGTGTAATTCTCTTCGCGCACGCAGCAAATGAGGTGAAGCATGGTGGGGGAAGGAATGGTTTGCTTGACCAGCGTGTCACCTGCAACGCTGTTGGTGAAGGCAAAGTGCTTCAGGAAGGGGTGCTCACCGAAGTCAACCTTGTCGGTAATGACGACGGTCTTCGATTTGGGCTGATGGCCCTTGAAGTGAACCGACCAATGCTCCGCCCCTACCTCTTCGCAGCCAAGAAGCTCGGTAAGGAAGTCCAAATGCCACATGGAGCGGCGGAACTCGCCGTCGGTTACTGCGTGAAGGCCGGCGGCTTTTTGCTGAGCCACTAATTCCTTGATAGCTTCGTTTTCGACGGCTTCGAGCTCGTCGTGGGAAATGGCGCCTTCAGCGAATTGGGCGCGTGCGGTCTTGAGCTTTTCGGGGCGCAGGAAGCTGCCTACGATGTCGTAATGAAACGGTGCAGCGGTATCGGACATAGGGGTTTCTCCTTCAAGTTAGATAGGCACAACTGCCGTATTTACATGGGGTTTCGGGGCGAATATGATGGCGCCCTTTGCACTTAATCGATTATAGGGGTGCTGCACCCTGTGTGGTTATAGGCATTGTTTCTAGCGAGCTATAGGCGGTTGGGGACGTGGCATAGTTCGCGGTTCGGGTGCGAATTGGCTACTTGCCAGGTTTTTTGTCAAAAAAAATGAGCCCCTTCGATGAGAAGGGGCTCGGCCTTGGGGAAGGCATGTTGGTGCAATGGGGCTAGTCGAGTTTTGCGAAAGCCTGCTCGAGGTCCCAAATGATGTCATCAGCGTTTTCGGTGCCAATGGAAAGGCGGATAGTAGAAGGCGTGATGCCCTGATCGGCCAGTTCGGCTTCGGTGAGCTGGGAGTGCGTAGTAGAGGCAGGGTGGATTACGAGGCTCTTAACGTCTGCCACGTTTGCCAACAAGGAAAAGATCTGAAGGTTGTCAATGAACTTCCAAGCTGCTTCCTTGCCGCCTTCGATTTCGAACGTGAAGATGGAAGCTCCTCCGTTGGGGAAGTACTTCTGGTACAGCTCGTGGTCGGGATGGTCGGGCAGGCTGGGATGGTTCACCTTGGCAACATGGGGGTTGTTCAGGAGGTATTCCACAATCTTCTTGGTGTTTTCCACATGGCGGTCTACGCGCAGGGAAAGCGTTTCAGTACCCTGCAAAAGGATCCATGCATTGAAGGGGGAAATGCAGGGGCCTTCGTCGCGCAGCAGGATAGCGCGAATGTAGGTTACGAAGGCGGCAGGACCTACGGCATCCGCGAAAGAAACGCCGTGATAGCTGGGGTTGGGAGCGGCGATGGGGGCGTACTTGCCGCTTGCCTTCCAGTCGAAGTTGCCACCATCGACGATTACGCCACCGAGGGAAGATCCATGGCCGCCGATGAACTTCGTCGCGGAGTGAACAACGATGTTAGCGCCATGCTCAAGGGGGCGGAACAGGTAGGGAGTACCGAAGGTGTTGTCGACCACAACGGGCAAGCCGTGCTTCTTGGCAATTTCGGAAATTGCGTCGATGTTGGGGATGTCGGAGTTGGGGTTGCCTAGGGTTTCCAGGTAGATGGCCTTGGTGTTTTCCTTGATGGCACCTTCAACCTCTGCGAGATTGTGGGCATCGACGAAGGTGGTCTCAACGCCGAATTGGGAAATGGTGTGCTCCAGGAAGTTGAAGGAGCCGCCGTAGATGGTCTTCTGCGCCACGATGTGGTCGCCTGCTTGGGCAAGTGCCTGAATGGTAAGGGTGATTGCCGCAGCGCCGGATGCTACCGCCAGGCCAGCAACGCCGCCTTCAAGAGCAGCGATGCGATCTTCGAAGACGCCCTGGGTGGAATTGGTAAGGCGACCGTAGATGTTGCCTGCGTCCGCCAGGCCGAAGCGGTCGGCGGCATGCTGGGAGTTGCGGAAAACATAGCTGGTGGTTTGGTAGATCGGCACGGCGCGGGAATCGGAGGCGGGGTCTGCTTCTTCCTGGCCTACATGGAGAGCCAAGGTGTCGAACTGGAATTTATGATCGGGGTTGTTTACGAACTGGCTCATTGCGAGTTCCTTTCTGTATGGGGAAGCGTTTTTCGTTTGCGTGTTTGCTAGCAGAACGAAGTAAACAGCTTGAATTCCTGTGGGTCAATGGGAAAAGTAGGTTTTAGCAATCTGTATATCGGATAACAGGGATTAAGCACACTCTATAGCGGCTTTGACCTGGGGTAATGAAGAAAATCAAGAGGCTTTTCGGGTTGATTTGGTCAACTGGAAGCATGGGGAGAATGCAGTGAAAAGACGTTTCGAAACACGGTTGAAACAAATCAGAGGGCTCTACGGATCAAGGCATTTGGTGCTTGAGGCCACAGATTGCTGGCGCCAAAACTAGTGGCGGCTACTGCTGCTACTGTCTGCGCAACGAGTTGTCGGGGATGCGTTCCTGCATTTCGGTGATATTGCCCCAAAGGCGCTTAGGCATGAAGCTACGGTGCAATTCGGGGTTGTAACGGTCTTTGATGGATACGGCGTCGTAGAAGCGTTTCCAGGCATCTGCCATGAGTGCTTCGTCTGTGGTTTCCTCGGGCAGTGTGAGCGAGTCGCTTTTTACTAGAGTCCATGCGCCGTTGTGCGAAACCCCAGCGATGCCATGGGCTTCGTCAAAGATGATAAAGGGCTGCGTATTGAAGCGCGCGGAAAACCAATCCATGAGGATGGGGACCACATTCGCCTTGGGGTTGCAGGCGGCAAACCACACGCCGCCTTGCATTTCACGGAATCGCAGAAACTGCATCATGTAGTGGCGTTCGTTCATTACGAATCGGTGCAGTTTCACCATCGGTTCCACGCAGGGGTGGGCAATTTGCCCGAGTACATTACCCTTTTCCCTTATGGCGTAGCGCACGAAAGAACAAATTGCTGTACCTTTATCGGGCTCATCGGAAAGGAACGCCACTCCAATGGCGCTGAAAGTGCTGCGGCCGCAATCGCGGCACAGGCCGTCTTTTACTCGCTGGGCTATGGCGGGGCTAGTGGGAATGGTTATCGGTTGCTGTCCTAGGCGCAGCTGTAGGTTTTCTTCTGTGACGATTTCGCTTGGGACGAGCTTTTGGCGATATGTTTCGAATATGGCGCATAGCAGGCCCTCTAGAGTGCCGTCATAGATGAATGCATAGGAGCTGTCCAGTTTGGGATAGGGCATCACGCGCCCCATCCCGGAAGTGAGGAAACGGTACTTGTTTCTATTTTTCCACTCTGTGCATTGGGCAGATTCAAGCGCGTGGAGAACGCGGGTTGCGCTTCGGTTTTTGCTTGAGGCTGTAAATCGAATATGCTCATTTGGCCTGGTGCAACCTTAGCGCTACGGCTGCC
>FR884604.1:31369-32418 GCA_000436075.1 Eggerthella sp. CAG:209 | reverse complement strand
CTACGGCTGCCGTGTTTGCCGCCGTTTATGGGCGCGGCAAGCTTGGCGCGCAAAGCGTTGGGGTTGAATTCGGCGTCGCACCCCTGGTACTTTCCTGCGCAAGTTATGAAGTACCGGGCTCGTTTGAAGGCGATGCCGAGTTTGCGCAGCTCTGGTTCGCGTAAACAAGTGCTGCGTCGTGCACGGATGATGTTTCGGGCACCGCGCGGGCCAATGCCAGGTACGCGCAGCAACGTTTCAAGGTTGGTGGTATTCACTTCAACAGGGAAAATATCCAAGTTGTTCAGTGCCCAGTTGGCTTTCGGATCAAGCTCGGGGTCTAAAAATGGATGAGCTTCGTCGATCAGTTCAGTTGCATCAAATTTGTAGAAGCGCATAAGCCAGTCAGCCTGGTAGAGGCGATGCTCGCGGTTCAGCTGCACGCCGGCATTTGGCAGGCGCTTATCAGCGTTCACGGGTAAGTATGCGCTGAAGAACACGCGCTTCAACGAAAGCGTGCGGTACAGGGCGCTGGAAAGGGCGAGTATTTGGTAATCCGATTCGGGTGTGGCGCCGATTATCATTTGCGTTGATTGCCCAGCAGGGGCAAACGCGCGTGTTTTGCGTGCAATGGGCGCCTGCGAGTAATAGGTGGTGTTGCGGCGTATAAGGGCGCGGGTGTCGCGGTCTTCGGCGATAGAGTTCTTTATTTGCCGCATGGGCGCAACAATATTCTGCTTCGATTTGTCGGGTGCCAACAGTGCCAAGCTTTGGTGCGAAGGCAGTTCCATATTCACGCTCATGCGGTCGGCTAAATGCCCTAGTTGCTCCACCAATTCAGGCGAGGTGCCAGGCACGGCTTTGGCGTGGATGTAGCCACGGAACTTGTATTCGTTGCGCAGGATTGAAAGAGCGCAAATCATGAGTTCAGTGGTGTAATCGGGGCTTTTGATAACGCCCGAACTTAAGAACAAGCCCTCTATATAGTTACGACGGTAGAAGCCAATGGTAAGGTCGGCGAGTTCGCGGGGCTTGAATACCGCGCGGCGCACTTCATTTTCAGCACGGTT
>FR884604.1:25957-31353 GCA_000436075.1 Eggerthella sp. CAG:209 | reverse complement strand
CACGGTTTACGCAGTAGGCGCAGTTGTAGATGCATGCATTGGTCATAAGCACTTTGAGCAGCGTGATACAGCGCCCATCGGCTGTGAAACTATGGCAAATGCCGGCGTCTATCGTGTTGCCCAGTTCGCCCTTTTTCGCGGAACGGTTAACGCCTGAAGAAGTACAGGCAACATCGTATTTAGCCGCATCGGCCAGTATTTCCAGCTTAGTTGCAATATCCATACGTACATCCGTTCGTTAATTCAGATCCTAAGAATATGCGAACACTTGTACGCTGTCAAATTGCTTGGCATGCTTTCTTGACGGCTGTTCTTTCTCTATGGATAAGATAAAGAACAGCCGAATACCGTTCGTATGGCTTGTTGGGGGATCTTCTCTGGCCTGAAAATGAAGAGTGGTGATAAATAGCTGTTAAGCGCGTTTGCCTGTTAAATTGCGCGAATAAAGGCTCGACTGTCCGTTATTCAAATAGCGCAAATCCCACCGGAACTTCTTTAAGACTGTTGTTGATAGGGGAGGTTTAAGCATTTTCTGTGCGGGTATAAATATTAATGGCTCTAGGTCGGGCCATGCTATGGCGGTTGAAGGCTATTCGATCCTTCGTCCTTCAAGTGGAGCAGGCGAAAACATCTATACACTGTTTGTTGCTGATGGATGGGATCAGGGTCGCTTTGTTAACTTCTACTACACTAGGTACACTGACACATATGGCGTTGCGTTTAGCAGATAGGACACTCAGTTTGCGGATTTGCTTGCCTGCTTTAACGTTGGCTGTTTTGCTGTCGTTCGCCTTTCTGACGTCTTGCAATTGGAAGGAAGCCGATGTTAGTTCCAGTGAGTGCGAGGAAGAAATGAGCGAAATGAAAGTAAACGATACCCCTCAAGACCATCTTCCCGTACTGAATTCAAAGGCTTTGTCCGAGCGGAAGGGAACCCCAGAAGGAATGAGCGGAGGCTTGATGTCTCATCAATGGGAGGTGAGTGGCCAGGTGGTTGCGTGTGACGAGGAAAGCGGCGCCGTTGCCGTATCCGTCGACAGCGACAACGATTACGCCCAGTATTTGAACAGCCCGATTCTGGTTTCCGCTGGGAACGAGGCAGGATTTGCCGTGGGGGATGGGGTCGTTATAACGTTCCTGCCTCCCGGCAGCGAAGAAACCGTTTTGCATCCAAGCAACCTGGTGAAAAGCCAATAAAAGAAAAAGGGGAATCGCAGGTAAACTGCGGTTCCCCTTTTTAGACGCCCATCCTGCGAACGGCCGCTATTCCTTTTCCGCGGATTCAGGTAGGAAGGCGCGGGCGTTGTAGGCAGAAATGCCCACGGTTGCGGAGTTGTGCAGCAGTGAAGATGCTTGCGGCGTGATGATGCCGCCGATGCCCAACGCCAACAGCAGCGTGTTGAACCCGATGGTGAAGCGATAGCCCTGGGCCATGCGCTTTTCCAGGATGCAAGAAAGTTTGCGCAGTTCAACCAGCGAATGCAAATCATCGGATACCAGCGAGATGTCGGCCGCTTCACGCGCAACGGCGCTGCCCGAGCTCATGGCGATGCTCACATGCGCAGCTGCCAGGGCGGGCGAATCGTTTACGCCGTCGCCCACCATAACCACGCGGTGGCCTTCGGCTTGCAGCTGTTCCACGATCTCGTGCTTGTGTTCGGGCAAAAGATCGGCCTTGAATTCGGAGATGCCGGTTTTCGCGGCAATGCGGCGGGCAGAACGCTCGTTGTCGCCGGTAAGCATTATCACGCGCTTGAAGCCGACCTGTTTGAGCTCTTCCACCACTTCGGCAACGTTTTCTTTCAGCGGGTCCTCGATGTACAGAACGCCCCACAAAACGTTGTCCACTGCCAGGAACAAAGGCGAAGTGCCACAGGCCTTCTCATGGATGGCCTCAAGCTCGGCAGGAGCAATGGGCACATGTTCGTCTTCCACCACGAAGTGCTCGGAACCGATCACGCAGCGCTTGCCGTTGATGCTGGAGGCAATGCCGTGGGCAACTACGTACTCCACTTCAGCGTGGCGCTCGCGGTGCTCCAGCCCGCGCTTCATGGCTTCGTTCACCACGGCGCGCGCAACGGGGTGGGGGAAGTGCTCCTCCAAGCAGGCAGCCAGGCGAAGCACCTCTTCAGCGGGCATTTCGTTGTAGCTGGCTACCTCGCGCACCGAAGGTGTTGCCTGGGTAAGCGTGCCCGTTTTGTCGAACACGATAACGTCGGCTTCGGCCATGTGCTTGAAGTAGCGCGAGCCCTTCACCGTGAAGCCGCGCTTGGCGCTTTCGCTTTGCGCCGCCATAACGGCGATGCTGCCGGAAAGGCGCAGCGCGCAGGAGTAATCCACCATCAGCGCGGCGGCCGTTTTGGTGAGGTTGCGCGTGGTAAGCGCCACGATGCCCGCCAGAAGGAAGTTCCACGGCACCAGCTTGTCGGCCATGGCTTCGATGTGCTTCTGGTCGGACGATTTCAGCGCTTCGGACTGTTCCACCATCGAAACGATGGAGCGTAGCTTGCTTTCCTCGGGGCTGCCGGAAATGCGTATGAAGATTTCGCCTTCTTCCACGGTGGTGCCGGCGTATACGGTGTCGCCCGTTTTGCGCACGATTGCCAGCGGTTCGCCAGTAAGCGAGCTTTGGTTTACGCCTGCTTCGCCTGAAATGACCTCGCCGTCGGCGGGAATCTGGCAACCAAGGCGCACTACCACGGTGTCGCCGTGCTTCAGCTCGCCAATGGCAACCTCGCGTTCAACATCGCCTTCCACCACGGTGGCGGTGCTGGGGATGTCGAACAGCGATCGCACCAGGCTGCTTTCGCTGCGGCGCTGGGTGTAATCTTCCAGGATTTCGCCCACCTTCAGAAGGAAGATGGTGCTGCCTGCGGTTGCGGGCTTACCTTGGATGAAGCCCATGGCAATGGCGGCGCCGTCCAAAACAGGCACATCAAGGCGGCCATGACGCAGAGAATCGAGCGCTGCTTTCCAGAACGGGATGGCGGAAATGATGGCCCATGCGGTGCGCAGCGGTGCCGGCAGGAACCAGCGGCGCATGGCGCGGAACACGATCATGTTGGCAATCTGCGTGAAAAGATGACGCGGACGCGGTGCCAGCATCAGTGAGTTTTCGGGCTCCCAGGCTTTAATCTCCTGGTACGTAAGCACTTTGAGTTTACGTACGACGGTGGTGCGCGCCAAGGCGAGCTCGGCTTTGCCAGTTCCTTCGAAAGTTATGGAAAGTGAGCCTGCCTTTGGATAGGCAACGCATTTGGTTACGCAGGGGAGCGCCAAAAACGTTTCCTCGAGCGCGATCGCATCATGCTCAGGGATTTTCCCCTGAAGATCGAATCGGATCCTTCCGGGGATCTCGTGTTTGATCGCGAAACGCATGGCTATTACTTGCCTTCTGCTTCCTGGGCTTCGGCGAGTTCCTTGGCTGCCTCTTCCTCAGTTTCTTCTGCGCCCTTGTCGTAGCCGGCCTCGGCGAGGATATCGTCGAGTTCTGCCTTTGCTTCGTCTACGATGGATTCAGCCTCTTCCTTGACCTTCAAGCCCTGAGCGACAGTTGCTACAGCCGCCTTGCGTACCGGCTCGCTTTTCAGCGCCTTAACGCCGAGGGTTCCCAGTAAAAAGCCTGCTCCCACGAGAATTCCATGGTTCATTGCGTCCTCCTTAGAACTGCTTTGCGTGGTGAAAATTCACCACCTTTAACATTTAAAGTTTACCACTGCAAACATTGGCTGGTTGAAAAAGTTTGCTAGTGTTAACAGAGATGAAGGTTGGCGGTTCTAGGCAGGTACGACTGCTTGCATGAGAAAGGCAGCTCCAGCGCGAAGTGCTTCAGGTAGGCTGTGGGTGCTAAATCAGCGAGTAATGGAAAACGCTTTGCGCGTCTTCTTCTCGATTTATCTGGCCTTTATCGGCAAGGTACTCCAAATACGAAAACGTCATGGCAATGCGCCGTACGCGCATGCCGAACTCCAGCTCGTCGAACGCCCCATGGGAACGCTGCGCGGAGGCGGCGACTTCTTTCGCTGTTGCGGTTTCTAGCTGATTTATGATTTCTATTCGCTTTGCCAGCGGCTTTTTGAATTTGCCAATCATGTATTCGTAGAACGCATCGATATGATCTGCCCCGTAGAGCGGTTCATGGTGGGACATGAATACCGTTTCGAAGTCCATCGCTTTGAGGCGGGGGAATGTGTTCAGGAAATGGTCGAGCAGATGGTCGTTGCGTCCGAACTGAACAAGGGAGGGCGCGGCGTCTACCACGTGGTCGCCGCTGAACAATATCTTTTTTCGTGCATCGCCAAAGCACAGGTGCTCAGGCGCGTGGCCAGGTGTTTCGATTGTGGAAATAGCCCAATCGCCAACCGAAATGGTATCGCCATCGTGAAGGATGGTCGCGTGGGGCGCGGAAGGTTGTTGCACCTGCATGATGTACAGCAGTGTGTCGCGAAATTCCTCCCAGCAAGTATCCAGCGCGTCAGGCCACCCGATCACGCGTGCGTAATCGCGGCAAAATTCTTCGTTTACCTGCGGCAAGGTGCCATGGTATACCGTGCGTCCCCCTTGACTCAAAAAATAGGGGAGGTTGCCAACGTGGTCGGCGTGAAAATGGGTTATAGCAACATCGGTATTGCTCCAGGGCACTTCAGCTCTTTGGAGCATGGCATCAAGGTGCTCTGCTCCAGTGAGTTGGGGGTGGCCGAGGTCAATGAACAAGCCCTGTTTGCCACGCTCGAAAAGCAGATACCGATCAATGCGATCAGCGAAGTAGAAATTCTTAACGTCGAAGACTGCATGCAAAAGCCCGGGCACCGGTTCTTCCAGCGAAACCATTTCGTACGTTACATCACCGAGCATATCGTCAAAACCGCTTTTGTCTGCGGTTGAACTGCTAAAGGTATCGGCTTTCGTGGTTGGCTGAATCGTGGGGATGGGTTGTGCTGGGCGCTGAGGCATGGGGATTCCTTTCATCATTCCCATGATACGGGTCATATGCTCTGTTTTGTGCACAGATTGCTGCTATTCGCCCATGAGCAGCCGATTTTCGGTTGTAGCTTTGGCTTGTTGTCTCAATTTGCCCGCGGATTAGCTTTCTGTCCCGCTGCCGCAACAACTTTTCGCGCGAGTTTGCAAGAAAATTGCGATTGCGGACGATTGGGGCTCGTAAGCTTGGGGTTTTTCGGGCAAATCCCCTCGTTTGAGGGCTAAAATCGCCGTTTTGCGCTAAGTGCAATTTGTCGAGGGATTCCCAATCGCAATTTTCTTGCAAATCGAACTGAAATTTTGTTTTTGGCTTTTGTCTTATGGGCGCTTCTGCGGGGAGCGCCCCTGCAATTCAGGTGTGGCACCCCATTCGCATGCGAGCGTACTGAATTTGCGCGTGAGCGGAGGGGCGTTTC
>FR884604.1:16691-25929 GCA_000436075.1 Eggerthella sp. CAG:209 | reverse complement strand
GGGGGAATTAGCTCGCTTGCCGATGAAGCGTGTGGCGGACGAGCGTGGATTGGCATGCTGGCTACCATTGAATGCAGTGGACATCTGCCAGAACCCGCTTAGCCCTTCTTCGACGGGTTCGGCCCCTGCCTGATGCTGGTGCATTGGGCAGGGTCTGTCCGCAAAACGCACACGAATCCGGAAGGAGGCCTATGAAGATCGCTGTCCTGGAACCGCTGGGAATATCCGACGATAGCCTGCGTGGCCTGCTTGCCAAGGCAACTGACGGCCATGAAGTTGAGGTGGTAACGTATCCCGACCGTAAAGAGGACGAGGCTTCGCTGATCGAGCGCAGCGCCGATGCCGATATCGTGGTGGTGTCGAACATCAAATATCCCGCTTCCGTGATGGAGAAAAATCCCAACCTTAAATATGTGTGCGTTGCATTCACCGGCTACGACCATGTAGATATGGCGTATTGCCGCGAGTACAGCATCCAGGTTTCCAACTGTGCCGGTTATTCCACGGTTGCTGTTGCTGATTTGGTGTTCGGTTTGACTCTAGACGTTCTGCGTAACATTTCTACCCTGAACGCTATTGTTCGTCAGGGTGGTACGAAGGACGGGCTGGTGGGGCCCGAGCTGGAAGGGAAGCGTTTTGGCGTTGTTGGCGCTGGCGCTATCGGTTCGCGCGTGATGCGCATCGCCCAGGCGTTTGGCTGCGAAGTGGTGTGCTACTCCCGTACCAAAAAGGACATCCCGGGTGTTGAGTTCATCGAGCTTGATAAACTGCTGAAGACATCTGATGTGGTAAGCCTGCATATCCCGCAGACTCCTGAAACCACGGGTCTTATCGATGCGGAGAAGATTGCGCTTATGAGGCCTACGGCGGTACTTATTAATTGTGCTCGTGGCCCTGTTGTCGATTCCGAGGCGCTTGCGGCTGCTCTCAATGAGGGTCGTATTGCTGGTGCTGGCATCGATGTTTTGGAGATGGAGCCTCCGTTCCCTGCTGATCACCCGCTTCTGAACAGCAAGAACACTGTGGTAACTCCCCATGTTGCCTTTGCTTCACATCAGGCAATGGAAAAGCGTGCTGTTATCGTGGCAGACAATGTTGCGTCCTACCTGGAAGGCAATACGGCAAACCTGGTTTCATAGCAGGTGGGAAAATAGGGACAGATACCAGATTCTCACTTAGACATAGTTCACAAAGGCAGGGCCTCGCTTGTATGATTGTTCGCAAGCGAGGCCCTGCTTGTTGGGCGCGAATTTGGCGCCTACCCCTATTTCCCCACTTGCTCCAACCCTTCTGTTATTGGCTCAGCCTAATACCGGCTATGGGGAATAGTGGGGTACCGAACGGGATTATCGACGCTCATAATTGCAGTCATGCACAAGCTTTACTTCGCATACGGATCAAACATGGACTTCGATCAGATGAAGTTCCGCTGCCCTGGGGCTGAATACCTGGGCGTAGCAACGCTGCCCAATTACGAGTTGAAAATGGATGCAGCTGGCTTCGCAACGGTAATCCCTGCGCCAGGCAAGCATGTGCAGGGTGCGCTTTGGGACTTGAGCAACGCCAACGAAAACAAGATGGACGGCTTCGAGGGTGTTTCTTCCCATTGCTACGAGAAAAGCTATGTGGAAGTTCAGTACGCTGGTAACCATACTGAAAGCACCATCATCTCGGGTGCGTTCGGCTTCGGCGAATTCGAACCCGCTGCTCAGGATGCCTACACGTTGGAAGCTCTCATCTATCTTTCTTTACGTGGACCCTTCTACGATTGGTCGTTCCGCGAAGATTACGTAACCAAGGTGCGAAACGGTGCCGCCGGTATTGGCGTCGACGCCCACACCCTTAACCAGTTGCAGAACATACAGATCATTCCCAACGCGCATGTTGCTTAAACTGTAACGCCGCTCAATGAGCGGCGTTTTTTGCGTGCATGCGACCAAGCCCTTTGCCCTTGCGAACCCGCCGCTTCACTAACTCACAACATTTCGCTGCTATTCTTTGAATAAAGGTATTAAGGCGCTCTTCGGGGCGCCTTGTTGTTCGGAAGGGAAGCGTATGACGGTTTTGGGTAGCGTGAAGCGCCACTATGAAAAGGTTATCTGCGTTTGCTGCTTCTTGATTCTGTTTACCAATATCGGGTTGCCCTCAACTTCGTTTTCCGTATATCAGCCCTACCTTGTTGCTATCCCGGGGGTTGGGCATGCGGGTGGTTCGGTAATCCTGTCTGTGCGCACGTTTGTTTCCCTTGTTGCCATGTTTTTTGTGGCGCGCTATTACGGCTGGCTCAATTGCCGCATTGGTGCTTTTGTTGCCTCGATTTGCGTGGCTATCGGTTTCGGTCTGTATGCGCTTAACACCGAAAGCTATGCCGGTCTATGCGTTGCCTCGGTGTTTACGGGGCTGGGATATGGCTTGGGCGGCATGATCTGCTCAACCATGCTTATCGGTCGTTGGTTTGAGACGAATGTTGCAACGGTCGCGGGTATTGCCGCCGTGGGTTCGGGCGTTGCTGCCGTGGTTTTGCCGTCTATTGTGGTTGCGGTGGTGAATGCTACTTCGCTTTCTGCTGCATTTGCCCTGGAGGCCGCCTTGGCGTTGTTACTGGGACTTTTGGTATTCGCATTGCTGCGCAATTTCCCGGAGGATATGGGTTTGAAACCCTATGTTTCAAAAAAAGCCGAAAAGGGCACGGGCAAGCCAAAGCGCGCTCGCGTGAACAGGGATGTGCCCCATTCGTTTTTGCCGGTACTGATGGTTGCCATGGTGTTTGTGGGCTGTGCGAGTGTGGGTGGCAATGGTTATCTGGGCGTCCTGTTCACTTCCGAAGGGTTCTCGACCGAAGCTGCAGCTGCCCTCATCGCCGTGAGTGGCGCTTGTTTGATGGTGTCAAAGCTCTTCAACGGGGTTGTCTTCGATGCCATTGGTACGCGAAATGGTTCGGTGTTGTTCTTCTTGCTCTTTATCGGAGGAACAGGTCTTCTGTGCTTGAGTGATATGGGGTCGAGCTGGTTGGCAACAGCGGCTGCAGTCATGTTTGGCCTGGGACTTTCCTTGGGCACGGTGGGCATTTCGGTATGGTCTATCGAGCTTGCGCCAAAGGGCAGGGAAGTGCAGACCATTCGCAACTTCCAAATTTGCTATGCCCTGGGTGGCTTTATTTTCATGCTGCTGCCAGGCTTCCTCGCCGAGGCGTTTGGCACCTATCTGGTTTCCTATGCGGCATTGTTCTTTATGCTCATTGCTGCCGCGGCAGTGATTGTGGGGTTGTACACCATCTGCGATCTAAAAGCCGCTCGCAATGGCAAGGATCGTTAGGCCGGAGTTCGACTCGCCTGCTAAATCCCCTCCGCTCCCTTCCTTGTTCATGGCAGGATGCGGGACTTGCCTCAAACGTAACAATGATTAACTCCGCTTTACATTTATGTAAGATTTCGCTTGCTAAGCTTGCATCCGCAATAAGGGAAACCATGCGGATTTGCGGGCGGCAGAAACTCGGATGAAGCTCGTCGGAAACTCTGGTAATTCCCTTTGCGCGTGATTGTGAATGAAAAGGGAGGAACAGAGAAAGACATGGATATCGCAACACTGGTTGTCGTTGCGCTGGTTATCGCGGTGGCGTTAACGTTCGACTTCACGAATGGCTTTCACGATACGGCAAACGCTATGGCAACCTCAATTGCAACGGGTGCGTTGAAGCCGAAGACGGCGGTTATCGCGGCCGGTACGTTGAACCTGATTGGTGCTTTTTTGTCCACCGAGGTGGCAAAAACCATTTCGGGCGGCATCATCAATGAGCAACAAGTTACCATCGGCGCCGAATTCATATTTGCTGGATTGGTAGGCGCTATTCTGTGGAACCTGATGACGTGGCTGGTTGGCCTTCCTTCAAGCTCTTCCCATGCGCTGTTCGGCGGCTTGGTGGGCGCGGTAATCGTGGGCGCAGGCGTTGAGGGTGTTAACTTTGGCGCTGTTGTTGCCAAGGTTCTTGTTCCTGCTCTTATTTCTCCTATCGTTGCCGGCTTGGCGGCATTCGTGGCGGTGAAATTAATATATTTCATTGTTCGCAAGCTGGACGAAAAGTATATCGAGACGGGCTTTCGCCATGGTCAAACCATTACAGCATGCCTAGTAGCGCTTTCCCATGGCACCAACGACGCCCAGAAGACCATGGGAATCATCACCCTTACGCTTATCGCTGTCGGCTTGCAGCCTTCTGGTTCTGGCCCTCAGCTGTGGGTTATCGCTGTGTGCGGTCTTGCAATTGCCTTGGGCACCTATATGGGCGGCTGGCGAGTAATCCGTACGCTTGGCAAGGGTCTTACCGAAATCGCAACGCCTCAGGGCTTTGCTGCAGAGGCTAGCTCAGCAACCACCATTCTGGTTTCTTCCCATTTGGGCTTCGCTCTTTCCACCACGCAGGTTTGCTCCGGTTCTATCATCGGCTCCGGCCTGGGCAAGAAGGGCGGCGCGATTGACTGGAAGGTTGCTGCTCGCATGCTTATCGCCTGGTTGGTAACGTTCCCTGCTGCGGGTGTAATTGGCGCTGCCGCCTGCGCTGTTGCCAAGATCAACGTTTGGGGCACGCTTGCTGTTGCCGCAATCGCCGTTGTTGCAGCGCTCATTATCTTCAGGCTTTCGCGCCGCAACCCCGTTAATGCGATGAACGTAAATGAAGGCTCCGAAGTCAAGGTAAACGCCAAGGTTGCAACTGCCGCGGCTGCAGCGTAGAAAGGGAATCACATGCAAGAACTTATGAATTTTGCAACGGTTCTGATCGTTGCGGTGGGCATTGCTGGTTGCATTGGCGTGATGTACGCATCGGGCCTGCGCCTGTGGGCAAAAAGCGGTGCTCCTGAGGGTGGAGATGGCTCCCCTAATTATCTGTTTCGATTCGCTTCGGTGGTATGTTTTGCGGCATGCGTGGTCGTAGTGCTGTTTGCACTGTGGCTGATGATTCCGATGTTCCATTAATAACGAGGGGATAAGAACTTGGAAACTTTGGAAAGTATTCTGGTGGGTATCGACGGTAGCGAGCGTGGCAAGAAAGCACTGAAATGGGCTGCTCGTCTAGCCAACCGTGAAGGTGCTCATTTGACGCTGCTTGCGGTAATCGACCCTGCATCAGATGAGCTCGTCGGCTCCGACCATCGCGTTTTGCGCGAAGCTGTGGAAAACGTGTTAGGCGAGGCTCAGGAATTTGTTCGAGGCGACTATCCCGAGCTGGCCATGGACGCTTCGTATGTGAGCGGTGATATCGTAGAGGCTCTAGTCGGTGCGGCTGAAAGCCACGATATGATCGTAATGGGCTCTCACCATGGCGCTTCGGTTGCGGAACGTGTATGGGGCGCAAAGGGCCTGCGCGTTTCGGTTTCGGCAAGCGTTCCCACGGTGGTTGTTCCCGCTGACTGGGATCCTTACAACGAGGCCAAGGGCATTGTGGTAGGCGTTGGCCCACAGGATGAGGTTAGCGACAAGGCTGTTGAGCTGGGTGTTCATTTGGCTAAGGTTCTCGAAGAGCCGCTCGAGCTTATTTCTTCTTGGGGCATCCCCACCTTGCTTTCGCGCTCTGCCGAATTCATGGGTGGTGGCTTGGCGCCGGTTGGCGAATCGTTCCAGCGCAACCTCGACACACGTGTTGTGGCAATTCGTGCAGCAGAGCCTGCTCTTGAGGTTGAAGGTCATTCAATTGAGGCTCCTTCCCCTACGCAGGCTTTGATGCAGCGCAGCAAGGATTGCCGTGTTCTGCTGCTGGGCACGCATGCTCGTTCCGCGGTAAGTAGGGCGCTGTTTGGCTCTACCACCTGTGGCGTGCTGGCTCACCTGCAGGTACCTACTGCAGTTGTGCCGATGGAATAACCTGTTTAATTGCAGAAAGCGCGTTGAGGCTAATGCTTCAACGCGCTTTTTTGTTTTTGGTCGGGATGGCTTCTGGGCGGGGGCGATGCCCGGCTGCTGGGGCGTCTGGGCGACTGGAGCGTCTGGGTGCTGGAAACTGGATGACCGAGGCGTGCCCAGCTGCCGAAGCGATGTCTGGTCAGGCGCGCCATCCGACAAGGCGCAAAGCCCGGTGAGTAGGGCGCGGCATCCGACCCAGCGAGAGGGGCGTGACGCCTGGCTCGCTCATGTGATGCTGGCGCTACTCTTTCCTTCTCATCTCGAAGGAATCGGCGGGGTAGAAGCGACGGCAGTTTTCGCACGTGGTGAGCACCACGCGCCCCTCATTTACCAGATACACCAGGTGGGCAAAGGTTTCTCCCAGCGAATAGAATTTCTGGTCGATGGTCCATTTGTCCCAGTTGGGGTGCTTCCACGAGGCATTGCGTGCGATATCAATCAGGCTGGCATGGCCGTCGACCACCAGCTGGTACAGTTCTTCCAGTCGGTTAGCGTGGAAGCTTTTCAGAAAATCGACGCGCTCGGCTACTCCCGTGAAGGGACGGCCGTGACCGGGCAGAATAAGATCAACGTCCAAATCGCGTACCTTGTCCAGGCTTGTCAGGAATTCCCTTAGCGCATCGTACGAGCAAACCCAACTCATGATGGTGGGCGTGATGCGTTCCAGTACGTGGTCGCCCGCAATGAGAATTTTCGCCGTAGGTTCGTATAGGCAGATATGCCAGTCGTCGTGGCCTGGCGTGGTTATAACGCGAAAGCGGTAACTGCCGTTGTGGTACACGTCGCCATCGGCCAGGTAAAACAGATCAGGCTGGTTTTTTAGCGGAAGAAGCTCGGCAGAAACGCGGTAGGTAGAAGCGTCGCGTGCCTGCATGCTGCGTTCATCGTACGTGTTGGGGTGTGTAAGGTAGCCGATGAGCGGGTTGAATACCGTTGCTTGCATGTTCATGAGGTTTTGCACTTCTTGAATAGAGTGCATGTTGGCGTATATGCGCATCCAGCGTCGCCATATGCGGTCGAGGTTGCTGGTGTGGTCGGGGTGGGAATGGGTAAGGACGATCTCCACTGATTCCCAGGTGCGGCCCAATTTGTGCAAGGCATCGTCAAGTGCTTTTTCACAGTCGGGGTGGTCGAAACCTACGTCGACAATGGTGGTTTTATCATCACTCAGGATGAAGTACGAGTTCAGGTAATTCAGCGGGTTGTCGGGAAGGGGCACAGGCACGCGCCAAATGCGTGGAAACACCTCTTCAATTTCGCCGTTGTTATATTGGTCTGCGTAGTTCGCCGTCATGATGATTCCTAACGGAACGTGTTCATTGTTCTTGGAACCAGCGTAGCGCAAAAGTCGTCGAGTGGTACGGTAGGATGGGTGGCGTTGACGAATCGTGGGCGAGCGCTATGCCTGACCTGCGAGTGTGCGGGGAGGTGCGGTAAGTGGCAGCCTATAGCGAAAAGGCGGAGAAGGCAACGGGCCTCCATCTTTCCGATGCCCATTTCCATCTGGGGTTCGTTTTGGATCTGGTCGATTTTGCTGGGGATGCCCAGCGTGCCAGGTCGCTCGTCTTTGCTGCGTCGGTTACCCCTGGCGAGTATCGAGATGCCAAAAGGGCGCTTAGCTGCACGTTCAACTTCGCCCAGACGAATCTCGGCTCGGCCAACGAGGACGCCAAAGAGGCGCTTCGCTGCGCGCTTAATTCCAGCCAAGCGAAAGCTGAGGCAACCATTGGGGCCGCTAAGGGAGCGCTCCGTCGAGCGGCAGCTCCTTCGCAGCAAGCTGCTTATTTCCCCTTCATCAAGCTTGCGGTGGGATTGCATCCCTGGTGGGTTTCCGCGGACGAAGGCTGTCTTGCAGAAGAACTGCGTGCATTCGATAGCGCTTTGCCCGAAACACGCTACGTGGGTGAAGTTGGCCTGGACTTCTCGAAGCGCAGAATAGCAACGCGGAATGCCCAGCTCTGGGCATTCCGCCATATCGCAAATGCATGCGCAAAGGACGGCGGCAAGGTTCTTTCCATCCATTGCGTTAAAGCATATGACGATGTTTTGAGCATTTTGGATAACTCTGATTGTTTCGTGTCGTGCACCTGCATCTTCCATTGGTTTAGCGGCTCGTTCCCGCAGCTTGCGCAGGCGGTGGATGCAGGTTGCTTCTTTTCGGTCGGCTTGCGCATGCTCGAAACGAAAAGAGGGCGTGAATACGCAAAGGCGATTCCCTTGCGAAAACTTCTTTTGGAGACCGATGCCCCTGCCGCGATTGATCCTGAACGAGAACATCCTTCGGTACTTTATTCATACGACCAGATGAGGCTCCAGCTTGTAGAGACTCTAAAGCGACTCGCTCGAATAAGGGGCATTGGCGAATCGGAGCTTGCTGCCATAGTTCAGCAAAATGCGTTCGAGGTTTTTTGCTAGATCGTCTTCTTGCGGCGCTATCATGGGCGCTATGGAAAATGCTCTTTTAACAGTCGCCTCGCTTACCGCCATCATCGCGCTCGGTTTCGTTGTTGCGCGAACGATGGAGCTGCCCAGAGGCTTCACCGACACGCTTTCGAAAATCGTTTTTCGCATCACTTTGCCATGCGCGATTTTCCACGCTTTTGCCTCGAATGGCTTTGATGCCTCGTTGCTGCTTCTTGCCTTGGTGGGGTTGGGTTGCACGTTCATTCCGTGGTTAATCGGCACCTTACTTACTGCGCGCGAAGACCGAGATCATCGGATCCTGATGATGATGAATATATCGGGCTTCAATATTGGCTGCTTTGTGCTTCCCTTTGCCCAAGCGCTCTTTCCGCCGGCTGCGGCACTTGCTGTGTGCCTGTTCGATGCCGGTAATGCTTTGATGATGAGCGGGGGAACGTATGCGTTCTCAAGTGCGATCCTCGACAAGGGAGGATCCCATTACGAACGTGCCGTGTTGGCTGCGAAGCGCCTGTTTTCGTCTGTGCCATTCGACTTGTATTGTGCGCTCATTGTCATTTCACTGATGGGCGTTACCATTCCTGAGCAGGTGGTTTCGTTTATCGAGCCAATTTCAAACGCCAATTCATTCTTGGCTATGTTCATGCTGGGTTTAATGGTTCAGTTTTCGTTGGGTAAAGGAAAAGTGTTCCAGCTGGTGCGCTTGCTGGGCTTGCGTTTCCTGTTCTCTGCCGTGATGAGCATCGGCGCAATGACACTGCTTCCCTTCGATCCCGTTACCCGTATGGTAATTGCTGCCTTGTTGTGGTCTCCCATGGGCGCACTCGGGCCGGTATACACCCTTTGGGCAAAAGGTGATGTGGGCCTGGCTGGTTTTGCCAATGTGGTCACGGTTGCGGTGGGCATTGTCGCCGTGACGGCT
>FR884604.1:0-16675 GCA_000436075.1 Eggerthella sp. CAG:209 | reverse complement strand
GACGGCTGCCGCGATGATGATCGCGTAGCTTTTTGTTTGGTGCCGCAGACGGTTTTAGCCCTGCCTCCAAAGGGGTATATGCTCTTCCACTGAACAAATTTCTGCCTGGCGGGGGCGTATCATCAGAACTAGTTCAAAATGACATGCTTAAACGACTCTTCGATTGGCAGTCCGGTAGTGTACACGCCGTAGCTGTGGCTGCCATCCTTGGGAAGCGAAAGACTACCAGGGTTGAACAGCCAAACGGTTGGATCTTCCGAGCAGGGTTCGTTCGCTTTGACATGGGTGTGTCCGTACAAAAGTGCGGTATTGACTGGCATCTGGGGAAGGTTGCCTATCGCTCCGTCTCTGTCGGGGCCGAATACGTGCCCGTGAGTGAGGAACAGCGTTCGGGGAGTTTGCATTTCGTACCCTGCATCTTCGTCGATGTATTCAGGATCAAGGATGGTGGAATAGTCCGCCATGCAGGGGAAGTCGAGCACCATCTGGTCAACTTCGGCGTCGCAGTTGCCGCGTACGGCAAGTATGCGATCGGCTAGGGGGTTGAGCAGGGCAATTACTTCCTTGGGGTCGTAACCGTCGGGCAGGGCGTTGCGCGGCCCATGGTACAAGATGTCGCCCAGCAAGATGATCTTGTCGGGTTTTTCTGCGTGAATAGCATCAATGAATTTGCGGCACCACGTTGCAGAGCCGTGAATGTCAGAAGCAATCAGAAACTTCAAGGCAGCCTCTTTCCGTATACGATAGTCGGTCTAATTGTATCGCTCGCTGCTATTTTGCAGGCCAATGCAAAAAATGGAATATGGCGAATTTGCCTCTAATGCAGCTGTTGGGGCGGAAGTTTCTCAGACCTCTATTGCAGCTGTTCAGACGCGGGTTGCCTAGGCTCCCATCGTGGCCGTTTAGCCAGGAACTATCCAGGTGCCCATTGTTAAAGCGAAGTTTTATCTACAGAAAAATTGTTGACAGGAAGGATATTTCGGGAAAGAATAGCCACAGTTTCGTAAGCGAACATGATTCGCTGAGGAAATCACCAAACCGTTGAAGCGGAAGTCAAAGCGAGTAGGCGCGCACAGAGAGTCCGGGATGCTGGGATCCGGATCGAAAAGCCGTTCGCCAAATGGACCGCTGAGGGCGCATGTGAATGCAATTTGCTAGTAGGGTGCGACGTGAGGGCATACGTTAGTTGCCGGGGATATGTTGGTATCCTGCTAAGCGCACGATTCGTTTCGTGAACCAAGGTGGCACCGCGAGCTTTGTATTTTCTAAAGCCCGTCCTTGATCGTAGAAGTATCAGGGATGGGCTTTTTTTTATTGCCCTTCCCGCGTAAGGAAAGGGCAGTTCGATGGACACTACGCCGTTGCAGCCGAGCCTGGAAGAAGTTCGTGCTTTGGCCGCGCAGCCCAGTATTCGCCGCGTTCCTGTGAAGCGCGAGCTCTTTGCCGACCGCATTACCACTATCGAAGCAATGCGTGCGCTGCGTGCTGCCAGCAATCATTGCTTCTTGCTGGAAAGCGCCGAGGCCGATCAGCGTTGGGGTCGCTACTCTTTTTTGGGCTTCAACCCCACGCTCGAGATTACCTGCCTGAATGGGCAGCTCAGTATTCGCCGCAATGTTGAAGGTGGCGAACCGTCGCGTGAAACGCGCCAGGTTGAGCACCCCGGCGAGGCTATCCGCCAGATTATCACAGAGAACAAGAGCGCCAAGGTTGAGGGATTCCCGACATTTACCGGTGGTCTGGTGGGCTACTTCTCGTATGACTACCTCAAGTACGCCGAACCCACATTGCGTCGTCCCGGTTTAGACCGTGAGGATTTCCTCGATGTTGACCTGATGCTGTTCGATCAGGTTATCTGCTTCGACAATTACCGCCAAAAGATCATCCTCATCGCGGGTGTTCGCACCGACGATATTGAGGGTTCCTATGCTCAGGCGCAAGCAAAACTCGACGAGATCGAGGGCTTGTTGACGGGGACTGCTCGCTACGAATTTGCTCCCTTGCAGTTGAAGGAACCGCTTACGCCGCAGTTTTCGACCGAAGAGTTCTGCGAGAAGGTGGAAACCGCCAAGCGTCATATTTTCGAGGGCGACATATTCCAGGTGGTGCCCTCCAATCCTCGAACTGCAAAAGCGGAAGGAAGCCTGTTCGACACCTATCGCGTATTGCGCGGCCAGAATCCTTCCCCGTACATGTTCTACTTCACCAGCGAAGATGTGGAAATTGCAGGCGCATCCCCTGAAACGCTGGCGCGCTTGCAGGATGGCAGACTATTCACCTACCCCTTGGCGGGCACCCGCCCACGCGGCGCAACCCCGGAAGAGGACCAGGCCTTGGAGGCGGAGCTTCTTGCCGATGAAAAGGAACGCGCTGAGCACGATATGCTCGTTGACCTGGGACGCAACGACTTGGGTCGCGTATCGCAACTGGGCAGCGTAGCGGTAGAGGAATATCGAAACGTACTGCGCTTTTCGCGAATCATGCACATCGGATCAACCGTTACCGGTCAGCTTGCCGAAGGGAAAGACGCGGTGGACGTGATGGATTCCATTCTCCCGGCAGGCACCCTTTCCGGGGCACCCAAGCTGCGCGCCTGTCAGATCATCCAGGATTTGGAGGGTGCTAAGCGTGGCATCTACGGCGGCGCCATCGGCTACTTGGATTTCACAGGCAATCTTGATACCTGCATCGGGATCCGCCTTGTTTACAAGAAAAATGGCCGCGTATGCGTGCAGACCGGTGCTGGCATCGTGGCTGACAGCGTTCCCGAAAACGAAGACCGCGAATGCTACAACAAGGCGCGCGCTGTAATGGAAGCGCTGAAAACCGCCGAAGGGGGCCTGGCATGATCTACCTCATCGATAACTACGACAGCTTTTCCTACAACTTGTATCAGCTGATAGGCGAAGTGGATCCTGCTATTGAGGTTCTTCGAAACGATGCGCTTACGGTCGAAGAGCTTGAAGGGAAAAACCCCGAAGCAGTGATTCTTTCCCCTGGCCCTGGGCGCCCTGCTGATGCAGGCATTTGCGAAGAAGTGGCGCTGAAGCTGTCTGGCAAAGTCCCTATCTTGGGCGTGTGCTTGGGGCATCAGGCCATATGCGAGGCATTCGGAGGCACGGTGGGGTATGCCAAGGAACTGATGCACGGTAAATCGTCTTTGGTAAAGGTGGATGAGCAATCTCCCCTGTTCAAAGGCTTGCCAGCTAAGGTCCGGGTTGCTCGTTACCATTCGCTTGCGGCTGATGAAGGAAGTCTCCCTGAATGTTTGCAGGTTGTTTCCCGCGCCGATGACGGGGAAGTGATGGCTGTGCAGCATGCCGAGTTTCCCACCTTTGGTGTTCAGTTTCATCCCGAATCGATCCTCACTCCTGATGGCCGGGCGATGATCGAAAACTTCTTGGCCATAGCAACGAAGTAGTACACGGCGGTTGCGCCGATTGTCCGAAAGGAACCAACAATGATTAGGGAAGCAATTTTCAAGCTGGTAGATAAACAGGACCTAACCTACGACGAGGCCTACGATGTGATCAACGAGATCATGTCGGGTGAAACCACGCAGGTACAGACGGCGGCATTCCTTTCCGCCCTTTCCACGAAGTCGACCAAGAGCGAAACTATCGCGGAAATTGCAGGTTGCGCTGCCGCCATGCGCAGTCACGCTACCAAGGTTGATTACGATAAGCCGCTGCTCGAGATTGTGGGCACAGGCGGGGATAAAGCCGGAAGCTTCAACATCTCCACCACCGCAGCGTTCATTGTTGCAGCAGGTGGGGCAAAGGTTGCCAAGCATGGAAACCGGGCAGCATCGAGCAAGTCGGGTACGGCAGATTGCCAAGAGGCTTTAGGCGTGAACATCGAGCAGAGTCCCGATCTGTGCAAAAAGCTGCTTGATGAAGTGGGCATGTGCTTCTTCTTCGCCCAGAAATACCACACGGCTATGCGCTATGTGGGCCCTATTCGCAAGGAACTGGGTTTCCGCACCGTGTTCAACATTTTGGGTCCGCTCACCAACCCTGCATCGCCTGAAACGATGATCCTCGGTGTGTATGACGAATCCCTGGTGCAGCCCTTGGCGCGTGTGCTGACGAGCCTGGGCGTGAAGGATGGCATGGTGGTGTACGGACAGGATTGCCTGGACGAACTTTCTACGGCATGCCCCACCACGGTGTGCGAATTCCATGGTGACGATTATCTGTCTTACGTGCTCACGCCCGAGGAATTGGGCATGAAACGCTGCACGAAAGAAGACCTTCGGGGCGGCTCGCCGGATGAAAACGCGCAGATCACGCGCGATATTCTTTCTGGCAAAGAAACGGGGGCAAAGCGAGATACCGTTTTGGTGAATGCCGCTGCAGGTCTTTATATAGCCGGCCTGGCTCCTTCCCTGAAAGATGGCGTTGCGAAAGCCCAAGAACTTATTAACAACGGTAAAGCAACTGAAACGCTTGAAGAGTACGTCCGCGTATCAAACCAGGAGGTTTAGGTGACCATCCTTGATGAAATAGCGGCCTACACGAGCAAGCGTATGACAGCCGAGGAGGAGCGGGTGTCAACCGCTAGCCTTCGGCGGCAAGCCCTTGCCATGGCATCGGCGGAACGCGAGGCGAATGGAGGAGCGCTCCCCTTTCGGTTCAGCGCCGCGCTGGCAAAGCCGGGCCTTTCGTTTATCTGCGAAGTTAAGAAAGCGTCCCCTTCGAAGGGGGTTATTGCCGAAGAGTTTCCGTATCTTGATATCGCAAAGAGCTACGAGGCGGCAGGGGCGGCGGCAATCTCCTGCTTAACCGAGCCGAAATGGTTCATGGGCGCCGATACTTACTTGACCGAAATTGTGGCAGGAACGTCTGTGCCTGTGTTGAGAAAAGATTTTGTGGTTTGCGAGCGCATGATTTATCAGGCTAAAGTGCTCGGCGCCTCTGCTGTGCTTTTGATCTGTTCCATTTTAAGCGACGATCAACTTGTCGCTTATCGTGAGCTTGCTGAAAGCCTGGGTCTTTCGGTTTTGGTTGAAGCGCATGATGAAAAGGAAGTTGCTCGCGCGGTTGCCTCGGGTGCAAAGATCGTTGGTGTGAATAACCGCAATCTGAAGGATTTCAGTGTCGACTTCGATAACGTCCGCCGTCTTCGCGAGTATGTTCCTGAAGACGTGCTGTACGTGGCGGAATCGGGTGTGGCAAGCGCTGATGACGTTGCGGCTATCGCCCAGTTGGGTGCGGATGCTGCATTGATCGGGGAAGCCTTGATGCGTGCTGAAGATAAGCCGGCAATGCTGGCAGAATTCCGTGCTGCAGCGGAGGTGGCGCGATGAATCCGACAAGTCGTCAGCATCAGGCAAGGGAATGGCTGCTGTCGCCGCAGGGGTTGGGGCATCCGCGTGTGAAGCTGTGCGGGATGTCGCGCGAAGAGGATATACGCGCAGTCGCTCAGGCGCGTCCCGATATGTGTGGCTTCATCGTGAACTTCCCCCAATCGCACCGAAGCGTTTCAACGGAGCATTTGACGGAATTGTGCAAACTGCTGGACGAAGAGGATGCCAAGGTGGCAGCGGGCATGGCAACTAGCGGTAATCCGGTGAGCCTTCATCCGATATGGCGTGTAGGTGTGTTTGTCGATGAGCCGCTCGATTCCTTGATCCGCATCGTTTCGACGGGCGCGATTGATCTGGTGCAGCTCCATGGAAACGAAAGCAACGCCTATATTTCCGAGTTGAGGCATCGAACCCGAGTAGGAACCATCCAGGCTTTTCGTGTGAGTGGCGGCGAGGATGTTTCCCGCGCCGAAGGAAGCAGTGCCGATATGATCATGCTCGACAGCGGGCAAGGCTCAGGTAGGGCATTTGATTGGGGCAACGTTTCCCGTGTTCATCGCCCGTTTATTTTGGCTGGCGGGCTTACCCCGGAAACCATTGGCAAGGCGCTAACGGAAGTGAATCCCTGGGGTGTTGATATGAGCTCTGGCGTCGAAACTGACAAGGTGAAGGATCCCGCAAAAATTGCAGCAGCTGTTGATGAAGTCCGTCGATGGCGGTTGTAGTCCTTCCGGCGCTGATCAAGACGCTGATCGCTTCAAGGCCCCCGTTCCGCTGTTTGGTTTTGAATCTGCGATTCAAAACCTGCATGCGCTGCACTGCTTCATGCATCTAATTGAAGATTTGCTATCGCAAATCTATCAGGAATGGTGTTCAGAGGGCCCTTCAGCGTTCAACGCCTCGATCGGCGTGGACAGTTCTAGCGTGCTGATAAATCAGCGGCTTATTCACTTAAGTAGAACCATCAGGCAAAATGCCTGATTCATGAAAGGAAACATTATGACGAAGGGAAGATTCGGCATCCATGGTGGGCAGTACATGCCTGAAACGCTGATGAATGCCGTTATCGAGCTCGAGGAAGCTTACGATCGCTACAAAGATGACCCAGAATTCAAGGCGGAGCTGAACAAGCTTCTGAACGAATACGCCAATCGTCCTTCGCTTCTGTACTATGCCGAGCGTCTGACCAAGGCGTTGGGTGGCGCAAAGATCTACCTGAAGCGTGAAGACTTGAACCACACCGGTGCGCATAAGATCAATAACGTGCTCGGGCAGGTTTTGCTTGCCAAGAAGATGGGTAAAACGCGCGTTATTGCTGAAACGGGCGCAGGTCAGCACGGTGTTGCCACGGCTACGGCGGCGGCGCTGATGGACATGGAATGCGAAGTGTTCATGGGCAAGGAAGATACCGAACGCCAAGCCCTCAACGTATACAAGATGCGCTTGCTGGGTGCTAAGGTGCATGCCGTGGAAACGGGGACGGCAACGCTGAAAGATGCCGTATCGGAAACCATGCGCGAATGGACCAACCGCATTGCCGACACGCACTATGTGCTTGGCTCCACCATGGGTCCTCATCCTTTCCCCACCATTGTGCGCGATTTTCAGGCGGTAATCTCGCAAGAGATCATCGATCAATGCATGCAAAAGGAAGGGCGCTTGCCCGATTGCGTTCTTGCTTGTGTGGGCGGCGGTTCAAACGCTATGGGCACCTTCTATCATTTCATCGAGCATCCTGAAGTCCAGCTAATTGGATGCGAGGCGGCTGGTCGCGGTATCGACACCTTCGAAACGGCGGCAACCATTAACACGGGCAGCCTTGGCGTATTCCATGGTATGAAATCGTATTTCTGCCAGGACGAGTATGGCCAAATCGCGCCAGTGTACTCTATCAGCGCTGGGCTTGATTACCCCGGAATTGGGCCTGAGCATGCATGGTTGCACGATACCGGCCGTGCTCAGTATGTGCCTGTCACCGACGACGAAGCGGTGGACGCCTTCGAGTGTTTGAGCCGCTTGGAAGGCATTATCCCCGCTATCGAAAGTGCGCATGCGGTGGCTTATGCCTGCAAGATCGCGCCGAAGATGAACAAAGATCAAATCATGGTAGTCACGCTTTCTGGCCGCGGCGACAAGGACTGTGCCGCTATCGCTCGTTACCGAGGAGAAGATATCAATGAGTAATCCCCGTATCAAAGCCGCTTTTCAGGATGGTAAAGCCTTTATTCCTTTTGTAACCTGCGGCGATCCAAATCTGGAAACCACCAAGAAGATTGTTGCTGAGCTTGCGCAGGCAGGTGCTGCCGTTATCGAGCTGGGCATTCCGTTTTCGGACCCTACGGCAGAAGGGCCGGTAATTCAATCAGCCAATATGCGTGCGCTTGGGGCAGGAACCACCACCGATAAGGTGTTTGATATGGTTGCCGAGCTGCGCAAAACCGTCGATACGCCTTTTGTGTTCATGACCTATGCAAACGTGGTGTTCCATTACGGCATCGAAAAGTTTTGTGTTCGCGCAGCTGAGGCGGGTGTGGATGGCCTTATCCTTCCCGATGTTCCCTTTGAAGAAAAGGAAGAGTTTGCGGGTCCGTGCCGCAAGCATGGTATAGACCTTATCAGCATGATTGCGCCCACGTCTGAGGAACGCATCGATACCATTGCGCGTGAAGCGGAAGGTTTCATTTACTGCGTAAGCTCGTTGGGCGTTACGGGTACCCGTTCGAGCATCACTACCGATCTGGATTCCATCGTGGCGCGCATTCGCGCAGTTACCGATACCCCCATCGCCATCGGGTTCGGCATCTCCAATCCCGAGCAAGCGGCAGCCATGGCAGCAAAGAGCGATGGCGCCATTGTTGGTTCCGCTATCGTGAAGATCATTGCCGCGGAAGGCGAAAATGCCGTTTCTGCGGTTGGCGAATTTGCCCGCAAGATGGTGGAGGCTATTCGCGCATAGTTGCTGACCATTCAACAAATACCACCCCCAATCCGCTCAAACGGACCCGAAGCTTGGCCTTCAGGTCCGTTTTTGTTGGGAGAGGTCGGGTTATTACGGCGCTCCCATAACCGGGGATTGCCACTGCCAGAATGCTTGGCTGCGAAAGCTGGTCCGTTTCGCTGCATCGACTCGGAGTGCCTTGAAGGAGCAAGCATGGATTTGCCGTGGTTATCGAGCGATGAAACGGTGACAGCTTGGTCAAGAATGAGTGAAGAGCGCGTGGAAGGGGTGGCACTCTGCATTCAGGCTGCTAGGTTGGAAAGCCGAGAGAAAGGAAACGCATCGATGGCGAATTCGGTTCAGCAAAGTGGCGATGGTGCTAAGAAGGGCAAACTGGCGGTACTGTTCGAAGATCTTTCGATTGCTCAGGTGATTGCTGGTGCCCTAGCGGCTGCAACGGTGTTTTTGCTGTCTTCCGTTATCGGTGTTGCCGGCTCATTGATTGGTGCGGCGGTTGGCTCGATCGTTTCTGCCGTTTCCTCTCAGGTGTACAAGAAGATGCTGTCCGCTTCTGCCGACAAGATTCGCGATGTTGCGCCAGATGGAGCATCGGCAAATCAGGCGGATCCCAACGAAACGCGTTTGATGGAGCCTGTTTCATCGAGCGAAACCCGCGTTATCGATTCGGACAAGATTGCTGCAAGCGCAACGAAGGTTATGGGCGCCGATGATATCCGTTACCAAGCCCACGCTTCATCGGATAAGGCGGTAGATCCTGCGCTGCAACGTGCGCATGTGCGTCGTCGTCGCAAGGCTCGCGTTCAGCGGAGCGTGATCATTGTTTCTATCGTTTCCGCGCTGATTGCCATTGTGGTTTCGGCAGGGCTTATCCATGTATTCACCGATGGCCAGGGTATTGGTGAAAAGACGGAGCCTATATTCACGGCAAGTGAAGCATCTCAGGCAAAACAAGGCTCTTCGGCTAGCAACGGCGCTACGAAGGAAACAGCTGCCAATGAATCGACGTCCTCTAAGTCGAACGAAGGCTCGTCTCAGTCGGGGAAATCCTCGAGTGCCGATTCATCTAACTCCTCCACTTCGGCTAGTGGCAGCGGTTCTGGCTCGGGATCTTCGGACTCCTCTGCCTCATCAAATGGCGGATCGTCGTCTTCTGACAGCAGTTCGGAGAATGCCGGATCTTCATCGAAGCCAGGTTCTGGTTCGTCGGGCAGTGGCAATTCGGGGTCTTCTTCTGGAAACGGCTCTTCTGGTTCGGGTTCGTCTTCTGGCTCTTCCGGCAGCGGTTCCCCCTCTGCTGGTTCTGGCAATTAATGGGCACCAGGCATCACAGGCGTAATTGCTGCTTCGGCTCGCCTATATTGTCTGACTAGGCTTTTGTGGCTTTCATTTCCCTTACGTCGGCGCTTGCGACATGCGGAAAAGGGTATGATGGTAGTTCTAAGGAAAGGAACGCCCCATGGCTCTTGTTGCCCGACTTCTTCAGTCGTTACCGCTTGTCATAGTGCTGGTCATTCTAGCTCTGGTTATCTATTTTGTGGTGTCGTGGGCTCGTTCGCCTGAGCGCGCAAAGGAAGTGCTCATCAAGTTTTTCACCGTGTTCAATTCGATTCTTTCGATTTTCTTCCTTTTGGCCACTGCGTATGCGTTCTTCGAAGGCAATCAGCCAGTATTGGAGCTTACGGTTTCGTTCCTGGTGGTTGCGGTGTTGGCCCTTGTTGTCACCCGTGTCTGCCGCTGGCGCTTCGTGAAGAACCACCCCCATTACATGGATAAAAGCCAGAGGGTTACGTTCTTGTAGAAAAGGCGACCCTGCCTGAATTGAGCCCCTGATGTTGGACCCAGAATGAAGATTCATTCTGGGTCTATTTTGCGTTAGGAGCAGGCCGAAGTAGGCGGTTGGTTGCTGGGACGACTGACCTGTTTGGCGTAGGCAACGCATTGTCCCCGCGATCGATTCTCTTCTTGAACGCCGTTAGACGAATTCAATAAAGTGTTGGGTTTTTGAGGGTTTGAACAACGGGATGCTTTCATGCGGGTAACCGTACCGTCTGGCTTTGCTGAAGCGCGCTGGGAGAGCGTCATACTGATGGCTATAAGGTGGGTGACCGAATGCGAGCGAGCAAAGCTTGTCCGTCTATCGCCAAGGGGGAATAACTGTGAGCACTGTTGACAAGAAACTCATGGGGCAAATGCTCCGATTTGCCAAAACCGTTGTAATTACCAGCGCGAACGCAAAGGAAGGCGCCTCGGTTTCCGATTGCGAAAAGCCCGGTAAACGCGATGCTCAATACCTACGTGCCATTATGGAGCGAGGGCTTCGCACCCTGCCCCTTGAGCAGCGTGTCCTTTCTGAGGCTGCTTTTGACAAGCGCGCATTCGACTTGGGCAAAGTGTTTGTTATTCGCCAGTTGGGCATTTGGGAAATGATGAGCTACGAGACCTTGCGCCGCGATAGCGAGTACATGGCTTTTCCCGAATTGCTTGACGGCATGGAAAAAGAGGGCCTGGTAAAACGCGTTGTTGACACTGTCGATGAGAAAGACAACGACGTGGTTATGCTTACCGAAGCGGGCAAGCAGATGTTCTCCGAGCAAGAAGAGGCCCTGGAAAAGCGCGCCGAAGAATTGTTTGGTGATCTTACTGAAGGCGAGAAAATGCAGCTCTATGTGCTGCTGCGCAAGGTTCAGGGAACTCCAGCATATGAATCGGAATCCCCTTCCGATGTGCGCAAATGAGCAGGAATTGCATAAGTGCCAGAGTAAAGCAGCGACCTTGTTGCTTTAGATAAGCCTGGCCCAATAAACTCGGGGCCAGGAGAAACAAAGGGCCTTAGGGGAATTTCCCTAAGGCCCTTTGTGGTGTTTGGCAAACGCGTTTTGCTAGTGCTTTTCAGCTTTGAGTTTGCGGCAGGCTTCTGCCATTTCGTCGACCATTTCATCGAAGAGCTTCAGAGCGTCTTCGACGGGTTCGGGGCTGAGCATGTCAACGCCAGCGCCACGTAGAAGGTCGATTGGGGGTTTGGAGCTGCCGCCTTTCAGGAAGCCCAAGTAGCCTTCGCGGCCTTGTTCCCCCAGGTCCAAAATACGTTGAGAAAGCGCGATGGCGGCCGCGAAGCCCGTGGCGTATTGGTATACGTAGAAGCGGTAATAGAAGTGCGGGATGCGCGCCCATTCGAGGGCGATGTTCTCGTCGAGCGCAATGCCATCGCCGAAGTACTGTGCGTTCAGCTCCTTATAGATGCCGCAGAGTGCATCGGCGGTGATGCCGGCGCCCTGTGCGGTGAGCTCAGCCACTTTCAGCTCGAATTCAGCGAACATGGTTTGGCGGTACAGCGTTGCGCGGAACTGCTCCAAGAAGTGGTTTAGGAAGTAGGCGCGTTCACGCTCGTTTTTCGCGTGGTCGAGGAGGTAGCGCGTAAGCAGAGCTTCGTTGCAGGTAGACGCTACTTCGGCGACGAATATGACGTAGTCGGAATAGCACACGGGTTGGTTGGCGCAAGAGAGATACGTGTGGATGGAGTGGCCCATCTCATGGATCAGCGTGAACACATCATCGAGTTTGCCCTGGAAGTTGAGCAGGATCACCGGGTGCATGCCGTAGCCGCCGGCAGAGTAGGCGCCACTACGTTTACCCGGCGTTTCGTATACGTCAATCCAACGCTCAGAAAGGCCGCGGCGCACCAAGGCCAGGTAGTTTTCACCCATGGGGCGCAGTGCTTCTAAGATGATGTCGCAGGCTTCTTCGTAAGTGAAGGTGAGCTCCACATCATCGACGATGGGTACGTACAGGTCGGAGAAACGCAGCTCGTCTACGTCTAGAAGTTCCTTGCGCAAGGCCACGTATTTGTACATGGCGTCCATATTGTTGTGCACGGTTTCAATGAGATTCGTGTACACCTGGGTTGGCACTTCGTTGGCAGAAAGCGCTGCTTCCAGGGCCGATTCGTAACGACGAGCTTCTGCAAAGAACTTCAGCTGCTTGTTCTGGGCGCCTAGTGTTGCAGCAAAGGTGTTGCGGAATTGGCGGTAGCTGGAATAGAGCGATTCATAGGCGGATTCGCGCAGTGTTCGGTCGGCTGACATCATAAGGGGGATGTAGCTGCCGTGGGTTACCGGATGCGCAGCGCCTTCGACATCGTGCGCATCAGGGAAGGTGAGGTCGGCGTCGTTAAGCAAGGAAAAGATGTTGTCGGGCTGGTTGGCCATGTCTCCTGCGGCAGCCAAGAGCTTTTCTTCGGCGGGGGAAAGCACGTGCTCGCGCCTGCTGAAGATGGCATCCAAGCAGCGGCGGTACAGTTCCAGTTCCGGTTCCTGTGAGTAGAACCCTTCCATTTCCTGCTCGCTTAAGCTAAGCAGCTCGGAGGTAAACCAAGAAGAAGCGCTGGAGAGCGAAACCCAGAGCGTCATAACCTGGCTCGAGTAGTCTTGGTAGCGCGATTCGCGCGTGTCTTCGTCGCTTTTTCGTTCGGCGTAGTTCGCCAGCTTGGTGAGAATCAATCCTGCTTCGTCGTCGAGCTTTAGATAAGCAAGCAGATCGGCTGCCGAAGCGCTGATCTTCCCTTGGAATGATGCGAACCGGGGAGGAAGTTTCTTTGCTTCTTCAAGCGCAGCCAAAAAGGCTTCGTCGCTTTCGAAGATGCTGGAAAGATCCCAGCGATACTGCTCGTCTATTTCTTCGCGGGAAGAATACGTTGTCATTGCGTGCTCCTTGTGTATGCTCGGCAGCTTTTCTGCCCGTTGAGTTATTTGGCTTCAGCGGGAGGGCTGCGGCTCTCAGCGGGAATGGCTGCCGAGTGATTTACCTTTTCGCAAGCAATACTACGACATTGGCTGCAGCATGCGTTGCTGGTACAGCCCATTGTCATAGAAACCGAGTTTTCGGTAATACCCACGCGTCCCCACGGCGCTGATAACGTTGATGCGTTGGTATCCCGCCCGCGAGGCAAGCTCGCAAGCACGGTTTACCAGCTGGGTGCCCAGGCCACGATGCTGGGCGTTGTTGATGCCAGCGTGCTGCAGCTTTTCCACGCGACCATAAACGTGCACCTCGCGAATCATCGCTTCTCCTGCCTGGAGTGGGAAGGGGAGGGTGTGTCTTTGTTCCGCCGTCTTAGATGTTGCCGCTTCGTACTCTTCGCTCAGCTGGGCTATCGCATTGGCGTGAGGCAGCGAAAGACGCAAGAAACCCGCGATCTTCCCCTGCGGCGTTACCCATTGAAGGAAGCGTTCGCTGGTGGCGGTGGTTTCGTACTCAACCACTTCAAGCGAAAGGTCTTCAGCGGCAACGTTGGCAAGGCTTACTTCGCGATGGCGGATTTCAGCCGTGGCAAGGCCCTCAGAATCGATTCGTTGCTCAACCAGCTGGCGCAGGTTCACCTTTTTATTGCCCGCCTTGATGTCGGGTGCCGATATATCTCGAATCATGCGGGAAATGCGTGTAAACGCAGGTGTTGCGCAGGTATCGGAGACCAATACGTCTACTAGGCTGGGTTCAGAGTAAGGCTGCCAGGCGTGATCCTCGAAGCGTTCGCAGAGTCCGGTTCCCTCTACGAGGACACATGGATAGAGCTTCACCTCATCGGGCTGAAAAGCGGCATCGTTGCAAAGGTGCAGGTAGTCTGCTTTATCCGATTCCGGTGTGGCGCCCAGCAAATTCACCATGGCATGCACGTGGGTTTTGAAGCCGAACAAGCGCAGCAACTCGAATGCTCGTTGGATTTGCTGCGTAGAGGTATGGCGGTCGTTGAGCGTGCGCACTTTTTCGTCCAGGCTTTGGATGCCCATTTGGACTTTGGTGCAGCCCATGCGACGCAGTGCGGCCAAGTGAGTGGGCGTTATGCGCTCGGGCCGTGTTTCTATTACCAGGCCTACTACGCGGTGCTGCCCGTCGACATTGGCATCGTGCTCGGCTTCGAGCTCTTCCCACGTTGCCTTTTGCCATTGGGATACCGACGCCCACGCAGCGTTTTCGCCGTAGAGACGGTCGAATGCCTGGTTGTACGTTGTTTCTCGGTTGTCGATACGATGCTGCTCTTCGGCAACGAATGCCTTAAGGAGTTCCGGGTCGCAAGAGATCCCTGCCGATTCGTAGGCATGCTTGCGCGCAGGGAGGTTCCCGATTGCCTGGGAGCCATCGTTCAATGCGCGGAACAGTTCACGGATGAACCAGATCTGGTAGCTTTCCGGGTAGTCACTCCAGGTGCCGCCCAAAACGATGAGTTCGACTTTGTCGGTGATGTGCCCCATTTCGGTGAGGGCTTTAAGGCGCGCGGCAACCTGCAGGTAGGGATCGAAGAAGGTGCGTTCGGCGCGTTGGCATGCAGGCTCGTCTGCCAAGTAGCTTTTGGGCATGCGCAAGTCGTTGGGGCAGTACAAGCAGTTGCTGGAGCACTTCCACGGCTTGGTGAGCACGGTGATGATAGCAACGCCTGAAGCGGTGCGGCGGGGTTTCATCTGCAGAGTGCGGACAAGGCGGCGCTGCTGCTCATCGCTCAAGCCCCAACTGCTCCAACGCTTGGGCTGGTTCTTCTGCACATCAAGATAGAAGGCCATGAGTTGGCGCTTCGAGAGAGGGCGTGCCTTCGCCGGCTCCGAGGGTGCGGGTGGATGGTTTTGTGTGTTCCCGCTGCCGTTCGGTTCATCGCAGTTGCCGAAGCGTCTCGTTTCAAGGATGCGTTTGTTGTGGCGGTTGATTATCTTTGTGAGTTCGCGCTCGTCAAGGCGCTCCTTTGCCTTGAGCGCGTCAAGTATGTCAAAAAGAGCTTGTTCCATGTGCCTGATTATAGGCGAAGGCGGAATCCGTCACAGCAGTGTGCGGGTGCGCCTTGGGGGCAATGCGCCTCTTGGCGCCCTATGCGAACATCATGAACAGGTGGGCAAGAAGGAAGCCGATAAGGCCGCAGGCGGGGAAAGTAAGCACCCACGCAAGAACCATGTTGCGGGCAATTCCCCAGTTAACGCGTTTGAATGATTTGCTGGCACCGACGCCCATGATTGCCGAGGTGTTGCAGTGGCCGGTGGAAACGGGCATGCCAGTAAGACTGGCGAACAGCAGCGTGAAGGTGGTGGAGAAGTTAGCGGCTACGCCTTGGTACTTCTCGAGCTTGACCATGTCCATGCCAACCGATTTGATGATGCGCTTGCCGCCCACGATGGTGCCAAGTGAAATGGCGAGCGAGCAGATGATCATGAGCCACATGGGGAACCCGTTGGAATCGGGGGTCGGGTTGCCGAAGGAAAGGGCAACGCCCAGCATGGCGATGGACATGAACTTCTGGCCGTCCTGAGCGCCATGTAAAAACGAGAGAGCCACAGCGCATACGTCTTGGATGCCGGTAAAAGCATGGTTTGCTGCTTGGCGGTTTACATGCGTGCAGGCCTTTTCGATGACCTTGACGAACAGCCAACCAAGAAAGAAGCCCGCTACCAGCGAAAATACCATGCCATAAATAACCTTGGCCCATTCTGCGGGAACCACGCCTGCAAGGCCGTTCAGGGCAATAGCGCCGCCCGTTACGCCAGCGATAAGGCTGTGCGATTTCGAGCAGGGAATGCCGAAGAACCAACAGAAGATACCCCATAAAATGGCGCCAATCATGGCCGCCATCAGAGCATAGAGGGCCGCATCGGTATTGCCCGAGAAGTCGACCATCCCGAACATCGTTTTAGCTACGGCGGTTGAAATGTAGGTCATTCCTACAAGGCCCACGAAATTGAATACCGCTGCCAGCCCGATGGCAACGCTGGGCTTTAAGCAACGAGTGGAAACAACGGTGGCAATAGCGTTTGGCGCATCAGTAGCGCCCGATACGGCGGTAACGCCGATTACTAGAATCAAAATGACGAAGAGGCTGGGTTGAGCCATGGCCTGAGAGATGAAATCAACAAAAGAAAGCGCCATTACGTTCCTTATATTTCCTTGTATGATCGCAATTCAACATTGTATTTTTGTAACAGTCGGAGGTCGTATTTGACCAATTGTTAACAATGCTACCCCACGTGCGCCCTTCAAACGATTGCAAACTGGACGCTTTCAATAATTTCCTGCTATTTGGCTTATTTTGCCCATCGTTTCTCTTCAGATGTTGCATTTTTCAGTCGAGCTAGCGCGGGATTTTTGCCAAGGGTGAGGACATGAGTGCTTGCATGGTCGATGCCCTGTGGTTCCGTGCTGCTGCTCGGCCTGATTGGCATTGAAGACACACGCGTCTTTCGCAAGAATTGCTCCGTTACGACGATCCGTTTCGCAAAAACAAAAATTCCGACTTCTGTGCAACTTTTTTGCGATTGCGGACTCCTTTCCGTCCTCCGCGAGGCGGAAATGGGCCGCTGTGCGTCCGATTTGCCGCTTTTCCGGGCGTCAATCCACGTTTTGACGCCTGCGGCAATCCGCAATCGCAAAAAAGTTGC
>FR884603.1:2647-9876 GCA_000436075.1 Eggerthella sp. CAG:209 | reverse complement strand
ATGCTGCCACAAGCACGAGTTCGCGTCCTTCGCTATGACGGCGTGAAGATGAAAACAGGCGAGCACCTCAACATAACTAAGGAGCGCAGCTTCCACGGCCCACTACCCAAAGTTATTCAGGATGCGTACACACTCATTTCGAGCATGCTCAGGGAGTTCCAGTTTTTAGGCCCCGATGGTAAGTTCCAGACAGTCCCTGAGTATCCAGAGTTTGCCTGGTTCGAAGGGCTCGTCAACGCAGTGACCCATCGTGACTACGCATTTAGGGGTGACTATGTTCGGGTGTCGATGTTTGATGACCGATTGGAGATAGTCAGTCCGGGTGCCTTGCCCAACATTGTGACAATCGACAACATGAGAACTACCCGTTACTCACGCAATCCTCGAATCGCCCGCACATTGTCCGAGTTCGGTTGGGTTCGGGAATTAAATGAGGGAGTGCAGCGCATTTATACCGAGATGCAGAATTCGCTTCTCAACGATCCAGTCTATTCTGAGCCAGGCAAGGTAAAAGTGCAGCTGACCCTTGAGAACAATATCGTGGCAAGAACAATCAGGAGGAGCGAGGCCCTTGAAGACCGGGCGTCGCCAGAGGTTATTTCCTCTCTCAGCGAGTATGAACTTGCAGCGGTAAGGCTTGCATTTGCGAATGGAAAAGTGACCGCGAGGGAGCTTGCCGCCCACATCGAAAGAGACCGGCGAACCGCCAGCCGCGTTCTTAGTAAACTGACGAAGGACGATGAACTGCTCGAATGGCATGGATCTTCGCCCAACGACCCTAAGCAGTTCTACACGATGAAGTAAGCCCTACTCACGAATCAACGCCTTTGTCGCACCTTTGTCGCAGTAATGTCGCACCTTTGTCCGCATCCTCGTACCGCCACATAAATGCGAAGCAAGGTGGCAACAACGTGCTTGTACGCATAATGTACAAGCGGAGCCGAACGGGAGCTGAACTACTTGACAAATGCTGGCTGCAAAAATGCACATAACAGGTGCTTTGAGGGAATCGGCAACGCTTGAATAGCGTCCAAATAGTCCTTATAACCCGGAGGTCGTTGGTTCAAATCCAGCCCCCGCAACCAAGCATTTTCGCAGGCCAGAGGTTAATTCCTCTGGCCTGTTTTTTTGTTTTTCCCAGACCCTGGGTGGTCCCGAAGCGGTCCCAGGCCCCAGTAAGTTCTAAATTTTCACGCTGCCATTGCTAGAAGTGTGGCGACTGTTGCGTGTTTCGGAGATGCGCAGGACTTCTGAATCTGTGAAGGTCTCGCATTGCTCCGCCGTCTGTTCAGTATATTGAACAGACGGTGCGCTTAGCTGTCCTACCCCAAAAGCTCTTTGCGGCACGCGACGATCCATTCTGCAAGTTCCGGGATTCCCTCCCCGGTGCGTGCGCACGTTTCGAATATCTCAAGGTGGGGGTTGAGCACGCGCGCTTGTTTGTGCAGTGCCGCCATGTCGAAATCAGGGTTAAGCGGAAGATAGTCGGTTTTGGTTACGATGAGTGCATCCACTACTGCGAACATGGGCGGATACTTGTACACCTTGTCATACCCTTCGGGAACCGAAAGCAGCATGACGCGTTTGTGTGCACCGGTGTCGAACTCTGCCGGGCAAACCAGGTTGCCGATGTTCTCTAGAAATAGGTAGTCGAAATGCTGTCCGCCAAACGCCTGGAAAGCGCGTTCGACCATGCTCATCTCAACATGGCATATTCCCCGCGTTTCAAGCTGCACTGCCTGTATGCCCGCATCCTTGATCTTCCTCGAATCCACGAACGACTCCAAGTCTGCTTCGATGATGCCGATGCTTGACGATTTCCGCAGTTCTTCAATGAGCGCCAGCAGCAAGGTGGTCTTGCCTGCGCCAGGAGATGCCATAACATCCACGAAGAAGGTGCTCTGGTTTTCAAGCATCTTCCGAAAAACGTTTGCGGCATTGGTGTTGTCGGCAAGGATGTCTTCTTTTATCTCTACGATGCGTGATTCTTCCATCGGTAACCCCTCTTCAACGGGAAGGCGGCTCCCCTAAAGTCGGGGGAGCCGCTAAAGCAAATGCTAATCAACCGTTTTGCCCATGATCTTGTTTGCGGCGTAAATACCGCTGATACATGCGGGCTCCAGGCCCAAGCCGTTCACGTCACCTGCCATGATGAGTCCTGGTGCCAGGTTTTGCGGCAAGGCCTCATGGGCGGCGGTGTACAGAGCATGGCTCCAGTACTTCTTTCCTATGACCGCCCATTCGTCGAAGTACTCGTCGAATTTGCGGGTTTCCTCGAAATCGACCTCGGTGAACACCTCGTAATCGCCGTCGAAGCGCTTGGCGATATAGATAATCGGAATGGTGTCATCGAACAGGTGAACAAGGTGCCCACGGAGCTTCCGCTTGACTTTCCCTTGCACCAAATAGCCCGTAAGCTCGGAAGCCTTGCGAATATCCAGTGCGGGAATTCCCTCGACAGGCTCCAGGAGGCGCTGCGTGTCTACGGCGGGAGATGCCATAACCAGATTGCTCGCCGTAAAGCGTCCTGCGCCGCATTCGACAGCCCAGCCCTCGTCGCACTTTTCAACCCGGGTTATCTCGTCGATAAGAACTTCTCCCGAACCCTGCGCCAAGCGCTGCTTGGTCCCTTCGGAATCGAAGTCGAAACGCTTCAGATCGAAAAGCAGCCGCAGGGGAGGGATCTTCATGGTAAGAGGCTGCACGGTGTTCAGATAATCAAGGGCGGTAAGGTCCTTGATCTTCGTTCCCGTACACGCGTGAGCGAACATGCTGATCAGATCGTGGGCGATGGGACCAAAACCCATTCGCTCGATCATATCCATTGCTGATTCTTGGTACAGCTGCTTGATCAGGGGGTCTTTCTCAAGGGCTGCCGTGACCTCCATCACCGTGCAGTTGTCCTTGAACTTGGTGTAGCGGGGGATGAATTCCTCGCGCATCCATTTCATGTACTTCAGAAGCGAAGGCGCGTCGGCAATTGTTGTAGGGGAAACCGGTTCGTACTGTTTCCCGTCGTCGTGATGGCAACAGCCAGCGCTCAAAGCGGGCAGGACATCAGGCCCTTCAATCAGCAGCTCTGAGCGGAGCATATATTTGTAGGTTCCAAAATAGAACACCGCGCCGTAGTTCATGTGGCGTTCTTCGTCGTTGCAGATTCGCCCGCCAATATTGGGGCTGATCAGCAGGTATTCGCGATCGTTTTTCTGGAGCTCCAAGCAGCAGTTCATGCCAGCTGCACCAGCTCCAACCACGATGGTTTCGTAATGCGTTTTCATGGCGCCTTCTTTCCCCTAGTCGAAGTAACGCTTGCGGAAATCTCTGCGACCCTCCGCCAAGCCGGTGATTGTTTCCATGCAGCAACGCCCCATGACAAGGGATGCAGTTCCCAGGATGAAAACAACGAAGTACTTGTGGATGGGAGTGCGCAGGAAAGGATCGAAATGACAATCGCAACGATAGATGAAGCGCGATTGGGTTTCATTGATCTGGTACACTTCCCAGTTCCACGTCCACGCAAAGCGGTGGAACCACAGGCGAAGCGCCCCTTCCTGATTTGGGCCGCGGTTTTTCCACGTTGGATCGGTAGCCGTATCGGAGTGGGCTGCCCAATAATAGAGGCCGTTTTCTCCGTTGGAGCAATCGGTTACCCATTCGCCGATAGAAAGCGGTGCCTGGTGAAACCACTGAAACTCACCAACATGGAGGTTCTGCCACTGAGGGTATTTCTTCCAGTCGTAATGATTGCGGATGTCGAAGGTGAACAGGCGTTCCAAGCGCTCAAAGCTGTACCAACCACCCTTTGATTGGCCTGCCTGTTGCATGTAGGGCCATATCTCTTCGGGCAGAGCGTTGACTGTAATGCCCCCGTCGTAGCGAAGCGTTTTCTCCCCGTTGTGGAAGTGGTCGTCGCCCTTGAGATTGTAGGCGCGCTCGGCATCGGTCATCTTTGTGCGCAAACCGTAGATCCACAACATCGAAAGCACAATGAAGCACGCGCCGCAGATGCACCAAAGAATGTTCCATACCGTGACGCCAGGGCCGAACAGCTGGAGAAGGTAATCGGTTTTGTTGATCCCCAAAGCCAAGAGGGTGAATCGGGTGATCATGCTTGCGCCCCAGCCGATAAGGCCGTACCAAATTGCCTCGGCGCTGCATTCCATCATCTTTTTCTTGTGGCCGATAGCCCAATCAATTAAAACACCTATGATGCCCAGGAAGTACCCCAACAGCACAAAACCTACTTTGGTGACTTTAGAGAAACGGTCCATGAAGCGAGGCTGTTTTTCGGGCATTGAAGGCAAAGTCCCATTTGCTGCTTTTGCCATGAGTGTCACGCCCCTTTCCTCTGCTTGCTATTTCTTGTGTTTAAGAAGCAGCCACGCCAACGCTCCTACGCCAATGGCGCCTGCCATATATTTCTTGTTGTACTTGAAGAAGGCTTTCGCGCTTGTGCATCCAAGATTTCGCGCCGCCTCGTCGGCAAGTGCTACGGTTTTTTGGCCCGCCGCCTGCATAATTGCCATCGGATCCATTTGGGTATCCTTCCACTCGTAATCTGCCGGAGGGATCTCCATCGTGCATTTATCCATAACCATGTCGATCCTTCCTTCTTCCAGGAAGTACTCATGGATGCTTTCACGTAGGGGCATGGTTTGCTGAAGGGTGATGGCGTCGTTCGGGCAGACGCTTTTGCAGTACCCGCAGCCGATGCAATGGTCTTGGTCGATTGTCACCTTGCCATCAGAGTTCACCGTGATGATTTCCTGCGGGCACTTCTTGGCGCAGTTGCCACAACCCGTGCATTTCTCGTGGTCGATTACTGCCGTGAAGCCAGCACCGCTGAATCGGTTCTTTATGGTGCGGTTCGCGTTCTTGCAAACGTCGAGCGCCACGCAGCAGCAAGGGCAGCAGAAGCAGATTTCCATGAACTCATCCATCTTCTGATTTTCGAAGCCCCAAACCATCTGCTCGAGTTCGACATACAACGCCTGCCCGATCAAACCGGCATCGCGGGCATCGTAGACATGTTGCTTAGCCTCTTCTTTCGTTACCGGCTTTGCCAGCCCGTTTTTCACCGCCGTTACCCCCGCCATGTTGAAGAACAGGCAGCCCAGCGTTTTTTCGTATTCGGAGCAGTCGTGGGCGGAACGGCAAATGCACCGATTCATTTGAGCGATGTATTCAGCGCCATCGATGGCGTCCATGATCAGATCTATGGGCAAAACCGCGGTTTTGCCTTCCTCGACCATGTCCACATTAAGGGGCAGCACAGTGCCGTGCGTGTACATTTTCTCATCGGGCGAGAACTGGGTAGCCCTTTTATAGAGCTCTGGAATGATACCCTCTTTTCCCGTAAGCTTTGCTCCCGATACGATCATCATGAACACCTTAAGGGTGCGGTCCCACGTTTTTGGCGTTGTGGCCAGCACCTTTGTCATGATGAAGTCTTTGATTCCCAGCCCGCGTGGGTGGTTTTCGTGCAGGGGCTTGTCTGGCAGCTCCCTGCGGTGCAGGCGGCCTTCGTCCAAGAAAAGCACTTCCCCCTGCGGGGTGATGTTGCCGCCGTCGCGCGGGTCGAGCGAGGCAATTACCTCATCAGGAACCCCGATGCTCTTCAGTTTCTCGTAATCGATGCCTGGCTTTACCCGAACGGAAGTTGCTTGCGTTTCTGTAGCGTTCTCTTGAGCTTGGTTGAGCATTTCTTCCCCTTTATGCATTTCCCGCTCCTTCCTTTTCGAACGATTTATCTCCCATTGTTCGTAATACGTGAAGTAGGCCTATCTGATTTCGATTTCCTTGATAAGGAGTTCTCCGCCGGTGACCATGTCGTAGTTTTCGCTTCCGCAATCGGGGCAGCACATATGCCTGTCGCTGCCCATGGCAAGTTGGAAGGTTGACCCGCAGTCGTTGCAGTAAAAAGCCATAGGTACCTTCTGGATCTTGATTTTTGCGCCTTCGGCAAGGGTGCCTTTTGCGCAGCGGTCGAAATAGCGCTGCACCCATTCTTCTTCCAAGTTGCGCATTTCGCCTATAACCAGGCTCACCGAAAGGACCTGTTTGGCCTGCTGGGAGCACGCGTTGCGCAATACAACGTCAACGATGCTTCTGGTTACCCCAAGTTCGTGCATTTTGCCCGCCTTTCCCCTCAAGGCAGCAGAACGAAGCTCCTGATTTCCCCATTTGCCAGGACGTATCACGTGACGATGCAGCTTCGTACTCTGACAAGTAGTATTCTAATTGCAGCATGAACGTGTTCATGCAGAACGAGACATTTTGCCGGGGATTGTATTAGCCGTATTAACCCAGATGAGCCCACTTCGCAGAATGCCGCCTCGGGAATAAAAGATGAGGTAACGATGATTCCCATTCAGCAACTGCCCAAATCACCAACGCGAAAGTGCTTTGAAGAAGCATTTCTTGAGCTCTATGCCCAAAAGCCGCTCGACCAAATCAGCGTTATGGTTCTTACGGAAAAGGCGGGCTATTCACGGGCGATGTTTTACCGCAACTATTACAGCATCAGCAATGTTCTTGAGTCTGTCGAAGAAGAAAATACCTGCACACCAACCTGCCAAGCCATTATTTCGTGTTTAGACGATATTACGCTTGAGCAGGCTACCGATGCGATGGCCGACTTTTACCAAAAACGCTTCAGGGAAGTTTCCATTTTGGCGAACGGGGAATATGGGTCTATTTACCTTGATAAGCAGCGTGAGCCGATGAAACAGCTGTTCGCCGCATTGTTGGATAGGGGCTTTGAGCTTTCTTCTTTCCAGCTTGATGTTATTTCGGAGTACATCGCTTCGGCGAAAGTGGGCATGCTTCGGCTTTGGGTGAATGATCCAAGCAAGATTACCCTTAACCATTTGAACAAGATGACGGAAAACATCTTCGAATCGAGGCTTTGGACCTACCTTGCAAAGTGTCTTTCAGGCGATGGCGCCAAACAGGACAAGATCGTGCTTCCCGAGGAGTTTCCGGATTATCCCTGGATGATGAAGTAGGGGCATGCCGGCGGGGCGGCATCCAACTGCGCCTTTTTTGACTTCCAGCGTGGCAGTGCCGAATTCGCCACTACGAAGATGTTGCCGTAGTTTGCGCACAGGTGAGTCTGTTACGGGATCCAGCGCAGCCGCCGTGGCCAGCACGATAGGCATGAGATTCAGCGCTATCGAAAAGACGAGGTTTGCCCTGATTTTGATGCGGACATGCTGCGGCTACCGGCC
>FR884603.1:0-2501 GCA_000436075.1 Eggerthella sp. CAG:209 | reverse complement strand
CGCGTGTTGCGACGAAGGGCTTTTGTTTGAAATGGAAAGGGGTCGGCTCCGAAGGTGAGCTGAACCGCTAGCCTTGCGTAGGGCCGAACGAAAGGTCGTCGAGTTTCGCCGGCGCTTCTTCGTCGTAGCAACGCACGTTGCCTGCTTCCACCAGAGCATCCACTTCGGCCTCGCTGTAGCCCAGGTCTTCCATAACCGCGCGTGTGTCGTAGCCGACTGGCTTCGCGCGGCTGATAACTGGGTCGCCCTGGCTCTTCATGCGGATGGGAATCGTGGTAATGGAATGGTCGCCGATGCTGTCGTAGTGAATCGGACGGAGCATATCGTTGACGTAAGCTTCTTCGTCTTCAAGAACATCATCCATGGTGTTGCATACTGCGTAGGGAACGTCGTTGGCGTCGAAAACTTCCTTCCAGTATGCCCAGTCGTGTTTGGCGAAGGCTTCGGCCATCATGTTTACCACGGTTGCGTTGTCGCCGTTGGCGTTGATGGTTGCGCAATTCGTGAAGCGCGGGTCGTCGGCGTATTCTTCCAGGCCAATCAGGCGTGCAACAAACGGATACCAGGAATCGTAGGTGCCGTAGCAGATAAGGAACCATACGCCATCGGCGGTCATGTACGAATTGTTGGTGGGACAGGGCACGGCCTTGCGGCTCTTCGGGAAGGGTACGCCGAACGGGGCGGAAACAACAGGCACCTGCATACCCCACAGCGCCATGTGGTGAAGGTTTACGGTAACGTGATCGCCCATGCCGGTGCGCTGAGCGCGCCAAACGGCGCTCATGATACCCAAGCCAAGGGCGATGCAGGAATTGAAATCGCCGAATGCGGCGGGCATGTTGCCTGGCTGGAAGTGCTCGCCAGCCTGCGGAATGGACATAAGCAGGCCGCCACGGGCGGAATAGCAGGTGGCGTCAAAGCCCTTGGCGTCCTTCATGGCGCCTCGTTCTCCATAGCCGCGCATTTGGCCGTATACCAGGCGCGGGTAACGGGCATGCAATGTTTCGTAGTCGTAGCCCAAGCGCTTCAAGGAAGGATTGCGCAGGCTTGTAACGAACACGTCGGCCTGCTCCAGCAGCTTTTCTACCAGTTCGCGTCCTCCATCAGACTTCATGTCGATGGAAAGGAATTTCTTGTTGGCGTTGCTCATGTCGAACGCCGGGTTGTCGGGGCCCAGCTCCGGCATGCCGAAGCCCACGCCGTCGCCGCGGTGCAGGTTGCCCTTGATGGTTTCGATCTTGTACACCGTGGCGCCCATTTCGCCGAGCGCACGAGTGCAGGCAGGCATCGCGACGTAATCTCCCAGCTCGACTACTACGAGCCCTTCAAGGCCCTTCGGCAGTTCCTCGGGCGACAGGCCCTGGAATTCTTCAGCGGGGGGCATGACGATTCGGTGATCCAGACTCACGATAACCTCCTTGGTTAGATGAACATGTTCGTCACTCTACCTCCGGGGATGCTGTATTGCAATGAGCCGCCTTAGGGCATGCGTCACAACCGCTTTAGTGATGTGAGCAAGTGTGGGCGATGATCAGCATAAATGCAGGCCGCGCAAGGCTGACCTGCATTTATAGTTTCTCGAACGCAATTGATTTTAATAAAGTGTCGGAGCAAGAAGCACTTTGCCAGTGCCGCGGTAGACGTTCACCAAACCTTCTCCGGAAGCGGCAGAGCCCACGAGCGATTTGCCTGAGCGCTCAACCGTGAAGTTGAGGGATCCGCTCCAAGCCAGCGCCATGTTGCCGTCGATCTTGAGTTCGTCGTTGTCCAGGGTGACCTCAATAAGCTCTTCTTCGGGGCAGGGCGATTCCAGGCACAGCGCGCCGTAGCCCTGGATGCCCAGGTTGAACAGGCCTTCGTTGCCAGCAACGGCGGAAGAAACGTTGCTGCGCATAACCGTTTTGTGCTGGAGGCTGGAATAGCACGCCAGGAACAGGCCGTCGTCGAGCACGATGGAATTGTCCCAATCGGCTACGTCGAGCGTGATGATGTAGCGGTAGGTAGGCTCGAGAACCAGAAGGCCCGTGCCCTGGTATTCGGGCTTGATTGCCGATTCGCTGGTAACCGCACCGCGCAGGGCCTTGCCGAACAGGTCGCCCACACCCTTAACGCCGGTGGTGCAGGTTACGTTGCCCACCATCCACTGCATGGCGCCGGCCTGAACGGTAACGGGTGCCTGGCTCAGATCGCAGATAACCTGGCGGCGACGCACGTTCATTTCGCTGGCGAAGTAAGCGTTCATGGCGGAAGCTTCGTTGACGGAAAGGTCGCGTTTCCATTCGATGGTTTTGAAGGCGCCGAACTCCTTGAGTACGGTTACGTCGTCGTTGTCGGTGAAATTGGAAATCTTGAACATAACTCTCCTCCTGTTGACGTTGGTGTGGGTTAATCCTCTCGATTGCCAAATTTGCAGAAAAGCATAGCATGCGGTGGTTCTTGCACGGGGTGGTACGTCAGGTGCCTGGGGCGGTCGGCGGGTCGCGGTGGCGGAGCTTACAGGG
>FR884602.1:54895-67765 GCA_000436075.1 Eggerthella sp. CAG:209 | reverse complement strand
AGGAGCCCCTAATCGCAAAAAAAGTTGCAAAAATGTCGGAATATTTGTTTTTGCGAGGCGCCGATCGTTGCAACGCGATAGATCCCGCAAAGGGTAAGTCGCCCCAATGGGGGGTCATGCGAAAAACGAATTGGCGCGCGTCGGCAGCAGCAAGCTGCCCTTTTCGAGCCGTGGCCTATGGTTTTCGGAAAGTTGGTTCCCCAATTACGTTCATTCGGCGAATGGTTAACGTCGAAAACGCGTTCCAAATTGAACGTGTTCGATGCTCTTTACATGGGGCTTTGCTGTTATGATCGTTTTACATGCACGAATGCGCAGCTTGGTTTATGCCAGGCAGCTCGTGTTCTGCAGAGGAGGGGGAAATGAGAGTTGAAGATTTACGCTACTTTGAGCACCTTGCTGAAGTGCTCAACTACACACGCGCATCAAAAGATCTAGAAATATCACAGCCAACGCTTTCATTGGCAATCAAGCGCCTTGAAGAAGAATGGGGCGTGCAGCTTTTTTCGCGCAATCGTTCCACTGTTGAGCTTACCGATATCGGACGGGATATCTCAGACTGCGTTACCGGCGCCCTGCGCAGTCTCGACAGGGCGCGTGTGCTTGCCGAAGAATCTCTTGGCACTGAAAACGCCACGATCAATCTCGGAACTATCTATGCCATGCAAGGCAAGTTCTGGTCACAGGCGTTGTTCGAGTTTCGAGAAAAGAGCCCATTCGATCCGCATATCACGGTTACGCAAGCCTATTCGCGCGAACTGCTTCGCAGATTGCGCACAGGGCAGCTTGACGTTGCTTTTGCCAGCCGCATAGAGGACACGCCCGACTTGCGTTACAACCTTTGCTGGTCCCAGCCGTTGGTTTTGGGTGTCAACAAAAAGCATCCTTTGGCGAAAAAGAAAGAGGTTTCGCTGGCGGAACTGAAGAGGCAAGAAATTCTTTCCTACGATCCTGCTTCGCCCGTTTACCAGGAAATCGTCGACTTAATTGAGGGCTACGACCTTAATGTGCAGTTCTCTTACGATGACGAGATCACCCTCTCGTCGTTGGTTGCTGGCAACGAATCGAAAACCGCTCTGTTCTGCTACTCGCTGATGATCAACGCGTTCGACGATGTGGTGTGTATTCCTGTGCGTGAGGCGCCGATCGACTTCCACAAAACCTATGTGGTTAGCCGCGATGAGGGTCGCCAGCCGAAAGTCGTGCAAGAATTCATCGATTTCATGAGTGCCCACCGTTTTCCCCGATTATTGAGTTAATATAGAACGCGTTCAGAACGTGTTCTAAAACGTGTTCGTTGTTCAGGAGCAGGAATGCCTGAGTCGGCGTCATCGCGTTTTCTGAGCACAGTCGAGGGGATGTGTTCATGATGCAAAAGGGACAGCATGATCAAAGCAAAGCAAACGTAGCGTATTCGTACGCTAGCGAGCAGGGACTGCAGCAGAAGGCAGCAGCTCCGAATCCGCCTGCGGAAACGCAGCTGGCTGATTCTCTTTCCTTTATGGCAAAGGCGCGTTGGTTTGCACTCGGCCTGCTTGGCGGAATCTTTGCCATGATCGTCAAGCTCGCCCTTCCTACTAAGATGAGCTTTGAGCAGCGTAAGCAGTCAGAATGGGCCGTGTGGGCAGGCTTTGCAGTCAATACCTTCTTGCTGGTTGTGCTCATCAACACTGGTTGCTTGGATGTGCTTATCGCTGGCTTGTCGGGCACGGCGGAAGCCCCTGCATATGTTTCCCCCGCATTCGGCTAGGCGAACCAAGTACAACGTACTTTACCGATAGTGAAACGGCTCGAGCGTAGCGCTCGGGCCGTTTTTTGTGGTGCCTGTCTGGTTTTCGTTGAGGCGTAAGCTGGCCGGGATGCTCTTTTGAGATCGTATCGAACCAGTTAGGCGCGACAGTATTTGACCGCTTACCGCTATCACCTTCCGTTTGCGTGGAAAATAGCGTTAAAACCATGCTCTGATGAGTGAAACAAATCCGTTTCGCGAGCGAAAACTGATCGAAACAAATGCTGATTAGGGTTGAGAGGTACCGAAAAGGCGGCGGTGGTTATGGCAAAATAACCAAAAGCCGTTAAGCAGTCGCATAAGCGTCAATACCTAAAAGGAGAAAAGATGGCCCACGTTTCTGAAATCTACGGATCGATGGTGTTCAACGAGCACGTCATGAAGGAACGCCTTCCCTCCGCAACCTATAAGAGCCTCACCAAAACCATTAAGGAAGGTAAGCCTCTCGATATCGAAGTTGCGAATGTCGTTGCTCACGCCATGAAGGAATGGGCTATCGAGCACGGTGCTACCCATTACACGCATTGGTTCCAGCCCCTTTCAGGCATCACCTCCGAAAAGCATGACAGCTTCCTGAACCCCGTAGGTGACGGCACCGCAATCATGACCTTCAGCGGCAAGGAACTTATCCAGGGTGAGCCCGATGCATCGAGTTTCCCCTCTGGCGGTTTGCGTGCCACGTTCGAGGCTCGCGGCTACACCGCATGGGATCCTACCAGCTTTGCATTCATCAAGGATGAAGTGCTGTGCATCCCTACCGCATTCTGCTCCTATACCGGTGAAGCACTCGATAAGAAAACACCGCTTCTCCGTTCCATGAGCGCTGTTAACGAACAGGCTCAGCGCGTCTTGAAGTTCTTCGGCGAAGATGGCCATCGCGTGGTTCCCACCGTTGGTGCAGAGCAGGAGTACTTCCTGATTTCCGAGAAGGATTACGTGAAGCGTCAGGACCTTATCATGACGGGCCGCACCCTGTTCGGCGCTGCTCCGCTTAAGGGTCAGGAGCTTGAAGAGCATTACTTCGGCGCCATCCGACCTACCGTCAACGAATTCATGAAGGAAGTCGATGACGACCTGTGGGCGCTGGGCGTTTCTGCAAAAACCAAGCACAACGAGGTTGCCCCTGCACAGCACGAGCTTGCTCCGCTGTTCACCAACTCGAACCGCGCAATCGACGAAAACCTGCTCACGATGGAAAAGATGCGCCTCGATGCATCCCATCATGGCCTGGTTTGCCTGCAGCATGAAAAGCCATTCGAGGGCATCAACGGTTCCGGCAAGCACAACAACTGGTCGCTTTCCTACGACAAGGTTAACCTGCTTGATCCCGGCGACGACCCGATGGATAATCTGCGCTTCCTCGTATTCCTTGCCTGCGTAATCGAATCGGTTGATGAATATCAGGAATTGCTGCGCATGTCGGTTGCCTCTGCTGGCAACGATCATCGCCTGGGTGCAAACGAGGCACCTCCGGCTATCATCTCCATCTTCTTGGGCAGCGAGCTGGGCGCTATCGTAGATGCCCTTATCTCTGGCGACGAATACCATTCCGCCGATGCTATCGCAATGGACTTGGGCGTTGCCGTTCTTCCGAAGTTCATGAAGGACAACACCGACCGCAACCGCACCAGCCCCTTCGCGTTCACGGGCAACAAGTTCGAATTCCGCATGCCTGGCTCTTCGGTTAACCTTTCCGACTGCAACATGATCCTGAACACCGCAATGGCAAAGAGCTTGAAGGGCTTCGCCGATGCGCTTGAAGGTGCCGAAGGTGCCGACTTCGAAAAGAAGGCCATCGCTTACATCAAGAAGACGCTCACTGACCACCAGCGCATCATCTTCAACGGCAATGGCTATTCCGAGGAATGGGAGAAGGAAGCTGAGAAGCGCGGCCTTGCAAACCATCGCAACACCGCAGAGGCTCTGCCCTGCTTCGTAGACCAGAAGTCGCTCGATCTGTTTAACGAATTCAACGTTCTTACCGAGCCTGAGGCACGTAGCCGTTACGAGGTAAAGCTCGACAAGTACAATAAGCTTCTGAACATCGAGGCACGCACCATGATCCGCATGGTTCGCCGTGCCTACCTGCCCGCCATCACCGACTACATGGCCGATTTGGCAAGCAATATCACTACAGTGAAGGCCGCTATCTCTGGTGCAGATATGACTGAGGCCGAAAGCGTACTTGAGGTCATCATCGCCGGTGCCGATAAGGCCGCAAAGGCAACGCGCGAGCTTATCAAGGTTCACAATGCAGCCGAGGCAATCGAGGCGCCGCAGGAGCAGGCTAACGCTTACGCCAACGAGGTAATTCCTGCTATGGATGCCCTTCGTGCCGAGATCGATGCCCTTGAATGTGTGGTAGAGCGCGATTATTGGCCCGTTCCCACCTATAACGACATCCTTTTCTACGCGTAATGCCAAACTGGGAATATAGGGACAGGTCCTATTTCCCCACTTCGCGAAGAGAGCTCCGCTTGCTAAGCATCATGCAAGCGGAGCTTTTTCTTTGTGCGCTATGCCAAACCGGGAAAATGGGACCTGTCCCTATATTCCCAGGGGGGGGGTAGAGCGGCTTAGGCTTTTGCGATCTGTCAATTGCGGAGCGTTACCAACCTGCAACGATCTTTCCCAATAATTGACATGTGCGGAGAATCTTTCGTGGAGTGCTGTTCGGACTTGCCATGGCTGGCTAAGATGGGAGCGAAAACGGTTTCCGACAACGAAGGGTCTAAAAGCATGGCAAGCGAAAAGGCGCCTGACAAGCAGTTGGCCAAATCAACGGAGCAGTACCAGCTGTTCGAGCAGGCAAGCAGGCCTCTATTCAAGAAATACGAGGCTGCTATTCGCGAAATGCGCACGCGTTTCGAGATTCTTGATGCTGATCTGGAGTATCGCTTAAGTCGCAACCCGATCCATCACATTGAATCGCGTATTAAGGCGCCCAAAAGCGTGTATGACAAGCTGTATCGTTACGGTGTGCCGGTAACTCTGAAATCCATGGAAGAAAACATCCTGGATATTGCGGGCATGCGCGTAATTGTTTCCTATATCGACGATGTGAGTGCCCTACTGAAGGTTCTTTCCCTGCAGGACGATTTGCAGATCGTAAAGGTGAAGGACTATATCACGCACCCCAAGCCAAACGGATACCGTAGCCTTCACATCATTGTGAAGGTGCCCGTCTATTTCCTTGACCGGAAACAATATGTGCCTGTTGAAATCCAGCTGCGCACCATAGCGATGGACTTTTGGGCATCGCTTGAGCATACGTTGAAGTACAAGCAAGATGCCAAGGTTGAAGGCATTGACATGTTCGACGAGCTGAAAGACTGCTCCGATATCATCCAAGACGTCGAGCGTCGTATGCAGATCTTGATGCACGCTGTGCAAACGTCCGACGTCGAAGAGGCTGCCAGCAGGCGTCGCGCTCAGATCGAGGAGCAAGAAAAGGTTGTTGCTGGCGTTGCCGACGCGGCGTCGGGAAAGCCCGAGCGCGCTATATCCTCCAGCACCAAAACGGTAACCGAGGCCGCAGTGCAGCGATCGATCTCCGATGCTACCGCCGTCCGTGAGAAAACCGAGTAGCGCACAGGCTGGAGCGTTGCTTTGCTAAGGGCGTGGCGTATATGCGCTTTTCCCTGCAGGTCGAGGCACTGCCTGCCGGGGTTAGCTGATTCCCGCCGCGCTGTTTCCGCAGGCTGAGATGCTGTTGTCGATCTACACCGCAGGGGTGGTCGCGCTAGGCTGCCAGGTTGAGTCCCTGCAGATTGGATTGACGTGGGGCTTTGCGAAGGTGGCAGCCTCGGGCGGTAGCGCCTTTTCGGGGATGGTCCTACCTTTTACGGAGTAGGAGGCCCCAGTTGCTGCCTTTTTGTGCTGAACTACATCACTCTACTTAGTTGGAGTAGAATAGAAAACCGAAAAAGATCCCAGCGGGGCGTGCTTACGCGTCCTGGGCTTTGGGGGAAGAAGAACCGCGAAAGGAAGAACAATGGCTGACGTGCAACCTGTTAAATACATTTGGAAGAACGGCGAAATGGTGCCGTGGGAGCAGGCAACGACGCACGTTTTGACCCATGCCCTTCATTACGGTTCCGGCGTGTTCGAGGGCATCCGTTGCTACCACAACGAAGAAACCGATGAAGCGGTTATCTTCCGCCTTCGTGACCATATGGAACGCCTGCAGCGCAGCTCCAAGATTGCCATGATGGATCTTCCCTACAGCGTAGACGAGCTGTGCGAAGCAACCGTTGAGCTTATCAAGAAGAACGAATTGAAGTCTTGCTACATTCGTCCTCTTGCCTACTATGGCTATGGCCAGATGGGCGTAGACCCGACGGGCGCTCCGGTAGACGTGATCATCGCAGTATGGCCTTGGGGCGCTTACATGGGCGAAGATGCCCTTAAGAACGGCATCCCTGTGGGTGTTTCTTCCTGGCGTCAGCGTTCCTTCAACGCAATTCCTCCTGCCGTTAAGTCCTCTGCTTCCTACATGAACTCTATCCTGGCAAAGCTCGAGGCAAAGAACCACGGCTATGCCGAGGCCGTTATGCTCAACGAGCAGGGTTATGTTTGCGAAGGCACGGGCGAAAACCTCTTCACCGTTCGCAACGGCATCCTCTCTACGCCTCCGCTGTCCGATGGCCTGCTTGAGGGCATCACTCGTGACACCATCCTGCATATCGCTTCCGACATGGACCTTCTCGTTATCGAGGAATCCCTTACGCGCTCCGATCTGTACATCGCCGACGAGATGTTCATGTGCGGTTCCGCCGCCGAACTCACGCCTGTTCGCAGTGTAGACGACCGCGAAATCGGTCCCATGGGCCCCATTACGAAGAAGCTGCAGGAGCGCTATTTCGAGGTTGCCTACGGTAAGGCACCGGAATACGAAGAGTGGATCACCCGCTTCTAGTCGGATTGCGCTATCAGTGCGCTTTCTTCAAGCCGCATCCCCCTTTGCCGCAAGGCACAGGGGTGCGGCTTGTTTTTTCAGGGGACAACATGTGCGCTGTCCGTAAGGGCAATGCATTAGGGGAATCATCAACGGTGAAAGGGGTATGGGATATGCCGGAGCTTAGAACGAGAGAAGTGGAAGATCTGCTTGAGGTCTTTGCGGGCTTAACCCGTCCTGATGATGTATTTGCCCTGCTGGAAGATTTGTTCACCGTTCGAGAGATCAAGGACACCTCGCAGCGTTTGGATGTGGCGCGTATGTTGCGCAAGGGCAGCTCATACGCTGTTATCGAAAGGGCAACCGGTGCCTCTGCGACAACCATCGCCCGCGTATCGAAGGCGTTGAACTACGGTGCAGGCGGATATGGTTTGGCATTTGAGGTGCTTGATGCCAAAGAGGCCGAAGACGGGAAAGCCGCTGAATCGGAAAACCCCGCAACCGAAGGCGAAAACTAAAAGGAGGGCAACGCCCATGTCGCCTCGTGAAGCCGCCAAAGCGCGGCTTCTTTATTTGAAAGGAACAAAGAACCAATGAGTTCGTTCGCAGCATTCTGCAAACGCAAGGATATCGAGATTTCCGTTCAGCGTTATCTGATTGACGCTTTGGGCGCCATGGCGCAAGGCCTGTTTGCCTCGCTGCTCATGGGTACCATTCTTTCGACCATTGGCCAGCAGGCTGGAATCGACGTATTGGTGCAGATAGGCGATTTCGCCAAAAGCGCCGCTGGTCCCGCCATGGCTGTATCCATCGGGTTTGCGCTGAAGGCGCCATCGCTGGTGCTGTTTTCCCTGGTTGCAGTTGGTTATGCAGCGAACAGCTTGGGCGGTGCGGGCGGCCCATTGGCGGTGCTCGTGGTTGCCATCGTGGCTTCTGAATGCGGCAAGCTGGTCGCCAATGAAACGAAGATCGACATCCTGGTTACTCCTTCGGTCACCATCCTGGTGGGGTGCTTTCTCTCTATGGCGTGCGCACCTTCCATTGGGGCGGGTGCTACTGCGGTAGGCTCACTTATTATGTGGGCTACGGAGCTCCAGCCATTCTTCATGGGCATTTTGGTATCGGCTTTGGTGGGCATTGCCCTTACGTTGCCAATCTCCTCGGCGGCTATCTGCGCAGCATTGAGCCTTACTGGTTTGGCGGGAGGCGCTGCTGTTGCCGGCTGCTGCGCTCAGATGGTTGGTTTCGCGGTAATGAGCTTCAAAGAAAATCGCTGGGGTGGATTGATCTCGCAAGGTTTGGGAACGTCGATGCTGCAAATGGGCAATATCGTGCGTAATCCACGCATCTGGATTCCTCCTACGTTGGCTTCCGTGATCACTGGTCCCATCGCCACCTGCATTTTCCAGCTCAAGATGAACGGTCCCGCCATTTCATCGGGCATGGGCACCTGTGGTCTGGTTGGTCCTATTGGTGTGTACACAGGCTGGGTTGCCGATATGGCATCGGGTGCAATGACAGCCATCACCGCTATGGATTGGGCCGGTCTGGTGCTTATCTGTTTCGTGCTTCCTGCGGCATTAACCTACGCGTTCGGTCTTGTTTTGCGTAAGATTGGCTGGATCAAAGAAGGCGACCTTACGTTAGAATCTGCCGACGACATGGTGAAAGCCGAATAAGGCAGCAGGTTTTCTTGGTTGTTTTTCGCTGAAGGGAGGGAAGGATATGGCAAAACGGTTTGTGGCGGTTCTGGTAACGCTTTGTGCGGTACTGGCTGCGTTGTGCTTTTCAGGTTGTGCGGAAGAAGGCGGCAAACCCAGCTACCAGTTGGTAAGCGAGGGCAAACTTACTGTTGCTATGGCGCCTAATTTTCCTCCGTTTGACTCCCTAGACGGTGAGACCCCTACGGGTTTCGATGTGAGTGTTGCCCGTGAGGTGGCGAATCGTTTGGGGCTTCAGCTTGAGATCAAGGCAGTTCCGTTCGATGAACTGGTGCAGGGCGTGCACGACGGTACCTACGATGTTGCCATTTCGGCGCTCTCCATCAACCCCAGCCGGTCGGAGTTAGTCGATTTTTCATCTCCGTATTACCTGGTTGATCAAGCGATTGTGGCGAAGAGGGGCGTGTACGAAAAGGTGTCCGAGCTGAAAGGCAAGCAAGTTGCCGCTGAGGCTGAAGCCACGGGTTATGACTATGCCATGGCGAACGTCACGCAAAATGTTGTTACCTACAAGACCGCCGCCGAATGCTTTGCTGCTCTTGAGGCGGGGCAAGTTGCCGCTGTGGTAACCGATGAGCCTGCCGCAACATATTTCACGAACAGCACCTACTCCAATTGCGTTACCCTGGAAACTGTGGCAACGTGCGAGAAATATGCCGTTGCCGTGAACAAGGACAATCGGGCCTTAACAGATGCCATCAACGACGCCCTCGACCAGATGGACAAAGATGGAACCCTTGCCGAGCTCCAAAAGCAAGTAGGGTAGGGGTTTCGCGTCACTGCGGAGCGCCCTTTTTGGACATGGCTCTTATCCCAGACGGCGAGTGCGCGGTTCGGCGCTGGCGGCAGAGGTCAAGCAGCCGTGGCCCTTGCCTCAGGTGAAAAGCGCATGAGACATATACCTGAATTCGGCAGACCTTAGAAGCTACTTGTGGTACGGCTCGTGGCGGATAATTTTGAATGCCCGATAAATCTGTTCAAGCAGAACAACGCGAGCAAGGTTGTGGGGTAGGGTTATGGGCCCAAAGCTGATACGCTCTGTGGCGCGCTGCTTCACTTCTTTTGTTACGCCATCGCTTCCGCCGATGATAAAGGAAATATGCGAATCGCTGTTGAGCGCATAATTGTCAATTTTTTGCGCCAGGCCTTCGCTGGAAGTTTCTTTGCCGCGGATATCCATCAAGATAATGGGCCCGCGTTCTGGCAATGCGGAAAGCAAAGCTGAGGCTTCCTTTTCTACATTGGAGTCGGGGAGTTCTCGCACTTCGATTTTTGCGTATCCACCAAGGCGTTTCAGGTATTCTGCGACAGCGTCTTTCCAGAACTGCTCTTTGAGCTTACCCACGGCAAATATGGTTATACGAAGCATGGTGGCCTCCAATCGTGCTGGCGTTACCAGCTTGAAAAGAAACATTGGTACAGTAGTTATTCGCACGGTATTATATCGGTCGAACAAGAAGCGCGTATGCGCATACCCACGCAACACCTAAGGAAGCAGGCGTTATGTCACTCCCCGTATCTGACCTGAACAAGAAGGCTGATGGCCTTACCACCATGGAATTGGGCAAGGTTTTGCCCCTTACTGCTGAAGTGAAAGACGATCATCTTTTTATCGGCGGCTGCGATATGGTGGAAATTACTAAGGAATTCGGTACCGCATTGTACGTGTTTGACCAGGCCGATCTTGAAGCGCGCATGGACGAATACGTGCAGTCTTTCAAGAAGTACTACGGCGATCGTGCCGAAGTTGCCTATGCTTCCAAAGCGTTCCAGAACAAAGCCATCGTGCAGCTTGCCAATGAACATGGCATGTGCCTGGATGTTTCTGGCGGTGGCGAACTTGCCTGCGCGCTTGCTGCGGGCTTCCCTGCCAAGCGTGTAGTAGTTCATGGCAACAACAAAACCCCTCAAGAACTGCGTGAAGCCATCGAGGCTGGTGTGGGGTGCATTGTTGTTGACTCCCGTATTGAATTGGGCCGCATTTCCGCCATTGCCCAAGAACTGGGCGTTACGCAGGATATTTACATGCGCATTACTCCTGGCGTAGAAGCTGATACGCACGAATTCATCCGTACGGGTTGCGAGGATTCCAAGTTCGGCTTCACCATGCGTGAGGATTTCGCTTTCAAATGTGTGAAGGATGTTTTGGAAACTCCGGGCGTCCGTCTTGCCGGTCTGCATTGCCACATCGGTTCTCAGATTTTTGCCCTGCATTCGTTCCGTGAAGCCATCGATGTCATGATCCAATTCATCAAGCGCATCAACGAAGAATACAACTACGAAATCGAAGGTCTCGATTTGGGCGGTGGCTTGGGTATTGCTTACGTAAAAGAGGAGGAGCCTCCCACAATCGAGTCGTTCGCGAAGCTTACCTGCACCGCAGTGAAAGAGCTATGTGCCCACTATGGCGTGAAGGAGCCTCGCATTGCGGTCGAGCCGGGTCGCTCCATTGCGGCAACGCCGGGCGTGACGCTCTATACCGTGGGCATTCTGAAGACGTTGCCGGGTATTCGCAATATCGTCGCTGTCGACGGCGGCATGTCCGACAACATTCGTACTGCACTTTATGGTGCGGAGTACGAGTCCGTTATCGCTAACAAGGCCAACCAGCCACGTACGAAAGTGGTAACGCTGGTGGGCAAGCACTGCGAATCTGGCGATGCGGTTGCCGCCGATGCTTCGATTCAGAACCCCGATCTGGGCGATATCGTATGCATGTTCGGCACGGGTGCGTACTGCCATTCCATGAGCAGTCGCTATAACGGTCAGCCCAGGCCCGGTATTGTGTTCGTCAAGGATGGCAAGGCTCGCTTGGTAACCCGTCGCGAATCCTACGCCGACCTGATGAGCTGCGATCTGTAGTTCTTCTTTTGCAGCTGTTTGGTTGGGCCGCGATGATCTTATGCGGGGTTCTGACGGAATGAGCCAAGGTTGATTCGACACAGCAAGCGCGGTCGACTCCTGTTCATGCTTGTCAGGGCCCCGTTTCGTTTTTATACGATAAGGCCGCTTCGCTTATCCATTTAACGGATCGGTGACAAACGGTAATGTCTTTACGTTTACAATAGATGGAATATAACTTCTACGGAAAGGTGCGCTTCATGGCTGTCAAGGTTGGCTTGGTCGGAACGGGCACGGTTGGTGGCGGATGCTTGGACATCCTTCGCAACCACAAGGAAGAATTCAAACGTCATTTTGGCATCGACATTGAGCTGGCCCGCGTATGTTCTCGTCAGCCAGAGGTTGCCGAATCATATGGTTTGAGTGACATTTTCACCACCGATTTCCATGAAGTGATTGAAGATCCTGAGGTTGATCTGGTTATCGAACTCATCGGCGGTACTACCTTCGCCAAGGAGGTGGTAATCGGTGCTCTGCAAAACGGCAAGAGCGTGGTTACCGCCAACAAGGCCCTTATGGCTTCTTGCGGCGAAGAGGTTATGAGCTTGGCGGAAGAAAAGGGCGTAGAAATTGCGTTTGAGGCCAGCGTTGGTGGCGCTATTCCCATCATCGTTCCCTTGAAGCACTCCCTTATTGCCAACCGCATCGATTCCATCATGGGCATTGTGAACGGTACCACCAACTACATGCTCACGCGCATGGACGAAGACGGCATGAGCTACGAGGACGCTCTGAAGGAAGCTCAGGAAAGGGGCTTTGCAGAAGCTGATCCCACTGCTGACGTCGACGGCCTTGATGCTGCTGCTAAGATTGCCATCTTGGCTTCCATTGCGTTCAATTCCCGTGTAACCATGAACCAGGTGTTCACCGAGGGCATTCGCCGCATTTCCCCTGTAGATTTGGCGATGGCTCATGAAATGGGCTATGCGGTGAAGCTTCTTGCCCACGCATACCGCTCCGATGGGGGCATTGACGTTCGCGTGCATCCCACGATGATCCCTGAAAGCCATCAGCTTGCTACGGTTAATGGCGTATTCAACGCAATTTATACTGTAGGCGACGCTGCGGGCGAAAACATGTTCTTTGGCGAAGGCGCCGGAGCGGGTCCTGCTGCTAGCGCCGTTATGGGCGATGTACTTGAGGTTGCTCGCCATTTGCAGATGGGCATCAAGCCAATTGTCGGATGCACGTGCACCGACGAGCTGCCTATCCTTTCCGTTGAGGATCTCCATACGAAGTACTACATCCGTTTTGTGGTTGCCGACCGCAGTGGTGTTTTGGCTTCCGCGGCAGATATTTTTGCTAAGTACGATGTTTCGGTTAAGACGGTTACCCAGCGCGGCAACGCTGCACGCGATGACGTCGATCTGGTGTTTGTTACCCATACGGCTGAAGAGCGCAATGTGCGCAAGGCCATCGACGACATCCTGGCTTTGGAGGGCGTTGTTACGGGCGGATTCCCGTCGGTCATCCGTGTACAGGACTAACATGCGTTCATGCGGCTGGTTTGGCGATTCGCTTCTCCTGCAATTTGAAAGGGCACGCGCTTTGGCGCGTGCCCT
>FR884602.1:52278-54887 GCA_000436075.1 Eggerthella sp. CAG:209 | reverse complement strand
GGCGCGTGCCCTTCTTTTTGTGATGCTGCGAATTCCGATTGGATTCGTTGGTTTGTTTCGGTGTGGGTTGCTTTATTCGGGCATGTTTTCCAAGTCGTAGGGCGTTGCCTGGTAAACATAATAGTTAAGCCAGTTGGTGTATAACAGCTGAGCCGTGGCTCGCCAGTTGGAAACAGGCTTCTGCTTTGGGTCGTCGTTGGGGAAGTAGTGCTTTGGCATATCGGGGTTCAAACCCTTTTCCGTGTCGCGATGGAATTCGCCTGCCAGGGTATCGGTGTCGTATTCGGGATGGCCGAATACGAAAAAGTGACGGCTATCGGTGCTTTTAGCGATGAATACGCCGGCTTCATCCGATACGGAGATCAGCTCTAGTTCGGGAACCTTCTCGATGTCTTCCGCATGAACCTCGGTCCAGCGAGAATGGGGCGCATGAATGACGGTATCGAAGCCACGGACCAGAGGAGAAGTGGGTTTCAAGATCTTGTGCTCGAAAACCCCCGTCATCTTATGCTGCCTTAGATACTTCGGAATCCCGAAATGATAGTAGGCACCCGCCTGCGCGCCCCAGCAGAGGTACAAAGTTGAGAATACATTGGTTTTTGCCCATTCGAAGATGTCGCACAATTCAGGCCAGTAGTCCACATCTTCAAAGGGGAGCTTTTCGACTGGTGCTCCGGTGACGATCATGCCGTCGTAGCGCTTGTTGCGAATGTCATCCAGATCCACGTAAAACGATTCCATGTGCTTGGGGGGTACGTGCGTTGCTTTATGCGTGACGGTTTGCAGAAGGTCGACCTCAACCTGCAAGGGCGTATTCGAGAGCTTGCGCAGGATTTGGGTTTCCGTTTCGATTTTCAGGGGCATCAAATTCAAGATGAGCACACGCAGTGGACGAATGTCCTGATGGATGGCGCGGTGCTCGGTCATAACAAAGATGTTCTCGCTTTCCAAGACCTCTGTTGCCGGCAAGGCATCGGGGATGCGAATTGGCATAAGTGCTCCTTTATTAATGACGATACATTCGTGTGTTGATGTAACAGCAACCACGATTGTACGCGCGAGCGCCCGAGCCTTCTACGTCCGTCAGCCAATCTATAGCCAGTTATAGGTAATTGCATTGACCAGGCTTTTTACTTGTTGATCTATTGCACCATCTTTTGGCGACGTACTTTTACAATAGACACTATCGCTTCACGCGCCTCGGTTGCGTGGGCGGGCTTTGGGAAGAAAGGAATACGCAATGAGCGAATCGTTGGCCACAACCTGTGTGCAGGGCGGCTATCGTCCTGGCGATGCCGAGCCTCGTCAGGTGCCAATTTACCAATCAACTACTTGGAAATACGACACAAGCGAGCATATGGGCCGTTTGTTCGATCTGGAAGAATCTGGATACTTCTATACCCGCCTGCAGAATCCTACAAACGACTTTGTTGCTGCAAAAATCTGCGAGCTGGAGGGTGGCAGCGCTGCAATGCTCACTTCATCGGGGCAGGCAGCAAATTTCTTTGCTGTGTTCAATATTGCCGGGCAAGGCGACCATGTAGTGGCTTCTTCGGCTATCTACGGCGGTACGTACAATTTGCTGTGCCATACCATGGCACGCATGGGCCTGGAGTGCACCTTTGTTTCTCCTGACTGCTCTGATGATGAGCTTGAAGCGGCATTTCGCCCGAACACCAAAGCGGTTTTCGGCGAAACCATTGCAAACCCAGCGCTTAATGTTTTGGATATCGAGCGTTTTGCCAATGCGGCCCATGCGCATGGTGTGCCGCTGATCGTGGACAACACGTTCCCCACGCCGGTAAATTGCCGTCCCTTCGAATGGGGCGCTGATATCGTCACCCATTCCACCACGAAATACATGGACGGCCACGGCGCTGGCGTTGGCGGCTGCATTGTTGATTCCGGCAAGTTCGACTGGAACGCTCATGCCGATAAGTTCCCTGGTCTTACTACGCCCGACGAAAGCTACCATGGCGTGGTGTATACCGAGCGCTTTGGGCTGGAAGGCGCGTTTATCACCAAGGCTACCTCGCAGCTTATGCGTGATTTTGGCTCTATTCAGTCGCCGCAGAATGCGTTTCTGCTGAACATGGGGCTGGAGAGCCTTCACGTTCGCATGGCGCAGCATTGCAAGAACGGCCAGTCGGTTGCCGAGTTCCTTCCCGACCACCCGAAAGTGGCATGGGTTCGTTACTGTGGCTTGCCCGATGACCCGAATTATGATTTGGCGCAGAAGTACCTGCCCAATGGCTCATGCGGTGTTGTGAGCTTTGGCGTAAAAGGTGGGCGCGAAGCGGCAGAGCGCTTCATGGCTAACTTGAAGTTGGCGCAGATCGCTACCCATGTCGCCGATGCTCGCACCTGTGTTCTTCATCCTGCAAATGCAACTCATCGCCAAATGAATGACGAAGAGCTTGCTGCAGCTGGCATCAGCCCCGATCTTGTGCGTCTTTCGTGCGGTATCGAAGACACCGCCGATCTCATTGCTGATATCGACCAGGCTCTTTCGTTTGCGTAGTCGATGCATCAGTGCAGATGCCACGAAGTGATAGTTCTTCTGTGCAAGCGTTTGCTCCCGTGTACGCCGCCCCCGACTTGTTCGGGGG
>FR884602.1:50245-52255 GCA_000436075.1 Eggerthella sp. CAG:209 | reverse complement strand
GGTTTTTTATGGCTTACGTATATAATGGCAGGTGGTTTGGTTCTGCGTGAGTAGACATGTTCACGTAAATGCCCGCCTATCACAATCCATTAAGCTAGAGGGTCCCTTTCGCCATGCGTGACGTACACTGCCATATTCTTCCTGGAGTAGATGATGGTGCTCGCACCATGCAGGAATCGCTGCTAATGCTTTCCGAGGCCATGAGAGCGGGCATCACTTCCATCGTATGCACGCCACGGTGCTGCGACCCCTGGTTCGACTTCTCCCGTATGTGGCAGGCGTATCTTCAGCTAAAGCGCCATGCGTCTGCTATCCCTGGCGCACCTGAGCTTTCTATGGGCTTTGAAGTCGACTATCACAAACTGAAGAAGCTTGGGATGGACGCAGCTGTTCAGCTTGGCAACGATCAGGGGGAATTTCTACTGGAACTTCCCCAGGGCACCTTGCCGCTCGATTGGGAATTCATGGTTCACAATCTGCAACGTAAGGGTTTCAAGGTCATAATCGCCAACCCGGAGCGATGCCGTGAAGTCCAGAAGGATATCGATGTTGCGCGCCGTTTCGTTTCGGCTGGCTGTGAATTGCAAATATCTGCGGACTGCATATACGGGGGCTTTCTGGATCCTTCGCGCCGTGCGGCGAAGAAGCTGGTGCAGGCCGGTTTGGTTCGCCATTTGGCCAGCGATGCTCGCCACCCTTCCGACTACGAGTTGTTTACCGAAGCGATGGATTATTTCGGACGCTTTGCCGATTCTGGGGCTATGGAAAACAAGAGCATAGAAGAAGTTGAGCGCGAGTGCGCCGAGGCGGAAGCTCGTGCTGACCAAAAGAGAAAAGGGCATGGAGCCGGCTTTGGTAGGGGGAAGGCGTCCTCCGGGGTGGATGGCTTTGCTCGTCAGGCTGTTGCAGGCGGTAAACGCCCCCTTGGTCCTGAGGCAAAGACATATCGTAGCGCCATGGCGGCTATAGAGGGTATCGGCGGAAACGTGGAAAACGTTGGTCCCCGGGGCGCTGTTGCGCCTAGCGTGGTTCGCTCTTCTGAGGGCAGAAGAGCTGTACCCGAAAACCTTGTGGCAAACCCAGGGAAGCTGCCCCTTCCGGTTGAAGGCGGTACTGCGCGTGCGTCGTATCTTGAGCCAGCCGAGTGTTCTTCGGATGCGGCTCTCGATGCTATGTTTGACGACATTCCCGTTCGCGGAAAGCACGCGCGAAGGGACTAGAGCTTGCTGGGTTGTTGCTCTGCGTGGATGGATTAACGACATTAATAAGTAGCCTTTCACCTCTATATATAGAATTCACCTATAGATAAATCTCTATTTATAGGTTTCTTTTCTTGGACCCTGGTGCGACAATAAAACTGTTAGCGATACCGAAGCTAGCAGCTTTGTCGCATGCGCCCCACGCGATACCCCTCTCGCGCGCGGGCGCTTTTGTGTGAGGGGAATTCCCCTTCTTGTTTTCGTTCTTATTCAGTCATGCGCGCGCATGTTTTGCTTGCTGCTGCGCTGCGTTTAGCAAGCTTTCGTTGTAGCCCCATCCTTTAATTTGACGCCTCCTTGCACGCCGCTTGTTTTTTGATATGCGTTGCAATTGCCGTCAGTCTCGTTTTTATTGCCAGTCAGTTTGTTCGGCGGTCGTGTTTTTGTGCCTTGCGATTGGTTAGCTCTTCAGGGGGTGCCGCATGCACAACCTACAGGAACGTCGGGCGATCCGTCGCCCTCCGAGGGCATGCCTGCTGCGCGGGCGGGCGGTTATTTTTCGACGGCGAACGTTTTTCTATAAAAATGTTATTGACGGCTAACTTTATTCTTGTTAAGTTAATCACGGTTAACTTAGAGGAAGCAAAACTTCCGGTGAAGAACTTCTACACCTCTTCATCGGCAATGTTCTCTTCGGGCTCATATTGGGATGTTGCCACTGCTTTGTCCTTTTATTCGCCGGAAGTTGCGCCGACTCGAAATCTCTTGCTTTTGGACAGGAGTGTGAACGAGAAAGAACCCGCCTTATGGC
>FR884602.1:47341-50214 GCA_000436075.1 Eggerthella sp. CAG:209 | reverse complement strand
TTCTGTTTGGGCTACTTGTGCAGGCTTGTGGGGCTTGGGTAATCGGGGGCAAAGAAGACGCGGCGGGGTTCTTTCGCGCTTTCGATTTATTTATCGTTCGGCGTTTTCGTTTTTCTGAACCCGAAGCGGGTTAGCGCAGAACCAGCAAGAGTTGCAACGGTATCTACCGCCCAATCGGCAGGGTCGCAGCTCCGGCTGGGGACGAATAGCTGATGCCACTCGTCGGTTATGCCGTAGAGGCTTCCGATGGCTAACGCTGCAAGAAGCGCAGTGCGAGGGTTTAGGTGAAAGCGCAGCGCATTGAATAGCAGTGCGCCGAAAACAAGATACTCGGTGAAGTGGCCAACAGGAGAAACGTCAACTTCATGACCAAATATCCAGTGAGTGCCTGCTGCCAGCATACCTTTGATTGCCGAGATGATGCCAAGTCCGCTGTTTATTGATTCGCCGCTATTGGCAGACATCCAGAAAATTGCCGCTGCCATAACGGCAACCGCTAACCAGCTGAGGGCAATTTTTGCAGAGCGGGAAAGATGATGGGGTAAACAGGTGTTCATGGATGCCTTCCGGGTAGTAGGCGACAGCCTTTTGCGTTGTTCAAAAGCACTAGTAGGGTACGCCATCATGTTGTTGGGAGGGCGCAGTGCAGCGCTGCGGTAAGATAAATCACAACATTTCGTCACCAAGGAGGGATTTTGTTGGAAGAGGGCAAGCGGGCTCAAACGCAGGTAATTGTGCTTATTTCCATCGTTATCCTTGGTTCGTGCTTGGGGAATCTCTCGCAAACCGCTCTGAACGCCATGTTCTCCGGTATGGCTGCCGACTTCGGTGTTCGGATGGAGCTTGGTCAGTGGGTTACTACGTTGTATATGTTGGTGCTGGGAATCACCGTGCCTGTGGTTACCTATCTTATGCGCCGTTTCCCGCTGAAAAACGTGGTGCTGGCGGCATTGCTGCTGTTGGTGATAGGCGCCGCTATCGATGTGGCAGCCCCCAGTTTTGAGGTGCTGGTTGCTGGTCGTGCCCTTCAGGCGGTATCGGCGGGCATTACCATGCCCATGATGATCAGCATCGTTATGACTTCCTTCTCGCGCGATAAGCAGGCAACCGTTATGGGCATTGCAGGCATCGCTATGGGCTTTGCTCCCAACATTGGGCCTACCATTGGCGGATGGATGATCGGGTTTGCTGGGTGGCGCAGCTTTTTCGTGGCGCTGTTCGTCTGCGCGTTAGTTCTTCTGCTACTAGCTGCGGTATTGATTGCGCGCCGTCCCCAGGCAAATTCGTCTGCAAGGCTCGACGTTTTGTCATTATTGCTTTCCGCTTTGGGCTTCGGCGGTTTGTTGCTTGGGTTCTCCAATGCTTCAAGCTTTGGGTTGGCAAGCCCATATATTTGGGTTCCCGCAATTCTTGGTGCGTTGTTCTTGGCGTTGTACCTGCGTAGGCAAAAGCATGTCGAGCATCCTCTTACCAATTTGCGCATCTTCGATTCGTGGCGTTACCGCGTGAGCTTCTGGGCGGCAAACGCATTGTTCGCCAGCTTTATGGGCATTACGCTGATAATTCCGCTGTTTATTGAGAACCAGTGGGGAGGTACAGCGCTTCAGGCGGGCTTGGCCTTGCTGCCAGGTACGGTGGCGGCTTTTATCGTGAACCCCCTGGCCGGTTGGCTGGTGGACCGCATTGGGGCCCGTCCTGTAGTTGTGGTTGCTTCGGTGTTTCTGGCGGTTGGCGCGGTTTCCATGGCCTTCATTGACGAAGCCACTCCGTTTTGGGCCATTGTTGCGCTACAAGGAGTTCGTGCCACCGGCGTTTCGGGTTTGATTGGGCCGTTGACCTCGTGGGGTATGGCCGATTTGCCGCACGAGATCATGACCGATGGTTCTTCGTTTGGCACCGCGGTCCGTCAGGCATGTGCTTCTGTTGGCACGGCGCTTATGGTGTTTGCCATTGCTGCAGGAACATCGGCGGGAATGTCCTTGATGGGCTTTCATGTAGCATTTGCCGTCTCGGGCGCTTTTGCGGTAATGGTGTTCGGCCTTGTTGTTGCTCGCGTTCGTTAGATGCGTGCGTTGCTAAAGCGAAAATCGGAACGGTCTGTGCCGAATTGCGGGGAAGCGCAAAAATTCTTCGGTAGCTCTCTTTTCGTGCGCTGTTTGCGTGGGTAGAATACGTCCCATGGATACTGAAATTAAAATACGCATGGCAACGAAGGAAGACGCTCCCGCGTTGCTGGAAATCTACACTCCTTACGTTCTCGAAACGGCGGTAACGTTCGAAATCGAACCGCCCTCGTTGGAGGAGTTCTCCGCGCGTGTCGAGCGCGTTCTTGAGCGTTACCCCTACATCGTGGCTGAAAAAGACGGCCTTATTCTTGGCTATGCCTACGCTCAGGCATTCCGCCCGCGTGCGGCATATGCCCATTCCGCCGAAACCTCAATTTATGTTCGCAAAGACCTGCGAAGCCGCGGCTTGGGTCGTCGTATGTACGAAGCGCTGGCTAAGCTGCTTTTGCTGCAAAACGTATTCAATATGGAAGCGTGCATCGCTCATTGCGATCCCGCTGATGAATATGTGCCCGCAACAAGCCGCCTTTTCCACACCCGCTTGGGCTTCGAGCATGCGGGTCGTTTCAACAAATGCGCGCTGAAGTTTGGGCGTTGGTACGACATGATCTGGATGGAGCGTATTTTGGCGAAGCCTGCGGCGCAGGAAACCAGCCCTTTCCGTCCCTTGCCTGACATCGATCAGCCCTATATCGACTCAATTTTGAGCAGGGCTTAACCACTCTTTCCATTTCACTGATTACGAAGGCTGCCTTGAGCAGCCTTTTTTGTGTCAAAAACAAGGCGGCTCTCTTTCGCGTGGCAGCG
>FR884602.1:43925-47314 GCA_000436075.1 Eggerthella sp. CAG:209 | reverse complement strand
AAGGTGCCACGCGCGTCCGAGGCGCCGCAGGAAACGATGGGCACAGTCGTGCCGCCGTCCATGGTAAGGTGCCACGCATGTGCGGGGTGTCGGTGTCTTCGATGCGAAGCTCAATATCCGCTTGCGGGTGAAAGGTGTCCGTCTGCGCGGTAAAACAGGAGGAGCTTTCTTCTGACTCATTCGCTTCGGCACTTTAGTGTGCTATACTGCGGTCTGCTTTAGTTAAGTAAAGTCTTACCGCTGAAATGAGGTAGTAATGAAGAAGAAGTTCCTTTCGGTGTTGGCCGTGGCTTGCGTTGCCTGCCTTTCTGCCGCCCTGCTTGCGGGTTGCTCGCAGCAGCAGTCCAGCTCCAACGACGGTAACCCTGCCGACAACAAGCTCATCGTGGGCTTCGACAACAGCTATCCGCCGTATGGCTTTATGGACGAGAATAACAACCCTACTGGTTTTGACCTTGATCTTGCTCAGGAAGTTGCCAACCGTAACGGTTGGGACATCGAGCTTTCTGCCATCGATTGGGATACCAAGGATGCTCAGCTGAACCAGGGTACCATCAACTGCATTTGGAACGGCTTCACCATGGAAGGCCGCGAAGATGACTACACCTTCTCCGAGCCCTACATGCTCAACGAGCAGGTAATCGTTGTTAAGAAGGATTCCGGCATCACGTCCCTTTCCGACCTTTCTGGCAAGACGGTGGTAACCCAGGCTGACTCTGCTGCGCTCGATGTACTTGAGGGCGACAAGAAGGACGTTGCCGATACCTTCAAGAGCCTGCAGACGCTTCCCGATTACAACAACGCATTCATGCAGCTTGAGTCTGGCATGGTAGATGCCGTTGCTTGTGACCTTTCCATCGCCCAGTACCAGATCGCTGCTAAGCCCGATGCCTATCAGCAGCTTGACCCCCTGAGCAGCGAGCACTATGCCGTTGGCTTCAAGAAGGGTGACGACGCTCTGGCGGCTAAGGTTACCAGCACGCTTAAGGATATGTACAACGATGGCACGGTTGAAAAGCTCATCGAGAAGTACGCCGATTACGGCATGAGTGCTGAGAACTGGGTGCTTAAGTAAGGAAAACAAAGCGAGTCTGCGCTCTTTTTCGGCTTCCCCGGAAGCTGATGCAAGAGCGGTGATCTCGACACTGCTGGGCGGAAGGCTACCCCTTCCGCCCTTTGTTGCGTTCGGCGGTTGAATCGCATGGCGCATAAAGGAGGAAGATTATGGAACTTGGCGTTATGGTTGGCGCCTTGGTGGATGGCTTGGGGCTTTCCGCCTGGATTTTCGTGGTTACGCTGGTTGGCTCTTTGCCGCTGGGCATCGTGGTTGCCTTGTGTCGAATGAGCTCATTCAAGCCGCTATCGCTGCTTGCCCAGTTCTACATTTCCATTCTGCGTGGCACTCCGCTGATGCTGCAGTTGATGGCCTTTATGTTTGGTCCTTATTATCTGCTGGGAATGAATATGGGCACCGACTGGAAATTCGGTGCTTGCGCCGTGGGCTTCATCTTGAACTATTCGGCTTATTTTGCCGAAATATACCGTTCGGGCATTCAGTCTATTCCGAAGGGCCAGTACGAGGCTGCTTTGGTTTTGGGCTACTCCCGTTCGCAAACTTTCTTCAAGATCGTGCTGCCCCAGGTGATCAAGCGCATTTTGCCTGCAATGGGCAATGAGATCATCACCCTGGTAAAAGATACTTCTTTGGCATTTGTATTGGGTATGGCGGAAATGTTCTCGGTTGCTAAGGCCCTTGCCGCAAGCAACGTGTCTATGATCCCCTATGCCATTGCGGCGCTTATCTACTGGGTGTTCTGCCTCTTCATCGAATTCATTTTGGGGCGCGTGGAAAAGAAGCTTGCCTACTACCACGACTAGCGTGTTAGCTTGAAGAATATGGGAAAAGGGGTTTCCTCTATGGAAAATATGCCGGTTGTGAACCTAGGCCATGCGCGCAAGGCGTTTGGCAGCAATGAGGTTCTAAAAGATATTTCGCTTACGGTGAACCAGGGCGATGTGCTGTCTATTATTGGTCCTTCGGGCGGCGGCAAGTCCACGCTTTTGCGTTGCATGACGCTGCTCGAAACGCTGGACGCTGGTTCGCTTTCATATGGTGATGTGAAAGTTGCTGAAGCTGACTCCACGGGCAAAGCGGTGTATGGCGGCAAAGATGTGCTTGCCCAGGCTAAGAAACGCTACGGCCTGGTTTTCCAGAATTTCAATCTGTTCCCGCATTTCACGGTGCTGCAGAACGTGACCGATGCCCTGATTAGCGTGCAGAAGCGCCCAAAGGAAGAAGCGCTTGCACGCGGACGCGAGCTGCTTGCCAAGATGGGGTTGGCCGATAAAGAGGATATGGTTCCCTGCGAGCTTTCCGGTGGCCAACAGCAGCGCGTTGCCATTGCCCGTGCTTTGGCACTTGACCCCGATGTGCTGTTCTTCGATGAACCCACGTCTGCGCTCGACCCAGAGCTTACGCAAGAGGTCCTGCGCGTTATTCGCGAGCTTGCCGACGAGCACATGACCATGGTTATCGTGACACATGAAATGGCGTTTGCTCGTGACGTTGCCGATCGCGTTGCGTTTATGGATGGCGGCGTTATCGTCGAGGAAGGCCCAGCTCAGCAGGTTATCAACAACCCGCAGCATAACCGCACTAAGGCATTCCTCGCGCGTTTCCAGGAAGGCGCAGCCGATTAAGTATTACAGAGCCCTTGCTTCTGCAGGGGCTCTTTTGTTTAGTGCGCGGTATTAGCGCGTAGTTTCGGTATGCACAGTATGCTGGTTTTGAAAGGGGATAAGCATGATAGTTTCCATTGAAGGTCATACGCCAGATGTTTCCAGTGCTGCGTTTGTGGCTGATAACGCCACGGTTTGCGGTGATGTGAAGGTAGGGGAGGATTCCTCTATCTGGTTCGGTGCGGTGTTGCGTGCTGAGTGCGAGCCGCTGTGCATCGGCGATCGGACTAACGTGCAGGATAACGTTGTCGTGCATATCGATAGCGGATTTCCCGTAACTATCGGCAGTGACGTTACAGTGGGACACGGCGCGATAGTGCATGGCTGCACCGTGGAAGATGGCGTGCTGATAGGCATGGGGTCTACCATTCTCAATGGCGCCGTAATTGGCGAGGGTTCGGTAGTTGCTGCGGGAGCTTTGGTGCTTGAAGGGGCTGTAGTGCCGCCTTATTCGCTGGTTGCCGGTGTCCCTGCGAAGGTGAAGAAAGCCCTTAGTGCTGAAGAAGTGAAGAACCGTATTGACTATTACACGCCTCGCTATGTAAGAGAGGCTAAGTTGTACGCGGGGTCGAATTAGAGATATGTAGGACAACTTCCATATGCCTTATTGGTTTGTGGGATATCGTTCCACTAAAAAGAAAGGGCCCGCT
>FR884602.1:40417-43915 GCA_000436075.1 Eggerthella sp. CAG:209 | reverse complement strand
CCCGCTTGTGCGGGCCCTTTCTAGGTTGCGGAATGATTGCCTATTCCTCGGTTGCCTTCAGCAGACCGTAGCCGCCATTGTCACGGCGATACAGGATGTTTACGGCGTTGGTGTCGCGATCGATGTAGGCGAAGAAGTCATGACCAAGCAGGTCGATCTGAACCAGGGCCTCTTCTTCGGTGAGGGGCTCGAGAACCAGTTCCTTCACGCGTACTACTTCGTCGTCAGCGGAAAGCTCCTGCATCAGACCATCGATGTCGAGCTTGGTGCCAGCCTTGGCGGGAGCGTCTGCGATCTTCTTGTCGATGATGCGGGTCTTGTATTTGCGGAGTTGGCGCAGAACCTTGGCAGCGGCAACGTCAATTGCGGCGTACATGTTCTCGTCGGTTTCTTCTACGCGGATGATGTGGCCGCGTGCGCGCATGGTAACCTCGCACTTAGCGGGGGTGGGGTTAGCAGGATTCTTTTCGACCTGCAGTACAACCTCGGCAGTAAGGGGGTTGATGTCCATGACCTTCATGGAGTTGCCGATTTTTTCTTCGGCATAAGCGCGGATGGGATCCGTGATGGGCATCTTGCGGCCGGTGATGGTGATTTCCATGATTTCACCTCTCAAACTGAAACGAACTTCGCGGTTTTTCGAGGGGCCCCTCATGAAACTGGAATGTCGAAAACGACAATTCATGCTGTGCGGAATGCGTGTTGGATGCACCTTTGCAGCACCTTCTGTAATGGGAGGCGGTTTCGTATTTCCCCTCGTCAACCGTCTTCGCTTATTAGTCTAGCGCACTTCTTTCTGATTTCATCAATAAAAATGAACTTGTTCTAAAACGTTGTATAAACGTTGCTATTGGTAAGGCATTTTGAATGATTTGCTCTGTTATTGTGGAACGCTGAAGAGAAGCGGAGGAATACCCCATGGCCCACAAACCGCATAAGGAAACCGGCATCTTCATTAACGAGGTGTCTTCCCATCAGCGTCGCTACCATAAGGTGCTGGAGCTCACCCATTCAACCACCAAGGCGGCGGGCGTCATGCTTCTTGGCGCTATTGTTGCACTGGTGGTGGCGAATACGGCAGCGCACGGAGGGTTTACCGAGTTCTGGCACACCGAAGTATCCTTTGGGTTTGGCTCAGCGCACGCAGAGGTGTCGTTGGCCCACATCATCAATGATGTGCTTATGGCCATTTTCTTCCTGCTGGTCGGGCTGGAAATCAAGTACGAAATGACGGTGGGCGAACTTACCGATGTTCGCCAGGCTATTCTGCCTGTTGCTGCTGCTATTGGCGGCGTGCTCATGCCTGTAGGCATCTACCTGCTGTTCAACGCAATCAACCCCGAAACGGTTATGGGTTGGGGCGTGCCCACTGCAACCGACATTGCTTTCGCGCTTGGTATTTTAGCGTTGTTGGGATCGCGCGTTCCTGCCGGCTTGCGTGTGTTCCTCAGTACTCTTGCGGTAGCCGATGACATTGTGGCCATCTTGGTCATTGCCGTCTTCTACGGGCACAGCCCATCAATGATGTGGTTGGCGGCTGCAGCGGTGGTCATGGTTGTGCTTGTTGCGCTGAACCGTACCCATGTGTATTCATTAGTGCCTTATTTGCTGGTGGGCGCAGTTCTGTGGTACTGCATATTTATGTCGGGGGTTCACTCGACCATTGCCGGCGTGCTACTGGCCTTTGCCATTCCTTCCCGTTCGCATGTGAGGTTGAAGAGCTTCGCAAGCTGGTCGGGGCAGCGTGTGAAGGAAGCGGAGGAAAGCTATGTCCCCGACGAGCCGGTAATCGGTCAGACCGACTACTTGGCTAGCGTAACGCGCTTGGCGCGCGTTTCCCGCCAGGTGGTCCCTCCTGCAACGCGCTTGGAGCGCAGACTGTACCCATGGGTGTACTTTGCGATTCTTCCCTTGTTCGCCCTGACCAATGCTGATGTGGCATTCATACAAGTGCCTGCGGGTGATATTCTTTCGAGCCCTATCTTTTTGGGCGTGTTCTTTGGATTGGTAATAGGCAAGCCTGCGGGCATCATGCTTATGAGCTTCATTATCGTGAAAACGAAACTATCTACTTTGCCCGAAAACGTGAATTGGTCCCATATGCTTGGTGCGGCGCTTTTGGGCGGCGTGGGCTTTACCATGTCCATCTTTGTGGCCAACTTGGCTTTTGCCGACGCTGCGTACGTAATGGTTGCCAAGGTGGCCATTTTAGCGGCATCGTTGGTGGCGGGCGTTTTGGGTTTCACGTTCTTGTTCTTCCAGGCGAAAGCCGCCACGCGTCGAGGTCAGCGTTTCGAAATGGAGCTTCCCTCCGCTAACAACAGGCAGTCGCACGCCGCGCACGAGGCTGAGAGACGTTATAAGCGAGAGCTCATTCAAGACGAGAATGAATAGTCATATTCCGTTGAGCTGGCGTTATGAAGCGCACCTTCACATATCTTTGCGTTGTTCGATGCGGGTTTGTTACCATTGCAAAAGCTGAATTCTTGCACTAGGGATACGTCTCGAATATGTGCAAGGTCAACGCGAAAGTGCTAGGAGGCCCTTTCATATGACAAAACAGACATGCGCTTCCAAGTCTAAGGTGGCTTTGAATGCTGCTTTTGCTGCCATTTTGGCCGTTGGACTCTCCGTCCCTGCAGCCAGTGCGTTCGCTGCGCCTTCCGACGATAAGCAGGCAGAGGCTCAGGCAGCCCTGCAAAAGCTCAATCAGTATCAGAGCGAGCTTGATCAGGCTTCTGCTAATTATGAAGCTGCTCATCAGGAGCAGATCGATGCCCAGAATCGTGTAGACGAAGCTCAGAAGCAGATCGAAGAGAAAACCGCTCAGATCGAAAAGGATCAGCAGCGTCTTTCCGATCGTGCTCGCGATATGTACCGTTCGGGTGACACCAATTTCTTGGACGTTATCTTGGGTGCATCCTCTTTTGAACAGTTCGCCACTACCTGGAACATGTTGGAAACTTTGAATGGCAATGATGCTGAACTGGTTTCCGAAACCAAGACCGCTCGCGAAGAGCTTCAGGCTGCAAAGCAGGAAGCTGAAGAGCAGGCCAAGGTAGCATCCGATAAGGCAGAGGAAGCCAAGTCTGTTGCTGAGGCAGCAGACCAGAAGGCATCTGAGATGCAGCAGACCTATAACAGCCTTTCCGCTGAGGCTCAGGAGCTTATCAGCCAGGAGCGTGCTGCCCAGGAAGCTCAGCAGCAGGCTGCCGCAGCAGCTGCCGAGCAGAATGGCACGGCAGGTAACGATGCTGCAACCACCATCACGAATAACAATCGCAACAACACAGCCTCTAGCAATTCGAGCAGCAGCTCCAACTCCAACAAAAACAATGCTTCAAGCTCGGCAGCCAACAACAGCAAGCCCCAGTCCGTTTCGGGCAATAGCGTGGTAAACCGCGCTTACTCCCAGCTGGGTAAGCCCTACCAGTGGGGCGCAGTTGGCCCGAACTCATTCGACTGCTCTGGTTTGGTAAGCTACTGCCTCACCGGCAG
>FR884602.1:36067-40399 GCA_000436075.1 Eggerthella sp. CAG:209 | reverse complement strand
GGCAGCTACAGCCGCTTGGGTACCACGGGCACCTTCATGGGCTGGACGCGTGTTTCCAGCCCTCAGCCTGGTGATATTTGCGTAAACAGCCATCACTGCGGTATTTACATCGGCGGCGGTCAGATGATCCATGCTCCTCGGACGGGCGACGTGGTCAAGGTAAGCTCCGTGCACAGTGACATGATTTACGTTCGCTACTAGCGAATCGCTATCATATGATTCTTTGAAAACCCGCTTCGGCGGGTTTTCTTGTTTATGCGGGCGAAATTTGAGCGTTCATAATTCAAGCGCAAAATGCACATACAGCTTTGACCTGGTGCTATTTGTGAATATTGCGCATTGAAACTTCGAATACGGCACGGTGGCGTTGCGGCGCAAACCGTTCGCTTGCTAAACTGATCCAGCTATCGCTTAATCGCACCACAACACCACCAGGGGGAAACTCACGATGGGTATTTCTATCGCAAAACATAAGCGAGCACTTGCTTCGGCTGCAATGGCCGTGGTTCTTGTTGCGGGCCTTGCCGTGCCTACTACGGTTGCTTTGGCAGAACCTACTGCCGCCGAAAAACAGGCTGAAGCGCAGCAGGCGCTCAATAAGCTCAACGAGATGCAGCAAAAGCTCGATGAGGCTTCGAATAACTACTACACGGCTATCGACGAGCAGAAGGCCGCCGAAAAAAAGGTGGAGGAAGCTCAGGAAAAGGTAGACCAGAAAACCAGGGAAATTGAAGGCTACCAGGAAAAGCTCGGTACCCGCGCTCGCGATATGTATCGCTCGGGCAATACCGGGTTCCTCGACGTAATCCTGGGCGCTTCTTCATTTGAGCAGTTTGCCACCACATGGAATACGCTTGAGCGGCTTAACGAAAACGATGCCGAATTGGTAACCGAAACCAAGAACGCACGCGAAGAACTGGAAAACGCCAAGCAGGAAGCCGAAGAGCAGGCTGAGGTTGCCGCCAACAAGGCCGCAGAAGCCAAATCCGTAAAGGACGAAGCTGAGGCAACCACCGCTCAGATGCAGCAGACCTACGACAGCCTTTCTGCCGAAGCGCAGGAATTGATGCGCAAGGAAGAAGAGGCTGCCGAAAAGGCTCGCCAGGAAGCTGCCGCCCGTGAAGCAGCTGCCGCTGCCGCAGCATCGAAGAGCAATGGGGGCGGTACGGTAGACAACAGTGCCGTCCAAACCGTAACAGGTAACACGGTAGTTGATCGAGCCTATGCCCAGCTTGGCAAACCTTATGTATGGGGTGCAGCTGGCCCGAACTCCTTTGACTGCTCTGGCCTGGTTGGATACTGCATCACTGGCAAAATGGGTAATCATTGGTGTACCACTTACACCATGGCAAGCTGGAAGCGTGTTACCAATCCTCAGCCTGGCGACTTCTGCCTAAACAGCCACCATACGGGTGTTTATATTGGCAATGGCCAGATGATTCACGCGCCGCGAACGGGCGACGTAGTTAAGATCAGTGCTGTTCATTCTGGCATGTGGTACGTTCGCTATTAAACGGTGTTCCGCCAAGCGGGTGAAGTGTTTGCAGGTAGGCGCTGCTTTGGATAGGTAACGAACTGGTATTCGTATTTATGGAGGGCATTTGCATGCCCTCTTTTCTTTTGCAGGAAGTGTGGTACTATAGCACCCGCTAATCACAACAGCGGGATGTGGCTCAGCTTGGTAGAGCGCTGCGTTCGGGACGCAGAGGTCGCAGGTTCGAATCCTGTCATCCCGACCATTACAACCACTGAGGGGTATCCTGAAAAGGGTACCGTTCTTTTTTGTTAGAGTGCTTTTATATGTACTCGCAGTAAGAAGTTGGGGCTCTCGCAGGGCGCCAACTCACCACCACGGAGGTGCTTCATGAAGATTGGACCTTTCGGTCCCCTTGAGATCGTCATCATCCTCGTTGTAATTCTCGTTCTTTTCGGACCCAAGAACCTTCCCAAGCTTGGTACCGCAATCGGCAAGGCAGTTAAGAATCTGCGCGAAGGCCTAGGCGGCGGCAAGAAGGTTGAAGAGGCTGAAGAGCCCGCTCCTAAGGCGGCAGACGCCAAGGAAGAAATCGAAGTTGAGGTTATCGACAAGCCCGCGCCTGGCAAGAAGGCAGAGGCTGCCGAAGAGGCTAAAAAAGAAGAAGCATAGAGCTAACCGCTTCGCTTCATCACTGGTATGCAAAGGGCACGCTTCTTATGGAGGCGCGCCCTTTTCGCGAGTATAGGAAAGGAAGACTGGCCAGCATATGCATGGCCGAGGGGTGTAAACCATGGAAAACAACTACGTTCTTACTCAGGAAGGCAAGGAAAAGCTGGAGCAGGAGCTCCATTTCCTGGAAACCGAAAAGCGCGCAGAGATCGGCGACCGTATCCGCGTTGCTCGCGAATTCGGCGATATTTCCGAGAACTCTGAGTACGACGACGCAAAGAATGAGCAGGCTGCAAACGAGGTCCGCATCGCAGAGATCACTCGTATCCTCGGTGAGGCAACCATCGTGGAGGCTCCCACCGAATCTGGTCGCGTTAACATCGGCAGCCGCGTAACGGTAGATATGGGTGGCCGCGAGCGCGTATTCACCATTGTTGGCGGCGCAGAGGCAAACTCCGCCGAGGGCAAGATTTCCAACGAATCTCCCGTAGGCGCTGCCCTTTTGGGTCATAAGCAGGGCGAAGCCGTAGAGGCTCAGGGCCCCACCGGCCGCGTTATCAAGATGACCATTCAGGCAATCGAGCGCTAAGCAAGCTTTAAGGAATTCACATGGCAGAAGAAAACAACGAGCAAGTAATCGAAGACGATCCGATTGAGGTGCGCCGCGCCAAGCGCGAGGCTTTGTTGGCAGAGGGCAAGAACCCTTATGGTCACGCTGCATTCGAGTACTCCCATCACATTGTCGACTTGGATGAAAAGTACGCCGAGCTGGCCGATGGCGAAAACACCGAAGATGCTGTTTCCATTGCGGGCCGTGTTATGGCCAAGCGTGTTCAGGGCAAAATCATCTTCTTCGAGCTCCAGGATGCCACCGGTCGCATTCAGCTCTTCTGCCGCATCAACGCTTTGGGCGAAGATGCCTTTGCCGAGATGAAAGACCTCGACCTGGGTGACTGGATTGGCGCACATGGCCTTATGATGCGCACGCGTCGCGGCCAGCTCTCTGTTGCCGTTGATTCGTTCCAGTTGCTTTCCAAGGCGTTGCGTCCGCTGCCTGAAAAGTTTCATGGCCTGAACGACAAAGAGATCCGCTACCGCCAGCGCTATGTCGACCTTATCGTTAACGACGAAGTGCGCGATACCTTCCAGAAGCGCTCGAAGATCCTCTCGGCTTTTCGCCGCTACATGGAGGCGGACGGTTATTACGAGGTGGAAACGCCCATCCTGCAAACCGTGCAGGGCGGCGCAACCGCTAAGCCGTTTATTACACATTTCAATGCGCTGAATCAGGAAAACTATCTGCGTATTGCCACCGAGCTTCACTTGAAGCGTTTGCTGGTTGGCGGTTTCGAGCGTGTGTTCGAAATCGGTCGCATCTTCCGCAACGAAGGCATGGATCCCACCCACAACCCTGAGTTCACTTCGATGGAAGCCTACTGCGCTTTCAACGACTTGCAGGGCATGAAGAAGCTGGCCCAGGGTGTTATCAAGGCAGCCAACGCTGCGGTGAACGACTCCGAACAGCTTGAGTACCAGGGTCAGACCGTCGACATTTCGGGCGAGTGGCCTTCTATTCCCATGACGGAAATCGTTTCCAAGGCACTCGGCGAAGAGGTTACGCTCGACACGCCTGTTAGCCATCTGGTCGAGCTTGCCAAGAAGAACGGCATCGAGGTGAAGCCCGAGTGGACTGCCGGCAAGCTTATTGCCGAGCTGTACGACGAAATCGGTGAGCCTACCATCGTGAACCCCACCTTTGTTGTGGATTACCCGGTTGAGGTAAGCCCACTAGCCAAGCGCTTCGAGGACGACCCTCGTCTGACCGATCGTTTTGAGCTTGTTATTGCAGGCCATGAGTACGCCAATGCCTTTAGCGAGCTGAATGACCCGGTTGACCAGGCAGAGCGCTTCCAGAAGCAGATGGAGGAAAAGGCTTCTGGCGATGACGAGGCCATGGAGTATGATACCGACTACATCCGTGCTCTTGAGTACGGCATGCCTCCTGCGGGCGGCATCGGTATCGGCATTGACCGTGTAGTTATGCTCCTTACGAACCAGCCGAGCATTCGCGATGTGCTGCTGTTCCCCCACATGCGTCCTGAGGCCAAATAGAGGAACCCTTGTTTTATCCGAACAGGGATGATCTTGCGTGAAATAGCGGGTGAGAATTTGGGGACTGTCCCCAA
>FR884602.1:19119-36053 GCA_000436075.1 Eggerthella sp. CAG:209 | reverse complement strand
CCCAAAATTCTCACCCGCTTCTGTATTCTAGTCACAGATTGTTAACGGGTTAGCACTCGCTGTTTTTGAGTGCTAGCATTATTCCGAATTAAACTTACTTGCCGAGAGAATCGAGGCTTACATGTCCTTCGACAAGTTTACCGACAAGGCCAGAAAGGTACTGGTGCTTGCCCAGGAAGAGGCTCGTGCGCTGCACCAGCCTTATGTGGGTACCGAGCATGTCCTTTTGGCTTTGCTGAAGGAAAAAGAAGGTTTAGCCGCCCAGGCGCTTGACCATCTGGGCGTTACGTACGAAGCTGCCCTTGCCTGCGTGCAGCAACTCATTAAAGGCGATGCATCTACCGACGTTTCGGGCCATTTGAGTTTTACTCCGCGCGTAAAGCGCGTATTGGAAAACTCACTACGTGAAGCCATGCAGATGGGCAAAAGCTATATCTCTACCGAGCATCTGCTGCTGGGCATTGTTCGCGAAGGCGAAGGCACAGCGATTGATGTATTGCGCAAGCTCGGAGTGGAAGGCGATGCCATTCGCTCTTCCTTAAACGATATGGTGGGTCAGTCTGCGGTGTTCGCGGGCGCTACCAATTTCGATCCCAATGCGGGCGCTTCCGACAGCATGCTGAAGGAATTTGGCGTCGACCTCACCAAAAAGGCCAAGGACGGCAAACTCGACCCCGTAATCGGGCGAGCTGGCGAAATCGAGCGCGTGATGCAGATCCTCTCGCGTCGCCAAAAGAACAACCCACTCCTTATCGGTGAGCCCGGCGTGGGCAAAACCGCTATTGCTGAAGGCTTGGCTCAGCTTATCGTTGCCGACCAGGTACCCGATATCATTCGCAATATGCGCATCGTCACGCTTGACGTATCTGCCCTGGTGGCAGGCTCCAAGTACCGTGGTGAATTCGAAGAGCGTTTGAAGAAGTGCATTAAGGAAGTTGAGCAGGCGGGCGACATCATCCTGTTCATCGACGAGTTGCATACTCTTATCGGCGCTGGCGCCGCTGAAGGCTCCATCGATGCGGCTGCCATTTTGAAGCCACCCTTGTCGCGTGGCGAAATTCAGATTATCGGCGCTACCACGCTCGACGAATACCGCAAACACTTGGAAAAGGATTCCGCTTTCGAGCGCCGCTTCCAGACGGTAATGGTGAAGGAGCCAAGCGAAGAGCAGGCTGTGCGCATCCTCGAAGGCTTGCGCGATCGCTACGAGGCGCATCATCACGTGCATTTCACCGATGACGCACTGCGCGCTGCGGTAAGCCTTTCCGATCGCTACATCCAGGATCGTTTCCTCCCCGATAAGGCCATTGACGTTTTGGACGAGGCTGGCGCTCGCATGCGCATCCGCAACATGGTCCTACCCGAAGAGGTGCAGAAGATTGCCGATGAACTGCGCAGCGTCCGCACTCAGAAGGATGATGCCATCGCCAAGCAGGACTTCAAGCGCGCAGATATCCTGCACGAAAAGGAAGTAGAGCTTGTCGCCAAGCGCGATGAGGCGCGCAAGGCGTGGGAAGAAAAGAACAGCAACACGATTAACGAGGTTGCGGTAGAAGACGTTGCCGATGTGGTTTCCATGACCACTGGCGTGCCCGTTTCCAACCTTACTGAGGCGGAAACCGAAAAGCTGCTCCGCATGGAGCAGGTGCTCCATGAGCGCGTTATCGGTCAAGATGAAGCAGTTACGGCTCTTTCGAAGGCCATTCGTCGTTCACGTTCGGGTCTGAAAGACCCGAAGCGTCCTGGCGGATCGTTTATTTTCCTTGGCCCTTCAGGCGTGGGCAAAACCGAGCTTTCCAAAGCTTTGGCGGAATTTCTCTTCAATTCCGAAGATGCGCTTATCTCCTTCGATATGTCCGAGTACATGGAAAAGCACTCGGTGTCGCGTCTGGTTGGCTCGCCTCCAGGCTATGTGGGCTACGATGAGGGCGGTCAGCTTACCACGGCAGTGCGTCAGCGTCCGTATTCGGTTGTGCTGTTCGATGAAATCGAAAAGGCTCACCCCGATGTGTTCAATATCTTGCTTCAAATCTTGGAGGAAGGGCGCCTTACCGATTCGCAGGGTCGTGTTGTTGATTTCCGCAACACGGTTATCATCATGACTTCCAACGTCGGTGCGCGTGAAATCACGGCTACCACCCCCTTGGGCTTCACCTCAAGCGCCAATGGCGGCATGGACGACAAGGAAATGAAGCAGCGCGTGATGGGTGAGGTAAAGAAGCTTTTCCGCCCTGAATTCCTGAACCGCATCGATGAGATCATCGTCTTCAAGAGCCTTACCGAAGAAGAGATCGTGAAGATCGTCGATCTTATGATTGCCGATTTGCGCGAGCGTCTTATCGAGCAGAACATGACCATCAACCTGACGCCCGAAGCGAGCCGCTTTGTTGCCAAGGAAGGCACCGACCTTTCCTTCGGAGCTCGTCCGTTGCGTCGTGCCATCCAGCGCCTCATCGAGGATCCGCTTTCCGAGCAGCTTCTTGAGGGCCGTTGGAGCAGTGGCTCGGTTATCGATGTCGATGTGGAAGATGACAAGCTCGTATTCAATGCGGGTACTGGCTCTATCCCGGCACCGCGCAAGCGTGATACCATAGCTGCCGAGGCTGAATTGCTTCTTGCCGGCTATGATCTTGGTCACGCGGGTATTTCTTCGCGTGGCGGCTCTTCTGCAGGAGGCCAGGCAGCCGACTGAGCCTGAAGTGCACCAGCGCTGCGGCTCTGAATCCGCACCAGGTGTACAGGAGCTATCATGACTGAAAAGACCATCGATCCGATTTTTGCCCCTTCCGTGCTTGAGCACGCCATGGCTATGTTCGATGACGTCAATTTCGATGCCCTCAAGGCGGAACCCCGCCTTGAGGGTGTCGTTGATAAGAATCCCAAAACTGCTGCGATTATCTTGGCCGGCGGCAGCGGCGAGCGTTTTGGTCACGAAGGTGGCAAGCAGCTTGTGGAAATTGCCGGCAAGCCCATTCTCACCCGTTCTGCCGAAGTGTTCGATGCTGTAGGTGATGTGGGCCTTATCGTTATCGTGTGCCCCGAAGAGCGCATGAGCGAATACCTTTCTAAAGCAATCGACCCGTTCCCCTTTGTGACGCCCATTGTTATGGCTCCCGCTGGATCGATTCGCCAAGAATCTGCCTTTTCCGGCCTTGAGCTGGTGCCCGAGGAATACGAGTTCGTTATGCTCCACGATGGCGCAAGGCCTCTTATCACCAAAGAGCTCATCGAACACACCATCAGCACGCTCAAAGGCAATATTGATTGCGACGGTGCATTGGTGGGGCATCCCTCCATCGATACGTTGAAGGTTGTCGAAAACGGGGTAGTGGTTGGCACGCCCGACCGCTCGGTGTTCTGGAACGCTCAAACCCCTCAGGTTTTCCGCGCTGGCATCTACCGCCGCGCCCATGCTTCGGCCCCCTATGCTTCGGCCCTCTCCGATGGCTTTGTGGGTACAGACGATTCTTCGCTTATTGAACGTTTGGGCGGCCGTGTGCTCATGGTTGAGGGAAAGCGCGACAACATCAAACTCACCGTTCCTGAAGACTATCTGATTATCTCTGCGGCAATTCGCGCGGCAATTGAAGATCGCCGAGAGGAGCAACTCTAAGTGACTGAGCAAAACCAAGCTTTATCCGCCGTGCCCATACGTGTGGGTCTCGGTTACGATGTACATGCCTTTGCCCCCGATCGCAAGCTGATTTTGGGTGGCGTAGAAATCCCTCATCATCAGGGGCTTTTGGGTCATTCTGACGCCGATGTTTTGGCTCATGCGGTGGCCGATGCCCTGCTCGGCGCGATTCGAGGTGGCGATATCGGCAAGCTTTTTCCCGATACCGATCCTGCTTATGAGGGTGCCGATTCTCTGAAGCTGTTGGCTGCGGTTGCGAATCTTGTGCGTGAACAAGGCTTTTCTATCGTTGACATCGATTGCGTAATTGCCGCCCAAGCTCCAAAGCTTTCGCCTTATCGCGATATGATGCGTGAAAACCTGGCGACCGCCTGCGGGATCGCGGTAGAAAACTTGGGAGTGAAGGCAACTACTACCGAGCACCTTGGCTTTGAAGGCCGAGAAGAGGGCATTTCTGCTCAGGCTGTGGCGTTGGTATGCCGCTGTAAGTAGCCCGTAGAGCGGGCCCCTTCCTACTGGTAGAATTCGCGTGCGGCAGTTGCCGCATATGCTGTTTCGAGGAGATTGCATGATCAAGATTTACGATACCAAGGCGCGTGAAAAGCGTCCCTTTGTTCCCGTTGCCGACGGCAAGGTGAATATGTATGTATGCGGCCCAACTGTGTACAACTACATTCATATCGGAAATGCTCGCACGTTTATTTCGTTTGACACCATTCGCCGTTATCTGATTTGGCGTGGCTACGAGGTGAAGTTCGTGCAGAACATCACCGACGTGGACGACAAGATCATCAAAAAGGCAAACGAAGAGGGCCGTAGCGCTTCTGAGGTTGCTGCGGAATACGCCCAGGCATTTATCGACGACATGCGTGCTGCCGGCGTAATGGACCCGGATGTTCGCCCTCGTGCCACTGAGGAAATCGACGAGATGATCGCGCTGGTCGAAAAACTCATCGAAGGCGGTCATGCCTACGAGGTTGAAGGCGATGTATACTTTGCGGTTCGTTCGTATGAGGGCTATGGTCAGCTTTCCGGCCGCAATGTCGACGAAATGGAGTCGGGCCATCGTGAGCTGCGCTCAGACGGCCAGGGCTTGGAAGATCGCAAGCGTGATCCCCTTGATTTTGCCCTGTGGAAGGCTGCCAAGCCAGGCGAGCCTTCGTGGGATTCTCCTTGGGGCAAAGGCCGTCCCGGCTGGCATATCGAGTGCTCGGCTATGTCGAAGAAGTACCTGGGCCTCCCGTTCGATATCCACGGTGGTGGCGCAGACCTGGCGTTCCCTCATCACGAAAACGAGCGTGCTCAGTCAGAAGCTGCTTTTGGTTGCACATTCTCCAACTACTGGATGCATGGCGGCATGCTCCAGATCAACCACGAAAAGATGTCCAAGTCACTGGGCAACTTCCTGTTGCTGCGCGATGTGCTTAAGACTACCGATGCCCGTGTGCTTCGAATGCTGATGCTGCAAACGCATTACCGAAGCCCGCTCGACTTCTCGGACGAGCGTTTGGGCGAATCGGAGGCAATGCTTTCCCGTCTTACCAACTTCGTTAAGAACACCGCATGGTTGTGCGCCAACGCCGAAGGTGAAACCACGGTCGACCTTGTTGCTTATCAAAAAGCAATCGACGATATGTGCGATTCGTTTATTGAGGCAATGGACGATGATTTCAATACGGCGGGTGCTTTGGGCTCTATCTGCTCGTTTGTGCGCGAAGCGAACACGGTCCTCGCTGAGGCTTCGGTGAGCAGCGAAGATGCTGCCACAGTGCTTGCCGGCGCCGATGCGGTGTGCGACCTGCTTAGCGTTCTCGGTGTCGATCTCAATGCTTGCGAAGACAAGGTGTGCGATTCCTCGAACGAAGTTGTGGCCTTGGCTGTTGAGCTTGCTGGATTTACGGGATGCGACGCCGAGGGGGCCATCGAAGCGCTGCTGGCGCGTCGCGCTGAAGCCCGCAAGGAAAAGAACTTCGCCCTTGCCGATGCGGTACGCGATCGGTTGGGCGATCTGGGCTTTGTGGTTGAAGATACACCGCAAGGCGCACGTGTGAGCCACGCATAGCAAAATGAATACGGGGGCCTTGTGCCCCCGTTTGCTTTTACTGGTGGCAGGTTTGCAGAAGGTATCGTGTTTGCGACGATTGGATTCTCATCGCATGGTATAACCTTGTTAGAACATGTTCATTTGTTGGAGCGATTCGTGCAATATAACGTAATCGTGTATGGTGTGGAAGACTGCGGAAAACTGGAAGGGGATTGCTCATGATAAGGCGGAACCAGTATGTGTCTGTTCATGAAACAAGGGCTCAGGTGACGCGCGAAAAGCTTTTGAAAGCCGCTATCAAGCTTGTGAACCGCGATGGCATGAAGCAGCTTACCGTTCGCAACATTTGCGATGAGGCCGGGCTTTCAACAGGTAGTTTCTACAACCTGTTCAGCGGCAAGGAGGATCTTATCTCCTATTACCTGAAGTACGCTTTCGCACCTTATCGCGAAAAGGCTCTTGAGGGCAGTGACGAATATGGCCCAGTTGAGCGCGTCCTTCTTTTGTATCGTGCTTATGTTGAGTACTGCAAGGACATGGGTCTTGAATTCGTTTCCGGCCTGTATGCTTCCAACCACAATCCTTTCTTCGACTTCATGCATCGCGATGCTGAAGACGATTTCATCATTGTTTCGGTTCGCAATTATCTTGCAGAAGCTATCGAGTTGGGTATTGTGCGTGACGATGTCGATCTTGACGAAGCCATGCTTCGCATTGCCGCCGCGTCGACGGGCCTGCTGTTCTACTGGTGCGTGTTTGATGGCGATATCGACATTGAATACGAAGTTGATGAAGCTATCAAAACCTATTTGCTTTCTATTACCGTAGATCCAAATATGAAGCTTAACATCGAGCCTCTGGAGTCAAAGGGCTGCTTTTTGAAGTAACCGTCTTTGTCTGGCGTTTTCGGCACATGCTTCGGTGTCCTGTTCTGCGGTGTGTGCTTCCAAAACTGTGCGATGAAAGTTCATGAAAGGCCTCCCGTTTCATGCCGAAAGAAGCGGGAGGCCTTTTTGTGCGTGGAGGATGTCGGGTGTTGTCGTTGGGGTGTTCAAAATAGCCAAACGTATAGCTTATGGAATCGTAAATGATTATTAATTATTGCAATTCATTTGCTTTGAACTGGCTATTTAGTTCTATTGAATACTGTTCGAGAACATGTGAACGTGTTATCCTTGAACCATCAGAAGCAGGCATGCACCGTAGGCGTGCGAGGGGCTTGCTGCAACACTTCAAGGAGGGGTAACGATGGTTTTCGAAAACGTTGTCGTTGCATATGATGGATCCGACCAGGCTCTTGCTGCCGTGAAGAAGGCTGCTGAAATCGTTGGCGGCGAAGAAGCCGCAAAGCTTCATGTGGTATTTGTAACCACGCATCCTAACGCTCAGCTTCCCGCGAACTTCAACAGCGCTTCGTTCGATCCTCAGCAGTACCTGCTTTCCGTTGAAGACATCATGGCCCTTTACAACAAGACCATTGATGAAGAAACCGAAAAGGTTAAGGAAGGCATTGGCGATTCGCTCGATTCCTTGGGCGATAAGGCAACCATCGAGGTAATTCCTGGCTATACGCCGGCTGCTGACATTCTCGGCTATGCTGAAAAGGTTAACGCCGACCTTATCGTAATGGGCTCTCGTGGCCTTGGCGCAATTCGCGGTGTTCTCGGTTCGGTTTCCTACGCTGTTCTGCGTGAAGCACCGATGCCCGTATTGGTAATCAAATAAATAAGGACAGAAGGCCCGCTCTGGGAGCGGGGCTAGGCCCGCTCTGGGAGCGGGTCTTCCCTTTGTGTCGTAAGGCCCCAAATGGGGCTAGCGGTTACTTTCAAATAGGCTGGATGCGCAAAAGCACATCCAGCCTATTTTTGTTGATGGCGAGGTTTTGGCTTATGGAGGCATTCGATTTCGCGAGCCGGTTTATCTAATGGTCTCGCTCGGCGTTAAGCCAGTTTCGTTGGCTTTTCCATCGTATCAATCGATTCTATTGCTTTTTTCACAACATTGAATAGCAGGTCAATGTGGTCTTCGCGGTGGTTTAAGCAGGGAATATAGGTGACGTCTGCGGTAATGTCGTTTTGGCTGCATAGGGTGAGGAAGAAATCGCGCGCTACCGACTTAATGTCATAGAGCGATTCCAAGCAGTCGGAAGCAAAACCAGGCGTCACAAGGGCTATCCGCGAAACTCCCTCGGCAGCCCATTGGGCCAGTTGGGTTTTGGGATGGGGCGTAACCCACGCACGCGAATCCTCGAAGCGCGAATGGTAGGCAATAGCCCAGTCGGAATGAGGTATTCCAAGCAGCTCCATTGCCTGATGTACGCTGGTTTTGATTTGCTCCACATAGGTATCGCCCGCTTCGATGTCTGCAAGGGGGATAGAGTGGAACGAGAGAAGAAGTTTGCTGCCTGGACGATACTCCCAAACATCGCGTATGGATGCAGCGAGTGCCTGTGTGTATAAAGGGTTGTCGTTGTAACCTTCAATAATCTTCCCAAGCGATAAGCTGGGATGCTTGCCAACCTGAACCTGTATGGCTTCCTTGCACGTTTTAACGGTGCTGAAGGCGGTTTGAGGAAACAGAGGCAGTGCAACAATTTTGTTGCATCCAGCGGCTTCGAGCTTTTGCAGGGCATGGCTTATTGACGGATTGCCATAGCGCATGCCGACTTCGCACAGAGCGTTGATGCCCGCTTTGGCAAGGCGCTCGTTCAATGCATCGCACTGAGCGCGGGATTCAACTGCAAGCGGCGAACCGTTGGGTGTCCATATCTGCTGATAGCGCGGAGCTGTTTTCTTCGGCCTGGTTCGGGCAATGAAGAGACGCAAGATGGGTTGCCAGATAACTGGCGGAACCTTGATGATGTTTCGGTCGGAAAGAAATTCGATCAGGTACGGGCGAATGTCCTTCGGCTCAGGGGAGTCGGGGGAGCCCGTATTTATGAGAACAATGCCGGTCTTTTCTTTCTTTAAATCCATGATTGGGACTATAGCAAAATCATGAGCCGAAAAATTTATCGCTGCGAGGGATGTACATTTTTTACGGTGAATCGCGGCGTCGCTGGCGCCTCGAGGAAGTTGCGAAGCGAATCATGCTGTGCTCTTGAAGATATGTGCTAATGCTGGCCTGAGGGCGGCGGATGAAGCGGAAATGCAGATATACTCATATGATGGCTTTCCGAAAAAGGTGAGGCGCGAACAAAGGAGCAACAGGCAATGGCCTTTCTGTTTGGCTGTGAAAATGTGCATTTGGAATATCCCACGAAGGTGATCTTCGAATCGCTTTCCCTTGGCGTTGACGATGGCGATTGCGTGGGTGTTGTTGGTCGTAACGGTGACGGCAAATCGTCGCTTTTGGGTTTATTCGACGGAACGGTTGAACCCGATGATGGCCGCGTGCTGCGAACGGGTGGTGTTCGCTTTGCCTCTCTTCGCCAGGCAGATGAGTTAGACGACGCAAAGTCCATTGGATGGAATGTGGTGGGCGATACACCCGAATACGAATGGGCATCCGATGCTCGCATTCGCGACATCATTGACGGCATGATCGGCGACTTGGACTGGAATGCCGAAGTCGGCACGCTTTCCGGCGGCCAGCGCCGCCGCGTTGACCTTGCCCGTGTGCTGATCGCCGATGCTGACGTGTTGCTGCTTGACGAGCCCACCAACCATCTTGATGTGGTTGCCATCAACTGGTTGGCAAAGCACCTTAAGAAGCGCTTTTCACGAGGCGCTGGTGCCTTGGTGGTAGTAACGCACGACCGCTGGTTCCTCGACGAGGTATGCCTTCGCATGTGGGAAGTGCACGATGGCATCGCCGAACCATTTGAGGGTGGCTATTCCGCTTATATTCTCCAACGGGTGGAGCGTCAGCGCCAGGCCGAGGTGGCGGAACAGAAAAGACAGAACCTTATTCGCCGTGAATTGGCATTTCTTTCCCGTGGCGCTCGGGCGCGCTCTAGCAAGCCACGTTTTCATGTTGAAACGGCACGTGCCCTTATTGCGGAAGAGCCTCCGCTTCGTAACACCACAGAACTTAAGCGTGCCGCTATTTCTCGATTGGGAAAGAAGTGCGTTGACGTGATCGACGCCTCGTTCTCATACGGGCAGAACAAGGTTCTTGATGATGTTACCTGGATGATCGGTCCTGGTGATCGCTATGGCCTTTTGGGTGCGAACGGTGCTGGCAAATCGACGTTGCTCGATATCGTTCAGGGTAAGCTCCGCCCTCAAACGGGTCGCGTGAAAATTGGAAAGACCGTGAAATTCGCTTTCCTTTCCCAGAAGCTCGAAGAACTGGAAAAGCTGAAGGGCGATCGCGTTCGCGAGGTTCTTTCCCGATACAACGCTCGTTACATGATAGATGGCAAGGAAGTTTCCCCTGCTCAGTTGCTTGAGCAGCTGGGATTCACCAATGCCCATTTGAATATGCCGGTCGAAACGCTTTCCGGTGGCCAGAAGCGCCGTTTGCAGTTGATGCTGATTCTGCTTGATTCGCCGAACGTGCTTATCCTGGACGAGCCCAGCAATGACCTTGACACCGATATGACTGTGGCTATGGAAAATCTGCTCGATACCTGGCCGGGCACGTTGATCGTGGTAAGTCACGATCGCTACCTGATGGAACGCGTAACCGATGATCAGTTCGCGCTTATCGACGGCAAACTCATGCATTGTCCTCGTGGCGTGGACGAGTACCTTGAATTGCTTGAAGAAGACCGCAGGGCCCAATCGAACAAGACGACAAGTGCGTCAAAGAAGGGTAGTGCTGTCCAGCCTCAGGCCCAATCGGGGCTTTCTGCTGCCGAGGTTCGAGAGCTTAAAAAGCAGGCACGCTCCATCGAGAACAAGATGAAGACGCAGGAAAAGAAGCTCGCCCAGGCCAAGGAGGATCTGCTGAAGGTTGATCCTTATGACTATCAGGCATTAGGTGAAGCGCAGGCGGGTATTCACGAGCTCGAACAGCGCATTGAAGCGCTGGAAGAGGAATGGCTGCTAGTGGCTGAGCAAATGGAAGGTTAGCCTGTTGCGTGCCCACGGTGGGAAATGCCGTTTCTTTTCACGCGACTGGGCTTGCGGTAGAGTTGTTTTCAGCGTAATTCGTCCAATGAATGGGCGTTTGCGAGCATGGCTCGCGTGATGGGAAGGGTTGTATGGACGCGGTAACTCGTATTTCCGGCTCTACAAGGCTGGTGGGTCTTATTGGCTCACCCGTAACGTATTCTGGCTCGCCGGCTATCCACAATGCTGTGTTTGAGAGGATGGGCTACGATTACGCCTTTGTTCCCTTCAATGTGAAACCAGAGAACTTGGAATCGGCTGTGCATGGCATGGAGGCGCTTGGCTTTTTGGGCTATAACGTAACGGCACCGTATAAGAATGCCATCGTCCCTTATCTTCATGAAATTTCTCGGACGGCAGAAATTATGGGCGCGGTAAGCACTGTGGTAATTCAGAATGGCCGTTCTTTGGGCGACAACGCCGACGGTGCCGCTTTTATGCGCAATTTGGTACTGAATGGCATCAATGTGCGCGGAAAGAAGATAACCGTGTTGGGCGCTGGTGGCGCAGCTTCCGCCGTTGCTGTTCAGGCGGCGCTCGATGGAGTGGCGCAGATCGATGTATTCAATAGACAGGAGTCGTATCTGCAAAGGGGATATGAGCTGATCGATCGATTACACGGGTATTCTCCCTGTGAGATTTCCCTTTATGCTCTTTCCGACGAAGATCAGCTAAGGGCATCGCTTGCCGAATCAGCCCTGGTGGTAAATACAACCACCGTGGGGTATCCCGATGATCCCGGCTGTCTTCTGACGGCGGATATGTTGCGACCCGAGCTTATCGTGGCGGATCTGGTGTACAACCCCCGCAACACCGAACTCATACAGCTGGCGCGTTCCTGCGGCTGTAAAACCGTTGACGGCGCTGGCCCCTTTGTGCAGCAGGCGGCAATTGCCGAGCGTCTTTGGCTGGGTCGTGAAATGCCCGTCGACTTTGCGATGGAAACCTTTTTCGCTGATTAGTCAATTGCGTTGCGGGGTCAGACAGGGGGTCGTGAAATGCCCGTCGCCCTGCAAGTGGGCAAGATGATGCAAAAGGCTGGCTGCCGCTGGTTTCGCGGTGCATAGAATGAAAAAGCCCGTTCAATGAACGGGCTTGGAAATTCTGGCGGAGGAAGTAGGATTTGAACCCACGGTGCCTTGCGGCACAACGGTTTTCAAGACCGCCGCATTCAACCACTCTGCCATTCCTCCGAATCGGTAGGGATTAGGATAGCATAACTTGGTGGTGAGGTATGGAGCTCATTTCTTCAGATACGCAAGATATTAAATTCATGTGCCTGGCAATTGCTGAAGCGCGCAAGGCGGAACTGCTTGACGAAGTGCCCATCGGCGCAGTGGTGGTGCGCGACGGAGAGGTAATTGCCGCTGCATATAATCGCCGCGAGACGGATGCCGACCCTGCCGGCCATGCGGAATTCCTTGCAATGAAACAAGCCTCAAACAAATTAGGCGTTTGGCGTCTGTCGGGGTGTACGGTGTACGTTACGCTTGAGCCATGCATCATGTGCGCGGGGCTTATGCACCAGGCGCGCATCGATCGTTGTGTGTTTGGTGCATTTGATCCGAAGGCAGGTGCGTTAGGTTCGCTGTATCAGGTGAATGCCGACGAGCGGTTGAACCATGTGTTCGAGGTTACGCCTGGGGTATGCGAAGAGGATTGCGCATCGTTGCTGCAAACGTTTTTTCGCGAAAAACGCAAGCGCAATAAAGCAAGAAAGGTCGCAGCGCGCGCCGAGGAAGCAAATGAGCCCGCTGCTGCGATAAACGAGTAGAACAATAAAGAATCGAATCAGGATGGTGCTTCTGCATGAGGCTTGAAGGTTTGCCAATGAAAAACGTTACAAAGATCATTTCTCCTGCAAAGGTGAACCTGGTTTTGGCTGTGGGTGAAAAACAGGAAAACGGGTTCCATGAGGTGCAAACCATTATGCACTCGCTTGCCTTGCACGACACGCTTTCCATGCGTCGTTTCGATGACGAGGGTTCGGGCGATGGCCTTCAGGTGATGCTGAAGTGCGAAAGTTCTTTTACCATCGACCCTCTTTTGATCAAGGCCGAGGAAAACATCGCCTACAAGGCTGTGGTTGAGCTGGCAAAGGCTTTGGGCCGCACGCAGGATGAAACCATCGAAATGATTCTCAACAAGGTAATTCCTGCTGAAGCGGGCTTGGGCGGCGGCTCTTCCAATGCGGCTGCTGCGTTGGTCGGTGCGGCAACGTTGTGGGGCGTTGGCGTGGAAGATGAGCGTGTGCAGGAAGTGGCATCGCGTTTGGGCGCTGATGTTTCCTTCTTCCTGAAAGGCGGTTGCGCGCGTCTTTCGGGCAAGGGCGACGTGTTCGAGGCTCAGCTTGAGCCTCGTTCTGGCTTCGTTCTGCTTGTTCGCCCCGATGCTGGCGTATCCACAGGTAAGGCATATGCAGCGTTTGACGACGACCCCATTCTGCCCGGTTCTGAGTATCTTTCCTCGCTTGCTGGCTTGGATGCTGCAGCTGACGTTTCCCTATACAACAACCTCGAAAAGGCAGCTTGTTCGGTAACGCCGGTGGTTGCTCAAGTCCTTGAATGGGGAAGGGCTGCTGCTGGCGAAGAAAATGTGGTGCTGTGCGGAAGCGGTTCGGCGGTGTGCTGCATTTTTGACAGCTATCAGGCGGCGTGTGAGGCTTCCGTTGAAGCGCGCAAGCATGAATGGTGGACGCGCGTAACGTCTTTCTCTCCATTGGGCGCTGCCATTGTGGAGGCTTTATAATAGAAGCATCGAGTAACTCGAGGTAAGGTGGCGAAAACCACCAGTGGTTTTCCCGCATCATAGCAGCGCGTCTGCGGGCGTGGCTGCGCGAGAAACGCTAGGAGCAAATTATGGAAGCAATTATTGTAATCGTTGTTGTGGTGGTGATTCTGGCCATCGTCCTTATTGCCCTGTACAACAACCTCGTTCAGCTGCGCAACCGCGTTGACAATGCTTGGTCGCAAATTGATGTTCAGCTGCAGCGCCGTTTGGATCTTATTCCCAATTTGGTGGAAACGGTGAAGGGCTATGCTACCCACGAAAGCGGTACGCTCCAAAAGGTAACCGAAGCGCGTTCTGCGGTATGCAACGCTACGACGCCCGAGCAGAAGATGGCTGCCGATAACTTCCTTTCGGGTACGTTGAAGAGCTTATTCGCGGTTTCTGAGGCTTATCCCGACTTGAAAGCAAATGCTAATTTCCAGCAGCTGCAAGCTGAGATCTCCGCTACGGAAGACAAAATCAGCTATATGCGTCAGAGCTACAACGACACGGTAATGAAATACAACAGTGCGATTCAGACGTTCCCTGGAGTGCTGGTTGCCGGCCTTTTCAAGTTCACTGCGCGTGAGAACTTCGATGCCAATGCGGCTGCTTCGGCTGCGCCAGTTGTTTCCTTTGGCCAGGGCAACGATGCTGCGCAGGCCCCCTCGGTAAGCATGGGAACCGCCCCTAAAGATCCGTCGGATACGCCTTCAGTGAAATAAAGAGACGTATGCCGTTTGTGGCTCTTGCTTCCGGCAGAGTACGAATCAGCATTTGATCCAACGCAACGAGTAAAACGATGCCGCCCTATTTGGGCGGCATCGTTGCTTTGGTGTCGCTCTTTTCCAGCAGCCAGCTTGAGAGTGCCGGTTGCTATTTAGTCAATTTTGCCAAGGTGTTTCTTGCTAAAACCTAGTGCGCTCCCCAAGCGATTCTCGCCCGATTGGGCAATAAAGGGTCTGCTTGCTGCTGGGTCGTATAAAATGAAAAAAGCCCGTTCGAAACGAACGGGCTCGATATACGGTGGCGGAGAGCTGGGGATTCGAACCCCAGATACGCTTTTGGCGTATACTCGCTTAGCAGGCGAGCACCTTCGGCCTCTCGGTCAGCTCTCCGTATATGCGAATTGAAATGATAACCTGCCCGCCCTCATCTTGCAAGGAGAAGAGCAGTGCAAAACCATGCTTTCATCAAAAAAAATCGCCAAAATGGTCAATTCGCCACACTTGTGGTCGAAAATCAGGTCAAAAGCAGCTTTGGCAAGGGCGTAGCCCTTGCTGTTGCGGTTTTGGCGCTGGCGTTTGCCTGCCTTTGCTTCACGCCGCAGCAGGCTCATGCAAAGTCATACGAAATGCCGCATACCACCATCAATGCAACGGTGCAGCCTAACGGCGACTTGCATGTGGTTGAGCAGCGCACGTTTGATTTCAGCGGTACTTTTACGGCTGTATGGTGGAACTTCGATAGCTTGCCTTCTGGCTCCGATATCAAGATCAACAGCGTAAGCATGGGTTCTTCAGCGAAGTCTTTCTCGGAATTTCCCAGCGTGCCCTTCCAGCTTGATTGGCGTGAGTCGGGTGGCCCTGGTGGCGACGCTTATTCGTTCGACAAACCCAAGAACACCGTTTATGTGTTCTTCTCGGTGGAAGATGAAGTGGACGTTGTGCAGCTGGACTACACCGTAACCAAGGCTGCGCAGGCATACTCCGATGTGGGAGAGCTGTACTGGCAGTTTGTGGGCAGCGGCTGGGCTGAAGATTCCAGTGATGTGGCCATGACGCTGAACCTCCCCGTCGCTTCGGGAGCCAAGATCACGGCGGGCGAAAATGTACGCGCGTGGGGTCATGGCCCCCTGGATGCTACGGTTGCCATCAATGATGACGGCACAGTAAGCTACAGCGTTCCTCACGTAAACGCAGGTTCCTATGCAGAAGCGCGTGTAGTGTTTCCCGTTGAGTGGCTGTCGGGTGTAGCTTCCGGCGCCGACAACATGCACGAATCTACCGCTCGCCTCGATACCGTTCTTTCCGAAGAGCAGACCTGGGCAGACCGCGCCAATGCACAGCGCGCGCTCTCGCTCGGTTTGCTTATTGTGGTAATCCTTGCTTGCTTGGCTTTGCTGGTATGGGGCGTTCGCTCCTTTGTCCGCTACGGCAAAGAGCTCAAGCCTACGTTCGAAGATGAGTATTGGCGCGATGTACCGGAAGCTGGCGCCCACCCTGCTGTGATCGGTCGTTTGTGGACCTTCGATAAGGAAAGTTCAACCGATTTCACGGCAACCATCATGCATCTTGCCAATGCTGGTGCGATCTTGATCAACAAGGGTTCGTACGAACAGGGTGGTGTCATTCGAAAGAAGCAAGTCGATGACTACTACCTTACGCGTGTGCCCCAGGTAGAGCTTTCGCTCAATAGCACGATTGACCGCAAGGCTATGTCATTCCTGTTCGATACGGTAGCGCAAGGCCAGCCTTCGCTGTGGTTGGGAACCATCAAAGCGTATGCCGAGAGCAATCCCGAAGAATTCAACGACGCCATGTCCGATTGGCAGGGTTTGGTAACTTCGTATGTGATAACAGCCGAGTACTTTGAAAGCTACTCGAAGTCGAAGCGCTTCCGTATGCTTTCGGTGGCAATTGCACTGATACTGGGATGTTTTATCATCGCGTGTATCTTCGAGAACTTCCTCGTTCTTGTTCCCGGCATCATCACGGGAGTGGCTCTTATTGTGGTTTCTCGTTTCATGGAGCGCCGCACGCAGAAAGGCGCCGATGTCTATGCGCGCTGCAAAGGGCTGCGTAAATGGCTTACGGAATTCTCTGCGTTGGATGAACGCCCTGCCGCCGATGTGAAGGTATGGGGCGAATTCATGGTGTATGCCTATCTGTTTGGCGTGGCTGAACAGGCCATTGGTGAGCTACGCAAGAAGGTACCCGAGATGTTCCAGCTGAATAACAATGAGACGCTGGACAGCTCGTATGTGCCATGGTGGGGGCTGTATACCTCGACTTACTATGCGAATACCACCATGCCCGATCTTGGCTCGATGCTGAACACGTCGGTATCGGAATCTATCCAGGCAGTGCAGTCGGCGCTTTCGGGCGATTCCTCCGATGGCTCTGGCGGCGGCGGTGGATTCTCCAGCGGCGGTGGCGGCGGCTTCGGCGGCGGTGGCGGCGCCCGTTAGAATTTGCCTGCCTGATGCTTTCTGCCTGCGGTTTTGGTTGGTCTGGTACGAAGGGCGGCTGCTGTTCGCTGCGATTGAAGGCGGGATGCATGCTGGGAATGCCCGATTGCGGTCAGGTTGCCTTAGGGGCTCTGCTGCCGACAACGATGATTGCGCCGCCGATGGGAACGGTGGGCAGATTGCCCATCGGACATTTCGTGCAACGGAAGCCGTATTACTCCTAGATCGAGCCGGTGCAGT
>FR884602.1:17584-19090 GCA_000436075.1 Eggerthella sp. CAG:209 | reverse complement strand
CCCTTGCGGGGAGCGGCTTGGTTATAATGGGCACTTATGATTGCTCTTTCTGAAATACCTTCATGGGTTTATAAAGTACTGTTGGTTTTGGCCGCAATGATTTGGGGCTTCAGCTTCGTGGTCATGAAGGACGTGGTCGCGGTTATGCCGCCGGCGTGGCTTTTGGGCATCCGCTTCACGTTGGCGGGCTTCATTCTTCTTTTTATTCTGCGTAAGCGGGTGAAGGCCCATTTCTCAAAGCGCGCCTTGGGCGCGGGCATGGTGCTAGCAGTGTTCGATTTTTCAGCATTCCTGGCGCAAACCGTAGGTCTACAGCATACAACGCCGGGCATCAACGCATTTCTTACTGCAACGTATTGCGTCGTGGTTCCGTTTGCCTGGTGGGTCCTTATGCGTAAGCGCCCCTCCTTTTTCAATATAGGGGCTGCTGGCATTGCCGTTGCGGGTATTTGGCTGGTTTCGGTTACCACAGCAGGGCAAACGCTTTCCATTGGCCTTGGCGAATCTCTGACCATGGTCGGCTCTGTTTTGTTTGCTGTTCACATCGTCTTTGTGTCCAAGTTCACTGAAAAGCACGACGCACTGATGCTCACGGTGTTCCAATTCATCACCGAAGGTTGTTTCGGATGCATCGTTGGTGCAGCTACGGAAACGCTTCCTACGGCTGCGGTGATAACGCCTACCATTGTTGGTCAGATGGCCTTTCTCATCGTGTTCGCGTCGATCATTGCGTTTGGCATCCAGAACGTTTCACTCGCGTACGTTAATCCCTCGCAGGCAGCGTTGCTTCTTAGCTTGGAATCGGTATTTGGCGTGTTGTTCTCCGTTCTGCTGTACGGAGAGGTTATGACGAGCCGTTTGCTGGTCGGATTTGCGTTGATTTTCGTAGCCATCTTGGTGAACGAGGTGGTGGCTCCGAGGGTTGAAGCGAAACGTGCTATAGTTGCTTTCGGTAGAGATAAATGGAAAGAGGACGGGCCTCATGACTAACACCACCGAGAACATCATCCTTATTGGCATGCCGGGCGCTGGCAAGTCAACCTTGGGCGTTGTTTTGGCGAAGATCCTTGGCTATGAATTCATCGATGCCGACTTGCTTATTCAGGGCAAGCTCGACAAGACGCTGCAGAAGATTATCGATGCATGCGGTCCTGATGGCTTTATCGAAGTGGAAAATGAAGTGCTGTGCACGCTTTCCACGAGCCATGCCATTATTGCTACGGGTGGTTCTGCTGTCTATTCCGACGAGGCCATGAAGCATCTGTCCTCTATCGGCACGGTTGTATACCTGCAGGTTTCCTACGAAGAGCTGGAAAACCGTCTAGGCGGCCTTCATGAGCGCGGCGTCGTTATGAAGAACGGTATTGGTATGAGCTTGGCCGACCTGTACGAGGAGCGCGTGCCCCTGTACGAAAAGTACGCCGATCTTACTATCGACATCAACGGCCTTTCGGTTCGCGATGCGGCACGAAAGCTCGTCGATCAAATCTCTATGCTGTAAAGTTT
>FR884602.1:12017-17560 GCA_000436075.1 Eggerthella sp. CAG:209 | reverse complement strand
GGTCATGGACCGGCGCTTTTTTGTTTTATCGGGTTTTGTTCCGAGTTGGTGGGGTACGGTGATTGCTTTTCTGGGCGGTTGTGCATCGCCGAGGACTTCAGGTTTCTGGCAAGCCGGCTCACATGCCGTCAGATAAACAGGAGGCCCCGTCCGGGCTTTTGTGAATCCGTCCCGTTGTTTAGATGCGGGACAGGTTCGTTGCCGGGCGGGGCCTGATGCAAATGCGTTGTATGCGCGCTGATGCTTTTACAGCTCGATGCTCCTAGAAGAGCCGTCAATGTCATCGATCTTGGCAATGCCTTCTTTCAGGGAGAAGAACGTCAGGCGTGGATCGCCCCAGTCTTCGTAAGTTTCGCCAAGTGCCGTCATGTGCTCGTAGCCTGCTTTGCGAACCTCATCGCCTGCGGTGTCGTTCAAATCGGCTACACCCGTAACGATGATCCAGCCGCGGCCGGGCTTCCATGCGGAAAGCTCGAATTTGGGGTTCTGCTGCAGCTGATGATAAACATCTTTGTTAGTTGCGGTGCAGAACCACAGGGTGTCGCCTTCGCGCATAACGAAGCTGAAGGGGCGAACGCGGGGCTGGTCGCCTTCGCAGGTTGCCAGGTACCATGCGGGTACTGCGGTAAGGTATTCAATGATGTCGTCCATGGTGTTCCTTTCGAGTGGTTGGCGGTTGCCTTGATTGCTGAGATCGTCAAATGTCGTTATTGCTTCGATGCGTTCGCGGTTTGGGGTTTGACGCTTGCGTGCTGGTTTTCCTTGCCGGGCTGGGATTTGCACGAGTGGGGAAGTGGCGAGGTGCACGGTTTCGTGTTTACAGCAGCATGTTCAAGACGAGGTCGGTCGCCAGTACGGCTGCAGTGCCGATTCCTAAATAAGCGGTACCGGCGATATCGCGCTTGCTGAAAGAGAGTTCTTTTAAGCGGGTGCGGTTTTCGCCTCCATGATAGCAGCGCGCATCCATGCCCAAAGAAAGCGTTTCGGCGTGTCGGAACGCGCTGGTAAACAGAGGCACAATAAGCGAAGTCATCATGGCAACGCCCCCTTTGGGTCCCTTGCCGAAATTTGCGCCACGGCTAATCTGCGCACGGTAGATAGTGCGCAGTTCGATGGCGAACTGGGGCAGGAAGCGCAGAGCGATTCCCATCATCATAGACAGCTCATGAGCGGGCAATCCGAAGCGTTTGAAGGGCTCTAGAAGGCGCTCGAAGCCATCGGTGAGATCGAGCGTGGTGGTGGCCAGCGTAAGCAGGCTCACGCCCAGCAGCAGCATAGTAAGGCGGATAGCGATAAAGAGCGCCTGGTGCAAGCCTTGTTGGCTAATGCAGATGATCCATAGCTGAAAGTACACTTCGCCGCCCTGAACGAAGAAAATGTTCAGCAGCGCAGTGAAAACCACCAGAATGGCCAGAGGTGCGATGGAGGTGAACGCTTGGCGAAGTGAGATGTGCGCGAAAGCAAACACTCCCGCAGTAAACAATGCGGCGACGCCCAGCGACACGTACGACCCTGCGGCAAACACCATGACCATGAACAGGATTGAAAGCAGGAGCTTTGCGCGAGGGTCCATGCGGTGAACAGCGGAATCCTTGGCGATGTAGCGACCGAATACGGCATCTATATTCATGATTGCACAGCCCCGCTTCCACCAAGGATGTGAGCAATCTCATCTGCTAACGATTCGGGAAGATAGAGCTTTTCGGGTAAGGGCATGCCTTCGGCACGAAGCTGGTTTGCCAGGGTTTGGGCATGGGGGATGCCGAGGCCAATTTCGCGCAATTCGACAGCATGCTTGGTGAAAATCTCCTCCGGTGTGTCCAGGAACGCCACTTCGCCTTCGTGCATGACCAGCATGCGATCTGCAAGAAGGGCGATGTCGTTCATGTTATGCGAAACCATTACCACCGTAAGGTTGCGTTGTTCGTGGAGCTGTTTGATAAGGTCGAGGAAATCGGTGCGTGATGCTGGGTCAAGACCAGCAACCGGTTCGTCGAGTACCAACGTGGTGGGGCGCATGGCAAGCACGCCGGCAAACGCCACGCGGCGTTGCTGACCGCCTGAAAGCTCGAAAGGACTGCGTTTGCTCAGCGTATCGAAATCAAGATGTACGTCGGCGAGTGCTTCGCGGATGCGGGTATCAACCTCATCTTCGGGCAAGCCCATATTGCGGGGGCCGAATGCCACATCCTCATAGACCGTTTCGGCAAACAGTTGGTGTTCGGGGTACTGGAATACCACGCCGATGTCGCCGCGAGCGCAGTTCGCGTTTTTGCGGTCTGCCAGATCTTTGCCGTTCCAGAGCACACGTCCTTCGGTGGGGTTTGCAAGGCCGTTCAGGTGCTGTACCAGGGTGGATTTACCAGACCCCGTATGTCCTGCAATGGCAAGGAATTCGCCATCGTTGAGGGTGAAGCTGACATTGCGCAAGGCGTAGCGTTGCACTTCCCCAGCTTTCTTTTGTCGTTTGGTGAGCGGCGTGTAGCTGAAGCTTACCTGTTCGAAAGCGATCGACACAGTTCCTCCTTCAGCGTTGCGGTTTCGATATGGGTGCCAACGTTGATGCCACGATCTTGTAGAAGGCGTGACATGTGGGTGGCGAAGGGTACATCAAGGTTAAGGTCGCGAAGAATGTGGTCCTGCGTAAGCACCTCGTCGGGAGTGCCATCGAGTACGCAGTGGCCATCGTTCAGTACGATCACGCGATCGGCCTCTGCGGCTTCTTCCATGAAGTGAGTGATCATGATAACGGTCATGCCCTGTTCGTGGAGCTCTTTGCATACGCGCATCAAGCCGCGGCGTCCGCGTGGATCAAGCATGGCCGAAGCCTCATCGAAAATCAGAATGGAGGGGTGCATTGCCAGCACGCCTGCAATGGCGACGCGTTGTTTCTGACCTCCAGAAAGGGCTGCGGTTTCGCGCTTGCCGGAGCCGGCTAAGCCGACTTTTGCCAACGATTCCTCTACGCGTTGACGAAGCTCGGGGTTTTCTATGCCCAGGTTTTCGGGGCCGAATGCCACATCGTTTTCAACGAGGCTGGCGACGATCTGGTCATCGGGGTTCTGGAATACCGCACCTGCCGTGCTGCGTATGGCGAAGGTGTTGTCTGGATTGTTGGTTTCCAGACCGTTCACGGTTACGGTGCCAGTATCAGGCACCAAGAGTGCGTTGATGAGCTTCGAGAACGTTGATTTACCTGAGCCGTTGGCGCCCAAAACGCAGACGAACTGACCCTCTTCGATAGAGAGAGCCAGTTCGGAAAGTACCTTGGTTTCGCCTGTGTAGGTAAAGGAAACGTCGGAAAAGGTAATCACGGTTTAGCGACCCTTCGTCTGATCCTTCTTAGGAGTAATGAGGTTGGAGATTGATTTGTAGATAACCAGCGTCAAAACCGCGTTGAGCAAACCCTTAAGCAGATTGAAAGGAATAAGAATGGGGATGATCATTGCCGTTACCGCTTCGAAGGGGACGCCCAACCACATAGGGGTGACAATGAGGTTGCCCACAACAGCGCCAGCCATCGCGGCGATGATGCTGAGTACCAAGCCGCCAATAGCGGCGGGGNNNCGCCAATAGCGGCGGGGTAGGTGCGCTTTTTCTTGTAGATGATGGCAGCGGGCAGCACAAAGCACGTAACGGTGAGCACATTCATAAGTGCACCGGTGAAGTCTGCCATGAGCAGGCCGTGAATGATGGCGGTTAGGATGCCTACCGCAACGCCGGCGCCAGGACCGAACGCGAAGCCGGAAACCATGGCAGGCATATTCGAAGCGTCGAATTTAAGCCAGGTTACGCCGGGCAGCAAGGGGAATTCAATGAACGAAAGAAGAACGCCAATGGCGCACATGAGGGCCATGGTGACCAGTTGCTTGGTGGACCATGCGTTGGTGTTCTTGGTGGGGGTGTTCGGGGTAGACAAAGTAAGCCTCCTGTCTCTTCCATCCGGACTGTAACCGTTGGCTTTGGGTTTGCACCAAATCAGTCTGCTTAGCCGCCAGGCCAAGCAGGGTTGCGGGCTTCAGATGAAGCTAGGTTGCTTCGGGGGATCTGTTACCGCCAGTGAGGAATTTCACCTCGCCCTGAAACAGCGTTCGCGGGTTATCCTACCATTCTCTAGTGCCTTGCTCAACCTGAACAGCTCCTTTGTGGGCGGTTTCTGTCCTTGCAATAACGAAGCTCTTGCGGGAGCCCCGCCTGGAGCAAAGGTGTCATTGCGGGAGTTCTTCCCTTGCAGTGAAGGGTCCTTTGCCAACGTCGTAAAGTGGCCGGCATCCATCGGCAATCTCCCCTTTGGCAAAGGGGCGTTTTGGAGCTTCCCTGCATCGAAGAGACCTTTGCGGGAGTTTTCCTCCGCACGGTAAAGAAGGTGGGACTGGAAAGGGTTGTGAAGGATGTTTTGATGCGTCTATGGGGAGTGCAGAAGGGGTGTGTTAAGATAGCAGAGCTGATTGTCAGCATCCTTTTTGCCCCCGTAGCTCAGAGGATAGAGCGTCGGTTTCCTAAACCGTGCGTCGGAGGTTCGAGTCCTCTCGGGGGCGCCAGTATCTTCAGGTCCGCCTTAGGCGGGCCTTTTTTATTTGACGTTGCGCTTATGGCGGTACGGACTTCGCCATAGTGTCGCGCCTCCGCCCCGCTTATAGTATCGCCTCACCGTGCCACCCGCCCGTCCCGCTTATAGCGCTGGTGCCGCCTTAGGAGCTTGAAAACAAAAAAACGGTTTGGACTGCAACTTTTTTGCGATTAGGGATTGTTTCTGGGCTTTCAGCTTTGATTCGGTCAGCCGCCTTGGGCTTTCTGTTGCTTGGTGAGCAGTTCGTGTTATGCAGAATAGCCTGTAAAAAATAAGGCCTCGCGTTGTTGCGAGGCCTTATTGTGCCAGTCGTTGTACTTGTCGCCGTGCTGGTTAGTTGTTTCCTGATCCGCCGGATCCTTGGTTGTTGTTGCTGCTAGGGCCATCGGAAATAGTAAGGGTAACCGTGCTGCCGCTAGTGCTCTGCGAGATAACATTTCCCTTTGCTACCGTTGAATCGGACTTGTATTTCAGATCGTATTTGTAACCTGCTTTGTCGAGGGTTTCCTTTGCTTTGCTCTCGGACATGCCAACTACATTGGGGGCTTCGCCAAGACCGCTGGAAATGGTGATGGTAATGGTGGTTCCCTTGGTGGCGGTGCCTGTTTTGCTCTGCTTCGTAACGTTGCCCTTTTCGACATCCTTGCTGGTTTCGGTCGTGGTGTTAACCGCGAAGCCTGCACTTTCCAGCTTGGAGGTTGCCTGCGACTGCGTCATGCCTACGACGTTGGGGATGGTCACCTTTTCAGAGCCCTTAGAAAGGTGGAATACCACCGTATCGCCCTTGTTTGCCGTGGTGCCCGAAGGGGTTTCCTGCGATGCGACCATGTTTTCGTCAACATCATCTGAGAATACGGAATCGCCTTGCTGGCCCGTCAGACCTGCTTCATTCAATGCCTTTTGGGCTTCGTCGGCAGATTTGCCCTTCAAATCGGGGACGGTAACTTGTTCGGTTCCCTTAGATACATTGATC
>FR884602.1:0-11966 GCA_000436075.1 Eggerthella sp. CAG:209 | reverse complement strand
CGCCCGCCTGTGGGTCGGTGCTTACTACGCTGCCAGCAGGAACGGTGCTGCTATACACTTCTGTTTCGGTGCCAACCTTGAAGCCTGCCTGTTCAAGCGTGGTGCGTGCCTGGGCAATAGACTTGTTCGTTACATCAGGCACAGTAACCTTATCGCCGCTGCCATTCATGGCGAACATAGCACCTGCAATGCCGATGATGCACAGCAGTGCCACGACAACACCGATAATGGTGTTGCGCTTCTTCTTTTTGGCTGCCGCCTCTTCGTCTTCGGCGGAATATACGCGTGGGCTTACCTGGGTAAAACCACCGGTAGCTTGGCCGCCGGCAACAGGGCTCATAACAGCGGTGCCGTTTTGCATAGGGGCAACGCCGCCCATAACCTGGGTTTTAAGGCCGCTGATATCATCGCCAAGCGCAATGGGACGACCTGCCAGGAAGTCGTTCAGCACATGACGCATCTCTGAAGCGTCCTTGAAGCGCTTATTGGGATCCTTTTCCAGGGCCTTCATGATGATGGCTTCCAGGCCAGGGTCGATGTTCGGATTGATGGTGCTAGGCGGCGCGGGAAGCTCGTTGACCTGCTTCACGGCAACGCTTACCGCGTCTTGGCCGTCGAAGGGAAGCTTTCCGGTGGTGGCTTCGTAGAGGACTACGCCCAACGAGTAGATATCGCTGGCGCCGGTGAGCTCCTTGCCCTGAGCCTGCTCGGGCGATACGTAGTGGGCAGTGCCCAGAACGGTTGCCGTTTGGGAAAGGCCTGCGTCGCCTGCGCGCGCAATGCCGAAGTCCATTACCTTGATGTTGCCATCAGGCTGGATCATGATGTTCTGCGGCTTGATGTCGCGGTGGATTACGCCGCCTTCGTGTGCAACGGAAAGCGCCTGAGCAATCTGACTGCCGATTTCGGCTGCCTTTCGCTGATTGATTGCGCCTCGTTCATTGATGGCGGTTTTAAGATCGGTTCCGCGGAGGAACTCCATAACAATGTAGTAGGTTTCGCCGTCTAGGCCCCAGTCGTAAATGCTTACGATATAGGGGCTCTGCAGGTTAGCGGCAGATGCCGCTTCCTGACGGAAACGCTTGGTAAAGGTTGGGTCGGCTGCATACTGGGGCAGCATAACCTTTACGGCTACCGTGCGACCCAGGACGTTGTCCTGTGCGCGGTATACCTCTGCCATGCCACCAAGGCCGACTCGTTCAGTTAGCGTGTAACGGTTGTTGAATGTTCTGCCAACCATGCTTCCAGCCACGTTTGTACTCCCTTTGGATCCATGCTTAACGACCATCGCATAAGCATATCGTATTACCATGTCAAGTTCCTCGTTTTTGCAAGGCTTTCACGAGGAATCAGGAAACGTTTTTCTTACAGATTCCCTTGTACTTCAAGTGCTGCCCTCAGTACGCCTTGGGCGCGTCCGGCTGCACCGCCGGAAAGGCTCTCGCCGGCCTCTTCGAGGACGACGGCTACTACTACCGAACAGTCATCGGACGGGCCCATGCCCACAAACCAACGGTCGTCCTTTTCCTTGCCGGTTTCTGCGGTGCCGGTTTTGCCGGCAATCTGCACGCCGGAAATGGCTGCCGCCTTACCAGTGCCGTTGTTCACAACTCCCTCAAGCACCGTGCGCACGCGTTTGGCCACCGACGAAGAGCATACGTTCGACATCGTGGAAGGCGTTGCGCGATAGCTGTTCTTGCCGTCGGAGTTGTTCACGCTGTCTACCAGGTAGGGCTGCATGATAGTGCCGTTGTTGGCGATTGCGCAGCCCACCAATGCCATCTGCAAAACGGTTGCCTGCGGGCCCGCGGGGCTGGCGTGTTCGCCTACCGGCTCGCCTGCTGCAGCCCATGCGGTTTCCCATTCGGTCATTTCGTTCGGGTCCGGCATCAGCGATTTAGCAAGCGGCAAATCGAAGTTCAGCGCGTTGTTGAAGCCGAATTTCTCAGAAGAGGAAACAAGGCCGTCTGCGCCAATCTGGTCGCCGAGCTGCGCGAATACGGTGTTGGCGGAAAGCTCGGTTGCGCGCTGCAGCGTAATAGTGCCATATGACGAGTTGTTGAAGTTAGTCACCTTGCCACCGCCGATGTCGAGTGTGGAGGGGGAATCGTACTGAGTCGATTCGGTTGCCACATTGTCTGCCAGCGCGGTGGTCAGCGTTACGATCTTGAAGGTGGAGCCAGGCGAATACAGCGCCTGGGTTGCGCGGTTATACAGTGCCGAAGAATCGCCGCCGGAAGAAAGGATGTTGTCAACGTCGTCGGCATCATAGGTGGGCGAAGAAGCGAGTGCCAAAACCGCTCCCGTTTTCGGGTCGATGGCGACGCAGGCGCCCTTGTAGCCCTTCAGCGAGTCTTGAGCAGCTTTCTGAATGGTTGAGTTGATGGTGAGCTTCACATCGTTGCCTGCGGTGCCGGCACCGGAATAGGAATTCAGCACATCAATCCATGAAGCGTAGTTGCTTTCGCCCTTCAGCGTATCGTTGCAGGATGCTTCGATACCGGAGGTGCCGTATGTGTCGGAGGCGTATCCCACCACGTGCGCAGCGAGGTTGCCTGCGGGGTATTCGCGCTTGTAGGAGCCATCGTCTTGTAGCACGGAATGAGCCAGGAGCACATTGTCGTATGTGGTGATGGCGCCGCGCTCGGTTTTGGATTCTTTTGCCAGCGTATGGTTGTTAATGGGCATGTTCTTATATTCATCTGCCTGGATAACCATGATCATCGTCAGGTTAGCAACCAACAGCGCAAACAAGGCGGAGAACACGATCATGGTGCCGGTAAGGCGCTTGCCCAGGGAAACGCGTCCCAGCGCACCGTTCAGGCTTACTACGCCCGTGCCCGATGCCATTTCGGTGCCCAAGCCCGTGCCCTGATCGCTTGCGCGCAACAGGAAGCCCAAGATGATGAAGCTCGCCAGAAGCGAGGAACCGCCTTGGCTTACAAACGGAAGGGTAAGGCCAGTAAGGGGGATAAGGCGCGTTACGCCGCCCACGATGATGAATGCCTGCAGCACGATAACGGCAGTGAAGCCTACTGCCATAAACGAGCTAACGTCGCTCTTTGCGCGAACGGAAATCAGAATGCCGCGGATGGCGAAGCACAGGTACAGAAGCAACACACCTGCAGCGCCCAAAAGACCCGCTTCTTCGGCTATGGCGCTAAAGATGAAGTCGGATTCAACAATAGGAATCTGCTCGGCCATGCCATTGCCGATGCCCACGCCGAACAAGCCGCCGTCTGCGATGCTGAAGATAGATTGGACCAGCTGATAGCCCGTGTTGGTGGGATCTGCAAAGGGGTTGAGCCACGTATCGACGCGAACCTGAACATGGCTGAACAGGAAGTACACGAACACGAAGCCCACGGAAACCATCAGAAGGCTGATAACGATGTAGGCGTGCTTTCCGGTGGCCACGTAGAGCATTGTGACGAACACGAAGAACAGGACCAAAGCCGAGCCCAAGTCCTTTTCGAATACGATAACCAGCAAGGCCACGGCCCACATGATGATGACGGGAACCAGCGCACGCATGTCGGGTACACGGAAGGGCCCCAGCTTGTGATTGAAGACGGAAAGCATCTCGCGGTTTTGTGCCAGGTATGCTGCCAGGAAGATGACGATACAGATTTTTGCAAGCTCACCAGGCTGAATAGAGAAACCACCGATGGAAAGCCAAATGCGCGAACCGTAGATTTCGTTACCGATAACTGGAAGCATGGGCGACATCAGCAGCAGGATGCCGGCGATCATAATGGTGTATTTGTAGCTGCCAAGCTTGTCGAGATTCTTCACGAATGCCAAGACGAGCACCATAAACACCACGCCAAGGAACAACCATCCAACCTGTTTCATAGCTAGGTCAGGTGCAAGGCGCGTGATGAAGGCAATGCCAATGCCTGATAGGGCGAATGAAAGCGGAAGAATGGCAGGATCGGCGCCAGGAGCTAGCTTGCGAATGGCCAGATGGGCCACCACGAAGGTGGCAAACATGCTCAAGGGCACCGTCAGGTTGTCAAGCGTTACCCGGTTTCCTTCATTGAGGGCAACCATGGCAAAAAGCAATATTACAAGAGGAGCTGCGATGCAAAGAAGCATCAGCTCGGTATTGCGTCGGGTCATTGACTACTCGCTTTCGTTGGCGCTCTTCTTTGTCTTCGAGGTAGAGGAGTCGGAAGACGCTGCTTTGTCGGTAGAAGCGGAGGCGTCGCTTTGTTTGGTCGCGGCATCCTGGCGGGCAATGTCTTCCTGATAGGAAGCGATAAGCTCATTTGCCTCATTCATGCTGCCAACCGAAATGCCATCGTTGATACGGCTTGCCACACTCGGTGAAAGCTTGTTCACATCAACATCGGTAACACGGTCGAGGCTAGAAAGAGGCATGCCGAACAGGTCGTCTTGCAAACCGCGGTATACGGCAACCTTGCCGTCCTGGTTCACCAGGTAAGCGGAGTTGTTCACATATTGATAGGCGGTAACGCCAGCGATTGCGAAAATGGCAATAACCGCTAGGACCAAGAACGTGTAGAGAATCTTCGATTTGCGCTGTGCTTTGCGTTCGCGTACCTCGCGAAATCCTTCAACGTCCACCACCACGGCAGTTGCGTTATCGAACCCACCTGCCTCAAGCGCGGCAGCCACCAGATTGTCGGCGCATTCCTGCGCAGTGCGGCTGTGGCCCATAACGTGCTCGATCTGCGGATCTTCGATCATGGTGCAAATGCCGTCGGAGCACAGAAGGATGCGGTCGCCCGTTTCAACGTTCAGCTCGTAGATGTCGGGCTGCATATGAGGGTCGGAACCGATGGCTCGCGTGATAACCGAGCGGTTCGGGTGAACGCGGGCTTCGGCTTCTGTGAGCTGGCCGGCTTCGATCATGTCGGCCATGAGGCTATGGTCGCGCGTAAGCTGCTGGAGCTTTCCTTCATGTAGAAGGTATGCGCGCGAGTCGCCAACCTGGGCGATGATCAGGCGCTCACCTTCCAGAATGGCGGCGGTAAGCGTGGTGCCCATGCCTTCGCGGCCAATGCCTTTTGCGGGCGCTTTGATAACGTTGAGGTTTGCGGCAATCACGGCACGCGCCAACGCGTCAGAATCGGCGTGGTCGGGTGCAAGCTCCATGATGGTGTTGATGGCAATTTCCGAGGCGACTTCGCCTGCTTCGTGGCCACCCATGCCGTCGGCAACGGCAAAAAGCGGCGGAACCGCAACCAGGCTGTCTTCGTTATGTTCGCGGATGTGGCCAACTTCAGTGCGGCTTCCGAAGAAGGCGATGGCGTTGGACTCATCTGCGGCTTTGCGCTCGGCGCGGGCGTTGCGGGGAGTGGGCATAGTTGAATTCATCTTCCTCTTTTACTGGGCGAACCGTACGCGCATGGTTACATCGCCAACGGCAACTTTGTCGCCGTTCTTCAAAGCGGTGGGTTCAGAGATAAAGCGGCCATTGACGGCAGTGCCGTTAGTAGAGCCTAGGTCCTCCACGAAGAGGTTCTGGCCCATGAGCACAAAGCGCGCATGGCGCGAAGATACGTATTCGGCACCGATGACGATATCGGATCCTGGGCTGCGGCCTACGATAACCGGGCCGTTGACGGCAATGTTCACGCCGCGAAGTTCCTTGGGCCCTTTTTCGATGGCAACGGTCCAGGTCTTTTCGCCTTTGCGCTGTCCGCGCACCAGACCAATGCCAGTTTTCATGATGGCGAAAAGGAACAGGTAGAGCAGTGCTACAAAAAGCAGTCTGCCTATGAGGAGGATTACGTCGATCACGGGTTAGCCTATCGTTTGAAACGGGTTTAAAAGGTGTGCAGAAAGCGCAAACGGGCTGTGCCAGCAAGTGACGCAGCCCGTTCAAGGAAAAATCCCTATCGGAAGGTGAATAAGAACGTGGTGGTGCCAACAGTTATACGGTCGCCTTCCTGCAACATGGTGGAAGCGATATGGTGGCCGTTCACCAGCGTGCCGTTGGTGGAGCCAAGGTCGGCAACACTCCAGGCGTTCGCATTTTCGCGACGAATTTCAGCGTGGGTTCGGCTTACGTTCAAATCTTCAATAGCGATGTCGCTGGAAAGGGCGCGCCCCATTACGATCTGCGCCTTAGTGATGGGGAAGGAACGGTTTGTGGTGAGGTCGATAAGGCGGGGCTGCTGATTGGCGGTGCGCTGCGGAACAGCTTCGGGGGCATTGAGCTCATCAAAGCGAACGGTTCGCGGAGCGGCAGCGGGTGCCTGCGATGGGGCAACAGGCGCTGCGTCGTAGGCTTCCTCTGCGTTTCCCATTGCCAGGGCATCTTCTGCCATTACGTCAATGCCCGAGCTAGCAAATTGCTGAGCCTGGGCAGGGGCTTTCTGCACGGGAGCATAAGCCTGCTGTTGGCCGTAGCTCTGGGGCGTAGGGATGTTTGCGGGAATGGGAGCGCCGGCGTCCTGCGCGGAAAGGCCGTAGCGCTGCATTTCCTCCGCGCGAAGCTGTGAGACGATGGGGGCGGAAACCAGTTCGGCCACCACGTCGAACTTGCCATGCTTCAGCTCGTCGTCGATGATGAAGCGCACTAAGGGAGAGCCGTCCATTACAAGGCCCAGTTCCTGGGCCTTGCCGCGAAGATATGTTTCGGTTTCGCCTGCCAAAGTGGGGTAGTAGCCAAACAGACGTTCATCGTCGTCAGGGTTTACCAGCACGGTGTACAGGGTTGGTGCGTATTCTTTGCCGGCGCCGACCATCTTTTCGCGGCGCATCTGCTTTTCGGCTTTTTTGGCAATCTGAACGGGGCTGATGGGGGCATCAAAAAACTTGTCGCCCATCTCATCGAAGCCATCTTCTACGCGGCGTTCGAATTTTGAGAAAAACCCCATGTGTGATCTCCTTTTACGGTGTATAAATCGTTGTATTGGGAGTGCGGTATATGGCCGCACGGTATTCCAACCATCAATCTTGCCATAAATAAGAGTACTGGTGGGCTTTTTCACCCCATCGCCATTAAACAAGCTGATAGTTTTTTGTAGGTGCGCAGGGGACAGGATTCCCAGCTCGTTATTGATTTGCGCGTTTGTTTACGAAAAGTTCACCATAGGTTACAATCTCCGCAACAGAAAGCTGATGTGTGGCATGCGCTTATACGGCATTGGGGGATGTAATGAAAGTGCGCGCTGGAGATATGTCTAGGAAAAAAGCGAATGTGGCGTTTGCTTTGGGAGTCGCCGCCCTTGATGTTGGCGGGGCTTTGATTCTACGTGCATTGGGCTAGACAAAATATTCCGAGGAAATTGAAATTTTTTCTTGCGTTGGATTAGCACCTAAGGTAATCTAACTCGTGCACAAAAGCTGCACATGCGGGTGTGGCGGAATTGGCAGACGCGTACGGTTCAGGTCCGTATGAGCTTCGGCTCATGAAGGTTCAAGTCCTTTCACCCGCACCATTTGCAAATCAGGCACCCAATCGGGTGCCTTTTTTATTATCATAAAACCCGTTTACTGGTTCGTAATGCATGGTAGTTAGGAGATCCTGTATGAGGCTCATTCATTGCTTGAACAACATTTCTGCCCAAGGTACCGATTTGCTTGATCCTAAGGCATATTCACTTACCGATTCACTGGATGAAGCAGAGGGCATTCTTGTTCGCAGTGCCGCCATGCATGATATGAAATTCCCCGCTGGTCTTCGCGCTATTGCGCGCGCGGGTGCTGGTGTGAACAACATTCCGCTCGATCGCTGTGCTGACGAAGGCATCGTGGTCTTTAACACCCCTGGCGCAAATGCCAACGCCGTTAAGGAAATCGTGCTTTGCGCGCTTCTGCTGGGTAGCCGTGACATTCTGGGCGGTATTGAATGGTGCCGCGAAAATGCGGATGACGAGAACATCACCAAGGCAGCCGAAAAGGCAAAGAAGAAGTTCGCCGGTCAGGAAATCAAGGGCAAGAAGCTGGGTGTTATCGGTTTGGGTGCTGTTGGTGCCGAGGTTGCCAACGCCGCAGTTGAGCTGGGCATGGACGTATACGGTTACGACCCGTTCGTTTCGGTAAGCGCCGCATGGAAAATCTCCAGCCCCGTTCATTACATCACTGATTTGAAGGACATCTTCCGCACGTGCGACTATATCACCATTCATGTTCCTGCGCTGAAGGACACCATCGGCATGGTTGATGCCCATATGTGCTCCCTTATGAAGGAAGGCGTAGTGCTGCTGAACTTCTCGCGCGATACGCTGGTCGACGAAGCCGCTCTGAAGGTCGTGCTGGACTCGGGTCGCGTGAAGCGCTACATCACCGACTTTGCAACGCCGGGCACTATGAAGATGAAGAACGCGGTTGTTCTTCCTCACCTGGGCGCTTCTACTGAAGAGGCAGAAGATAACTGTGCCATCATGGCTGTTCGCGAGCTGATGGATTATTTCGAGAACGGCAACATTACAAACTCCGTGAACTATCCTGCATGCGACATGGGCGTATGCCCTGCGGGTCTTACCCGTATTGCGCTGCTGCATAAGAACGTGCCGAACATGATTGCTCAGATTTCTAGCATCCTTGGCGATGACAATGTGAACATTGCCAACTTCATGAACAAGGCTCGCGGTGACTATGCCTATACCCTGATCGATATGGACCAAGCTCCTTCGGACGGCGCCATTGCAAAGCTCCGTGAGATCGATGGCGTTCGTCGCGTTCGTCTTATCTAGCTTGATCGTTAGCGTTGCCGGGCAAGATCTGGCCGCGAAGCTGTTAGCTTAAATAGGAGATAGGGATAGGTTTCGATTTCTCTTTCCCAGCAAACGCAAGAAGGCACCCGATTGGGTGCCTTCTTTTTCATACAATAAGGAGCTTGTTCCTATTTTCCCGGAAAGCCTTTGTCCTCGATTTTGCCGGGGCCATCGGCTGCCGAGGTTGCCAGCTCGTCGCAGCGCTCGTTTTCGGGGTGGCCTGCGTGGCCTTTCACCCAATGGAAGCTGACGTTGTGGGGTTTCTTCGCTTCCAGAAGACGTTTCCACAGGTCAGAGTTTTTTACTGGCTCTTTTTTGGAGTTCTTCCATCCGCGTTTGAGCCATCCTTCAACCCAGTGCTGGTTGAAGGCGTTTACTACGTATTGCGAATCGGAGTGGACTTCAACCATGCAGGGACGTTTGAGTGCTTCCAGCCCAGTGATAACCCCCAGAAGCTCCATGCGGTTATTGGTGGTGCAGGTATACCCTTGCGATAGTTCGCGCGTATGCAGTTTCCCGTTTGAGTCGGTGAAGTGCAAAACGGTGCCAAAGCCGCCAGGGCCGGGGTTGCCGCGTGATGACCCGTCGCTGTAAAGAATAACTTTCATATAGGTGTCTCCTTGGGGAGGGTAGGGGCGCTTCCCTTGGGTGGGGTGGGGCGAACTGTCGTTTCCCTGCTACCCTCTGTTGTTGTATGTGGCGGTGCTTTCGGTTATTTGCAGGCAGCTTCAATTAGTTTGCGCAACTCGTCAAAGCCGGTGCCCTTTTCCGATGAGCAGACCACCATGTTTACGCTATCGGGCAAGTTCAGCTGCTTTCGGATGGCGGCCTTCTGCTTGCTCGCCTCATTCTTGCTCACCTTGTCTGCTTTGGTGAGCGCAATCATGAAGGGGAGTTGACATTCGGTAAGGAAGTTCACCATCTGTTCATCGAGCTTAGTTGCGGGGTGACGGATGTCGATAAGCGAAACAACCAGCGCATAGTAGCGATATTGGTCGAAGTATCCGTTAATCATTTCCGACCAACGGGCCTTTTCGCTTTTTGCCACTTTCGCATAGCCGTACCCTGGAAGGTCGACAAAGTCGATTTCCTTGGTGGTGAAGAAATTGATGGTGCTGGTTTTGCCCGGCATGGAGGAAACCTTAGCGAGCTTCTTGCGGTTGAAAAGGCGATTGATAAGGGAAGATTTTCCCACGTTAGAGCGACCCACAAATGAGACTTCGGGGCGTACCGACTTAGGGATTTGCGCGGAAGTGCCATAGGCTCCTTGGAATTCAACCAGGTTGTAGTTCATGGTGTGCTCCTTCTGCGTTTGTTTCTTCTTACTAATTAATAGGTTGCGATCGGCGAGTCGATGGAGCTCGTGGGGTGCGCTGGTCTTGCGAAATCACGCACGACACAGGCTAAGCGAGATGAAAGACTGGCTCGATACCGTGTACGGTTGGCTTGTGACAGATTGCCCACGAGACGCTTTTGCCTTGCGTTTGGCCTGGGCGCTTCGCTTGTTGAGTTTCCATGATAGCGTTGATGCCCTTGCGATAATACGCAGATAATGGAAGTTCAAACAGCCCCCATTGTATTGATGTGCGGCTAATTCTGAAGGGAATAGGGCATATATGAGTGTTTTCGAGAACTTCATTTCAAGTATTACGGGCGGTGATTTGCTAGGAAAGCTAATCGTGGCAATTGTCCTGGTTTGCGCCATTGCGGTTGTTTCTCATGTGCTGGTGAAGTGGCTGCGCCATATTATGCAGCGTGACGATACCTCCATTCCCCAAAGTTCGATTTTCATCAATATTATGCGCGGCATAGTGTGGGGTTTGGGCTGCTGCTTTGTCTTGGACACGTGCTTCAATGTGAATATGTCGGCGCTTATAGCAGCTCTGGGCGTTGGAGGTATCGCCCTTTCTCTCGGTTTTCAGGACACGCTTTCGAACCTTATTGGCGGTGTGCAAATATCCTTCATGAAGATCGTGAAGCCGGGCGACAACATCCAGGTTGGTTCAAGCAAGGGAGTGGTGCAGGACGTTACGTGGCGTCATGCAACCATCAAGAACCGCTTGGGCGAAACGGTAATCATCCCCAATTCGGTAATTTCGAAGAATGCGGTAGTGCACCTGCCGCCACCAGAGCGCGTGTCGGTTCCCTTTGTTGCAACTACGTGTAAAGATCTGGATGCGGTTGCAGGGGAAGTTGAAAGGGTCGCACATGATATTGCCCTTGAGCATACCGGCATCGTGAAAGAGCCTTCGGTGCTATTCACTGAGATTACCGAGGGGGGCTTGGCGGGAAAGGTTGTTCTTGAGGTGGAGGACGCCGCCCAGGCGACTCCCGTTTCAGATGCAATTACTCGTGCGATTGCCCCTTTGGTGAGAGCCTAAGCATACCTTTAGAACATGTTCAATATTCATTTTTGGGATGTGTAGAATCTATTTCCTAACCTATAACTCACATGAATAGAATAGTGTTACTGTTCATTGTGATGGTGATGGATTCACCAATTTGAGAATGATGCTCAAATTGGCAGAAATCAATATTGAACTGCGTAGATAGCTCCAGGAAATGGGTTGTTAAGGAGCGTTCTATCGGTCAGTTATTGCATACTATGCGCAGGTCAGGCTCCTTATAGTTTTTTGTTATTTAAGAAAACAAAAAGTTGTTTGCGATAACTGCACACGAACCTGAAAATGGGTATCCAGAAGTCGCGCTCCGGTTCGTTTGTTGGGTCGAACGGATCGAAGCAAGCCTGGTTTCGTTCAGTAGGGTGAAACGAAACAAGGCACGCCAGGTTTCGTTAATTGGGTGGAACGAACCGGCATTTTTAGGGGAAAGGCCTTTGGGCCTTAAAAGACTTCTAATGGAGTAAGAGTTTCCGAAAAAAATTGAGGGTAATGAAGGGAATCCCTTTGCTTGGGGGCAAAGGGAACAAGTTGTCTTGCGCCCAGGGAGTGCAAGACAAAAAATGAAAGGAAGGTAGGTGCAATATGTCCGACGCAATGCAAAGCTCGTATCACGGCATCGCAGCACGTCTTGACCGTATGCCTATCACTGGCTTCCACAAGAAGATCTTGTGGCTGCTCGCCGGTATCACGTTCTGCGACTCCGTAGATATGGCCGTTGGCGGTCCTATCGGTATGGTTCTCCAGTCCACCTATGATGCTGCAGGCAATCAGTGGATGACCTTGGAGCAGTTCGCACTGTTCAACTCTATCACCATGATCGGCTACCTCATTGGTGGTCTTATGGCAGGTGCCCTCTCCGACGGCATCGGCC
>FR884601.1 GCA_000436075.1 Eggerthella sp. CAG:209 | reverse complement strand
AGCCCGGCAACGGCTCGGTGAAGCTTTCCTGGGACAAGGTCCCGGGGGCGACAAAGTATGCGGTAACCAGGGACGATATAACCACCGCTGTTTATGCCGATGGAAATTCGTATGAGGCGAAAGGACTAAAAAATGGCGAAACATACGCTTTCCATGTCCGCGCTTTGATCGATGGTGCATGGACTTCGCTGATGGATGATGCGGTCTATGCGACACCTTCTGACCCTTCTTCACCAAAAGTTAGTGCCTCGCTTGATGGCGGAACTGTGATTCTTGAGTGGGATAAAATTTCGGGTGCTGATAAGTACGCTATTGCGTTGAAAACGAATTCTGGATACAGGACCTATACCTATGATTGCAATCAGACCCAGTTTGAGGTAAAGAACTTAAATCCAGGCGTTTATACTTTCTTAGTTCAATCCCATTCAAATAATGGGTGGTCGTCATTTGGCGACAGAGACCTCGTCTCGATAACGGTTCCTGACGCTAGCTCCCCGAAAGCAACCGTCGACTATCGTGACGGCGATTCGGTTGTTCTTTCGTGGAATCCAGTTTCTGGGGCAACGAAATATGCTGTGGCTGAATGCAAAAATGGATCATTCTCAAATTTCACGACTGAGTACACAGGCACAGAGTTTGAAATCAAGAATCTCGGCTTTGGGGTTAAGCACCGCTATCTCGTCCAAGCGTATGTAAATGGATCTTGGAGCAGGTTTACGGAAAACGACTACGTTGAAGCCTTTGTTGCCGACAAAAGCTCCCCTAATGTCAAGGCGGACGCTTCGGGGGACGGACAAGTAACCCTCTCATGGGAAAAAGTTTCCGGGGCGAGCAAGTACGCTATTGCCGAATATGCTGGAGGTGGCTACCGCACGTTCACGACAAACTGCATCGATTCTTCCTATGTTGTTAACGATCTTGGAAATGGACATGAACATAGATTCTTAGTCCAGGCTTTCGTTAATGGAGGATGGTCAGCGGCAAGCACTGATCTCTTGGTTTCCGCGACCCCCCATGGCGTAATGGCTCCTGTTGCAACGGCGAAGGCTGGAGATTTAAGCGCAACCGTCCAATGGGGGAAGGTTCCTGGTGCTACGAGATATGCGGTTGCTGCTCAAAATGGTGATGGGTCATTTACTACCTATACATACTCGTGCACTGGGTTGTCGTACACCGTAAAAGGATTAGTAAGTGGTCGAACTTATAAAATGCTTGTTCAGGCGTACGTCGATGGAAAATGGTCTCCCTTCTCCAGCGTCGATTTGGTTAGCGTGAAACCGTATGGAACTAACATTCCTACTGGGCAACAAATGATGGTCAATATTGCGAATAATAGCGGGTTTACTAGCAATACATCATATTTGATTCTTGTAAACCGTTCACGGCACGAGGTTGGTGTGTTTAGAGGCGGCTATAAGAATTGGTCTTGCACAAAATTTTGGAGTTGCGTGACAGGTGCTCCGTCGACTCCAACGATAACTGGCGAATATAAGACAACCGGCTTCAAGAGAACGAATCTTACGACGGATGTACGCGCACGCTGGTGCACTCAGATTAATGGAGGGTACTTCTTCCATTCGATCCTGGCTTCTAATAGCGAGTTGGGCGGCAGTCGGTCTCATGGTTGCATTAGGCTTGCGGTTGAAAATGCAAAGTGGATATATGACAATATCATGCAAGGAACAAAAGTATATATCTACTGATTCGTTGATGCGCAGGGGAGGGCTCGGCTCTCCCCTGATTTTGTCGGAAGGAAATTCAAATGAAGGGAATTATTCTAGCAGGCGGCTCTGGTACGCGTTTGTATCCCCTGACCACCGTAACATCTAAGCAGCTTCTCCCCGTATACGATAAACCGATGATTTATTATCCTTTATCTATTCTTATGCTTGCTGGCATTAGAGATATCCTTCTTATTTCCACTCCTCAAGATCTTCCAAATTTCAAACGTCTTTTAAAGGACGGCTCGGCGTATGGGATTAAACTTTCGTATGCCGAACAGCCTTCGCCAGATGGGCTGGCTCAGGCATTTATTATTGGTGAAGACTTCATCGATGGTGACAGTTGTGCACTTGTTCTTGGTGACAATATTTTCTACAGCGGTGGACTCACCTCTCTTCTAACCAAGGCGGCTGCCAAGGAGCATGGCGCGACCGTCTTTGGCTATCATGTTGATGACCCTGAACGCTTTGGCGTGGTTGAGTTTGATAAAAACGGCCAGGTTCTTTCTATCGAAGAAAAGCCGGAGCACCCAAAGTCGAACTATGCGGTAACGGGGCTTTATTTTTATGACGAGCGTGCTGTTGAGTTTGCAAAGCAAATCAAACCTTCGGCTCGCGGCGAACTTGAAATCACCGATCTTAACAGAATGTATCTCGACGATGGCTCCCTTGAAGTTTCATTGCTTCATCGTGGTTCAGCGTGGCTTGATACGGGTACTATCGCGAGCCTCTACCAAGCAGGTGAGTTCGTGCGCGTTATAGAGCAGAACCAGGGCTTGCAGATTGCATCTCTTGAAGAGATTGCATTTAACAATGGCTGGATCGGGAAAGAAGCTCTTCTTGAATCAGCGGAGCGCTTTGGCAAATCGTCGTATGGACAATACCTAAAGCAGGTCGTTGATCGCTGCTAGCTTTTGTTTACGCGCAGTCGCGTTGGGCTCTCCCACATAACGCGACTGCGACCGATCCAGCCTATCCGTTTTATCGTCATGGGTTTCTGTTGCTATAATGGATCCAATTGTGCAAAGCGATGCAACGAAAGTTGAGCTTATATGAAAAAGTATCTGGTAACAGGTGGGGCTGGATTCATAGGCAGCAATTTTGTGCTGTATATGCTTAATCAGCATGACGATGCATCAATCGTTAATGTCGATTCTCTCACTTATGCAGGGAACCTCGAGAACCTTAAATCGGTGGAAAACGATGGACGCTATCGTTTCGTCCAGGCTGATATTCGCGATGCCGACAAGATTAGGGAAATAGTCGATCAATTTGCCCCTGATTACGTAATCAATTTTGCAGCTGAGTCGCATGTTGACAGATCCATTCTCGATCCAGGCGCATTTGCCAGTACGAACGTAATGGGTACGGTTGCCCTGCTAAACGTTGTTAAAGCTGCTTGGGAGCAGTCTGATGGCTCTTATGGCGACCACAAATACATTCAGGTATCAACCGATGAGGTGTATGGGTCCCTCTCTCTCGACGAACCTAATTCTTTCTTTCGCGAAACTACGCCATTAAACCCCCATAGCCCTTACTCTTCCTCAAAGGCTTCTGCTGATTTATTCGTGAAGGCTTACGCTGATACCTATGGGCTTCCAGTTAATATTACAAGATGCTCAAATAATTACGGTCCATACCAGTTCCCTGAAAAATTGATACCTCTCATGATTAACAATGCGCTAGCGCATAAGGCTCTGCCGGTTTATGGCGATGGTTTGAATGTTCGCGACTGGCTTTACGTTGAAGATCATTGCAAAGCGATTGATCTTGTCGCGTCTAATGGAAAAGTTGGAGAGATTTACAACGTTGGTGGGCATAATGAGCGCCCCAATGTTTTTATCGTCAAGAAGATCATTGAAGAAGTAAGCGCTGTAACTGGCGATACAGAAATAAACGAGGCCCTGATTTCTTATGTGGAGGATAGAAAAGGGCACGATCGGCGTTACGGAATCGCTCCGGACAAAATCAAGGAAGACCTTGGATGGGAACCTGAAACCGCATTTGAGACTGGCATTGTTAAGACTATTCAATGGTACTTGGCCAATCCTGAATGGGTTGAGCATGTTACGAGTGGCGATTATCAGAACTACTATTCGAAGATGTATGAAAACAAATAGAAGGTTTGAAGGTCAGTATGATTCCCTTTAACATTCCTCCCTATGTTGGGACGGAACTTGACTATGTAAAGCAAGCTGTCGACAACAAGAAAATCTGTGGCGATGGTCCATTCACCAAGAAATGTCATCAGTGGCTGGAAACTGCATTTAAATGCCAAAAGTCTCTGCTCACAACCAGCGGGACAACAGCTTTAGAGATGGCGGCAATTCTCTGCGACCTGAATCCTGGGGACGAGGTGATTCTTCCCAGCTTCACTTTTTCAACGACTGCTACAGCATTTGTTTTGGTTGGTGCAAAATTGGTGTTTGTCGATATTCGTCCAGACACGATGAATATTGACGAAACGAAAATAGAAGCAGCTATTACGGACAGAACAAAGGTGATCGTTCCCGTTCATTATGCTGGCGTGGCATGCGAAATGGATGCAATCATGGAAATCGCCCGCAAACATAATCTACTTGTTGTCGAAGATGCGGCGCAGGGTGTTATGGGCACCTACAAAGGTAGAGCGCTTGGTACGATAGGCGATATGGGCTGCTATTCCTTTCACGAAACGAAGAATTACTCTATGGGTGAAGGTGGCGCCCTCATGATCAACGATCCTGAATATAATGAGCGCGCCGAGATCATTCGCGAAAAGGGAACAAACCGTGCGCGCTTCTTTCGTGGCCAGGTAGACAAGTACACATGGGTTGATTATGGAAGTAGCTATTTGCCAAGCGACATGAACGCTGCTTATCTTTGGGGTGAACTTGAAGTTGCTGCAAAGATCAACAACAATCGATTGTCTATATGGTCGGCCTATTACGATGCATTTTCGGATCTTGAGTCGAAGCATTTAGTTGATTTGCCCGTAATTCCTGAGGCTTGCAGGCATAACGCCCATATGTTCTATCTTAAACTCAAGAATCTTGAGCAAAGAACGGACTTCATTTCCTTTTTGAAGGGTAGGGGAATACAAGCATCTTTCCACTACGTTCCGTTACATTCTTCTCCGGCAGGTGAGCGCTTCGGTCGTTTCGACGGTGTAGACGAATTCACAACTAAGGAAAGCGACCGCCTAGTGCGCTTGCCGATGTACTATGGCATGTCTAAGGAAAATCAGGATCGCGTTATCGAGGCAGTTCTCGGTTATTTCTCTCGCTAGTCTGCAAGGTTTTTATTGATGGATATTTCAGTTGTAGTTCCTGTTTACGGATGTCGTGCCGCATTGCCAGAGTTGCACCGTCGTCTCGTAGAAACGCTTGAGGGGATGGGCAAGTCGTTCGAAATAATTCTGGTGAATGATGGTTGTCCACAAAACTCCTGGGAGGAAATTGAGCCCATTTGCGCCCGGGACAAAAGAGTTAAAGGGGTTAGGCTGTCACGTAATTTCGGGCAAATTCGGGCAATAACTGCTGGTCTTGATATGAGTGAAGGCGATTGGGTTGTGGTTATGGATTGCGACTTGCAAGACAGGCCGGAAAGTATACCTGAGCTGTATAAAAAAGCTCAAGAGGGATTCGATGTTGTTTTCGCGCGCCGCGTTGCGAGGAAAGATACGGGCTTGGTAAAGGCTTTGTCGAAAGCCTTTTACAAGGTCTATGACTATTTCACGGATGGAAATTACGATTCTTCCATCTGCAATTTCAGCATCTCGCGTCGAGTGGTGGTCGATAGCTATTGCAGGATGCGTGAGCATAATCGGGCATACACGATGTTCATTAAATGGCTTGGTTTTTCTCAGACTGCCATTGATATTGAAGGCGACGAGCGTTTCGAGGGGGATTCTTCTTATAGCTTTAAAAAGAAGATGAACATGGCGTTTGAGCTTATAACGGCGCAGTCAACGAAACCGCTCAAGTTTGCTATTCATGCCGGCTTCTTTTTCTCGCTTTTTGCACTGCTAGTCATAATCGCTTTGATTATCCGATATCTGCTTGATCCTACTGAGGCATTGGTTGGATGGACGAGCACTATGGCCGCGATTTGCTTTATGGGTGGATTGAATCTTGCCGCTGTTGGGGTTGTTGGGCTTTATGTTGGGAATATATTCAACGAGACCAAGCATCGTCCCTTGTATGTGCTTGCGGAGGTCTTGAACGGAGAGGAGCAGCAAAGATGATTTTGGTAATTGGGGCAACTGGCTTTGTCGGTATGTACACCGTCGATAAACTTCTTTCTGATGGCAAGAAGGTCGTTGCGACTGGAAGGAATAAGAAACTTGGCGAGAAGCTTCAACAAATGGGTGCAACTTTTATCCCCTTGGACATAGCGGATTCTAGTGAATTTGATGCTCTTCCTTCTGATGGGATAGAGGGTATTGCGCTGCTTGCTGGATTGTTGCCGGCCAATGCTACCGCCGACCTCGACAGCGAGGATAATGCTGCTGACTATTTTGAGGTGAATGTAATTGGCTTGATCAACGTGCTTGAGTGGGCGCGCAAACACGGAATAAGAAAAGTAATCTCAACTTGCAGCTATTCGGACGTGTCCGGGGCATGGGGCAAGGGCTATCCGATTACGGAAGAAGAGCCGAGAGACTTTAAATTTACTGGCGACCATGCCGTTTACGTTATTAGCAAGAATGCCGCAAATGATGTGATGGAATACTATAACCAGCAGCATGGGATGCAGTGTTCCTGCTTCAGGTTTCCCCCAGTATACGGTGTAGGTCCTCATGGGACCATCATGGTCAATGGAAAACCCTACAAATCAGGTATTCAGACTTTTATAGAGAAGGCTGAGGCTGGAGAAGACATAGAGCTTTGGGGCGATCCTCATATCAGCCGAGACATTATTTACGTTAAAGATGTTGCAAGGGCATTTGAAATGGCCCTGGAAAGCGATAAGGCTTACGGCTTGTACAACATGACAAGTGGGGTTGGTCTTGATCTGGAGGATCAGGCAAAAGCAGTAATTGATGTGTTTGGCCCGGATAACGGATCGAAAATCGTTTATCGACCGGACAAGCCGAACAATACTCCCTCTTTTCTGTATTCGATGGAAAAGGCTAAGAGGGATTTCGGGTTTATTCCCGAATATACCGACTACCATGCAATGATGGTCGATTATAAAAACGAGTTGGACAGTGGACGTTGGAATGAGCTTGCCCATTCAAGGGAAAGGTAGTCTTTCTTTGAAGAAAATTGCCATCATCGGTGCATCGTATCTACAGAACCCTTTGATCCTCAAGGCAAAAGAGCTTGGATATGAGACTCATGTCTTTGCTTGGGAATGTGGGGATATCGGGGAAAAAACGGCAGATTATTTTTACCCGATAAGCATTGTTGAAAAAGAACGCATCCTCAGCAAATGCAGGGAGATTGGCATTGATGGCGTTTGCAGCATCGGGTCCGATCTGGCGAATACCGTTGTTAGCTATATTGCCTCTTCGATGGGGCTCGTTTCTAATACCATTGAAGCAACCCGCCTCAGCACGGATAAACATGCGATGCGCGATGCGTTTGAAAAGAACGGGGATCCTTCACCTAAAAGTATGGTTGTGGATAAAGGCTTTTGCCTTGTTGACAGCGGATTGCAATTTCCCATTATCGTCAAACCTGCAGATAGGTCGGGAAGCCGCGGTATCACAAAACTGGAATCTGCCGACCGGTTTGAAGAAGCGGTAGAAAGAGCAAAGAACGAAAGCTTCTCTGGGGTTGTGCTTGCCGAGGAGTTCTTTCAGGGAAATGAATATAGCGTTGAATATATTTCCTGGAAAGGGAAACATTATTTTCTTTCAATTACTGAGAAATTTACTTCTGGGGCTCCCATGTTCATTGAGAAGGGGCATCTTGAGCCGGCTCGCGTAAGCGCTTCTATTGAAATGAAGGTCAAATGTGTCGTTGAACATGCTCTTGATGGATTGGGCGTGGAGTATGGTGCATCGCATTCGGAGCTGAAGATTAATGAAGACGGTGAGATTGCAATTATAGAGATTGGTAGTCGTATGGGTGGAGACAGGATTGGGTCCGATCTAGTGTCTTTATCGACGGGCTACGATTTTGTCGCTTCAGTCGTTGCTGTCGCTATGGGGCAGTGTCCTGCCCTTCCAAAAATTGAAGAACATAAATATGCTGCGATCAGGTATGTATTTGACAACAAAGATTTGAGTGCCTTAGATGCTCTAAAGAAGAATGCGCCGAACCTTCTTCTTAAGGCTGATGTTTCAGGGTTTGGCGAGCATGCCATTGTTGATAGCTCATCTAGATTTGGCTACTTCATGATGTGCGCAGACTCTATTGCTGATCTTAGCCCCTATTTGCCCGATCATAGTGAAGAGGGCTTGTAGTGGCTAGTACTGGAAGGGTGAAAACCCTTTTTGCGTTGCATTTGCTTTTGATGGTTTATTCGACAAGCGGCATTTTGAGTAAGCTGGCAGCAGGAGTCGACTTTTTAAGTTTTGATTTTTCCCTTTTTTACGGGGGCATACTGTGTCTGCTAGGCGTTTACGCAATAGGGTGGCAGCAAATCCTGAAAAGGCTCCCTCTTACAACGGCTTTTTCGAACAAGGCGGTAACCATTGTTTGGGGCATTATTTGGGGGGCGCTGTTCTTTTTCGAGCCCGTTACTCTGCCTAAGGCGATAGGCGCTCTCCTGATTATTGCGGGTGTAGTTTTGTTCTCTCATGCTGATGGGCAAGAATTGGGCGGCGCTCATGAATGAGGCGATGTTTCTTTACTCGGGCATTCTATTGTTGGGCACTTTCATCAGCGCAGTGTCTCAGGTGATTTTAAAGAAAGCGGCGCTAAAAGCTTATCCATCAAAAATTAGAGAGTATTTGAACTTTCCTGTAGTTTTCGCGTACTCCCTTTTTTTGCTGACAACGTTCATGTGTATATTCGCCTATAGGGTGGTTCCCCTATCTTTCGGGCCTGTGCTTGAGTCGACGAGTTATTTGTACGTTACGGTATTCGGTGTCTTGTTTTTCAAAGAGAAGATAACCAGGAAGAAAGCTATCGCTTTGTTGCTCATTTTGCTGGGCATAATCGTTTATTCGTTTGGAATTTAAAAGGAAATAGTAGTGGAATCCAAGTTTGAGAAGTGTGCAAATAAGTTAAAAGATTCAATCGAATCTTCGAAAAGGGTATTCTTTCTATCCTATGTCTTCTTATTTTTCTCTTTCATGCTGTTTTTTTCTTTCGGCTACCTGCTTTATGGCAAGAGCTTTATTTGGACGGTTGACGGTCTCGAGCAGCAATACATGTTTTTCATTATGCAGGGCGAGTGGCTGAGGGAACTGCTAACAAATGTTTTTATCAGCCATTCTTTTGTTGTGCCCATGTGGAGTGAATCGATAGGCTACGGGGGCGACTACATTTATTCCCTGGGCAATACGCTTGGAAATCCAATTAATTGGATTTCGGTTTTTGCGACAAGCGAAACAGCCGATTTTTGGCTCAACTTAACCGTGCCAATAACATTATTCCTTGCAGGCCTATCTTTTCTCGGCTATTGCTTAAAAAAGGATTTTGATCGAAGTGCGAGTCTGATTGGCTGCATGATCTATTTGTTTGGCGGATATACCATTATCGTTGCAAGCCAAATCTATATGATATATCCCCTGGTTCTTGCTCCTTTAGTGCTGTGGGGCGTTGATAAAATTTTTGATAAAGAATCTCCCGTGTTATTCGTTGCAGCTATGGCCCTTTGCTTTTTTTGCTCGGTTAGCCTTGCGTATACGATGTGTCTATCGCTGTTGGTCTATTGTCTCGTTAAAGTGTTCAATCTTGAGGAGAAAACTTCTTTCAAAGGGCTTTTAATTTGGGTTGTAAAGATTCTTTTGGCGATACTGCTGGCGGCCTTGATAGCTGGAATAATGTTCTATCCGAATGCGGCATCCTTGCTCGGGCAAGGGAGGTTGGGGCTTGACCGCTATCAGAGTGCTACGTATTCGTTCATGTACTATGCCAAGTTGCTGGAAGGCTTTATCTCGCCAAACACCGTAGGCGAAGATTGCATGTATGGCTTCGCGCCAATTGCACTGGTTGCTGTTTTTGCCCTATTCCTTGTAAAGAATCTCGAAATGCCGAAAAGGGCGAAAAGGATTTTACGTATACTTTTCGTCCTGATGACGCTTTTTCTCTGCCTTCCCATTGCCGGGCGAGTATTTAATGGAATGGCGTATGCAAACAATCGATGGGTTTGGTCTTATTGCCTGCTTGTATCGCTGATTGTTGTTGCGGTTCTCCCTTCTTTGGCTAATGCGCTTAAAGGCGAAGGAAGGAAAGTATTCTATGCGGCATCTGTTTATGGAATTATATGTATGCTTTTGCTCGCATGGTACAGCGGTAAAACTTTCTACGCGATGCTCTCTATCCTATTTGCTGTAATCGTTGTTTGTTATGCATTCCGAGACAAACCAGCGCTTTTGAATGTTGGGGTTACCTGCTCAGTGGCCGTGTCGTGCGTGTTCGTCTCGTATCAATATGCTCATGGCAGTAGGGATAATCACGTAAATCTGGGCGAAGCCTACGATTATGCAGTTACAGATGATGCCTCGTCTCTGATTATGGGCTTAGGCGATCATTCTGAGCAGCGATACGACAATGCTAAGGTTCATTTTTGGCGTAACGGCAATTGGGCTACTGGAACGCTTGGGTGCAGTTTTTACAACAGCTTGTACAACAGTGCAGTTGACGATTACCATACAAGCCTCGGACTAGCTACGTCCTCTATGAACTTCTCATACGCTACATTGAACTCTCGTACAACTATGGAGGCTCTTGCTGGGTCAAAGTATTTTCTAACCTTGACCCATGATGATGGTTTGTTGCCTCCTTTGTATAGAACTGTAGTTGCTCAAGGAGAGGTCGCTGGTGGCGATTACTCGGTTTACGAAGCGGACAAGGTGCTTCCGCTTGCTTTCTTCTATGATTCTTCAATCTCAGAAGACGATTATCGCTCTATGAGTCTTATGCAGAGGCAGGACTCATTAACTCAGAGCGTTGTTTTGAGCGGGGAAGATGCGGGTAATGCTGCCCCGAGTAGCTATACAACGGAAATAGCATCGAATCTCTCCCTGGTGCAAGATGGAGACGAGACCCTGCCTGTTAATGACGGTTTGACTGAGTCCGAGAAAGCAGAATCTGTTCTCATAGAAGGTAATACAGTAACGGTTACCCAGCCGAACACTGTCCTTTATCTCAACGGCCCAATTCCGGGAGGAACGGAAGCGTATTTCGCCTGTGAGGGAATGAATTACTCACCGCTCTCCTCAACCTCTGTGGGGGAAGCGGGAGGAATTAGAGGTTCGCTTAAGACATTCCTTTCTGATCTTAAATCGAGCGACAGCAAAGAGTGCAAGATCATGGTGTACGGAGCGAATGCTGCCCAAGAAATATGGTTCATGAACAATAAGCATCATTTATATGGTGGAAAAGATGACTGGGCCGTTAACACTGGCTATTCCGACTCGCCTAGAAGTTCGATTGCGTTGCAATTCTGCGACCCAGGTACTTACTCGTTTGATTCCCTGGGATTGTATGCGACTGATACCTCGTATATCTCAAAAGATATTGATCATTTATCCTTGAACTCAGCCTATGAGATCGAGAAGGTAGATAATGGCTATTCCTGCCGAACCGACAGAGACGATGAAGGATGGCTCTACTTCAGGGTGCCTTATGGTGAAGGTTGGACGGCATATATTGACGGTAAAAAAGCGGACTTGGAGAAAGCTAATCTGGGCTTTATGGCAATCGATGTGCCATCGGGTAACCATTTAGTTTTGATCGAATACGAAACGCCAAACCTTCGTGAGGGTGCATTGATTTCATGTGTCGGCGTTGTGTTGGCTCTGGCTGCATTTTGCTGGCACAGGAGAAAGGCTAAAATTAGCTCCATACACTAAAAAGCTCAGTGTATTTTTTTTGGTTAGCGTTTGATAGTGCGAATGCGGTTGGCTCTAACAAGACAAAAGGGGAATCTAGTGAAGTTTGCAAATATAGTTCTCGAGAATACCGATAGGGCGGTTCGCAATCCGGCGATGTTTTGCAGGTCGTCTGCCCCAGTTGCATTTGACGGCGGGGAGGGCGAATGGCTCCTTTATTCGAAGGGCTTCTATGACTTCACTACGTACTTCAACGCTCTTTCCGTTGGTAAGTTGAAAAAGTATGCAAGTGCTAAGTCCTTCTCCCTTCACATTGAACTTAAGGGCTCGAAGTGCATCGTTCGCCAAATGAAGGCGACTTCATTCTCGATGGAGTCTGAGGTTGTGGGAGGAACCGATATCGAGATTCCCGCAAGCAGTGAGTGGATTTCAGTCGATGTTGATTTGATCGTTGACTCTGACGCTGTGCTTATGTCTTTTGCTGTAGAGGCCGATGGTCCGGTATATATCCGAAATGGCTCGTACTCTCTTGAGGTTGACCACCCATTAAATGAGGTCAATCTCGCGCTGGCAACAACCACCTTTAAAAAGGAATCGTATATTGAGGCAAACATCGCATCGATTAAAAAGGACATTCTTGGTTCCGATGATGAGATTTCCAAGCACTTCCACATGCACGTTGTCGATAACGGCCGGACATTGGATTGCTCGAAGTTAAACAGCGATGGTGTTACGGTTTACCCGAACGACAATGTTGGTGGTGCTGGCGGTTTCGCGCGCGGCATGATTCAGGCGATGGAGCAGGATGCTCCCGCAACGCATGTTCTGTTGATGGACGATGATGTTGCTGTTTCGCCGGAGAGCATTAAGCGTACATATAATTTGCTGCGTATTGCAAATGATGAATATAAGAACGCCTTTGTAAGCGGCGCAATGCTCGACTACCAGACCGTTGAGGATCAATGGGAGGACACTGCAGCTTTCCTTGATGCTTGCTGCCAATCCATTAAGCCCCGTATTCGCCTTACCGAAATTGCCGACTTGGTGTTCAATGAGGATAGTGTGCCCACTGAGCGTCAGCTTAGCAGGCGCTATGCGGCATGGTGGTACTGCTGCATTCCCGTTGAAACCATCAAGAAGAACGGTTTGCCGCTGCCGTACTTCGTTCGTTATGACGATGTCGAATATGGCATTCGCTGCAAGCCAAAGCATTTTATGACCATGAATGGTATCGGTATTTGGCATATGGCATTCCATGTGCGCTACAACCCTGCAGTTGAGCGTTACCAGACGGTACGCAACGGCTTTATTGCCAACGCAACAACGGGCATTTCTTCCGATAAGGAATTGCTTGCATATATGCATGATGCTATCCGAACAGAGCTCAAAAAATATGGCTATCAAAATGCTGAGCTTATTTTGGACGGCTTTGAAGACTTTCTCAAAGGACCTTCCTTCATCAAAGGCAAGGTGGCGGAGGAATGCTTTATGGGAGCAAATCGACGGAATGAAAAAATGCTCCCATTCGATGAGCTCCGAAAAGATCCAGTCTTAAAGGATATTGATCTATGGTCGCTTACTCGCCAGAAGATCAACGCTAATTACCCTCGCGCTTTGGGCGAGCGTCTCGTAGACTTCGTTTCTTGGAATGGTCAAAAAGCCCCGTTGTTCAAAGATAAGGGTGGTGTAGCAATTATTTCTGCAGCAGGTGGTGTTTATCCTGCTGGCAAAATTCGCAATCACGGCACGATTCTTGTTGTGGACTGGTACAACAAAAAGGGTGCAGTGCGCCATCGTGACGTTGCTCGCTACAAGGAAATCTCCAAGCGCTATAAACAGGATTTGAAGTTCTTCAAGGCCAACACAAAGCGCCTGCATGAAGAGTATGCTGCAGCACGCCCCGAGATGACTTCAGTTGAGTATTGGAAGCAGTATTTGGGGATTTAGTCTTCAGGATCAGCCTTGCAGATGATGTGGAACGTCACCTGCAAGGCTGTTAGGCTCATTTAAGAAGCGACCTAATTGCATTCGCTGCACGAAATGTTTTCGATGAAGTTATTGCCGCAATTTTTCCTTCTGCCTGTTCGAGTTTCTTCTTGACAAGATTGAGTTCTTCCCAGGCATTTTCTTTATCTTTTGTTTCAGCCAAAACGGCTCCCTGAAGATCTTCGATATCTTTCCGCTATATCGAGTTAGCGGTCCGCTGCCTTAATGGTGCGATAAGGCGATGACGTATTGAACTATCGGGGGGATTAAGTTTGTTTGGTATGGGCGTTAAATCGATGAGAGCCGCAAAGGCATCAGGATTATTGATTGCCCAGTAAAACATGTCCATTTCATTTCTCTTCCAAGTACTTAATCGCAAGAACATGTGGCGAGAGATGGGGATTGTACTGCGAAAGGAAGGCAGGGTTGAGAAGCCCTCCACGGCACCAATCGACTGTGGTGCATGGCTTTGGGCTGCCTGAAGGTTGTCCTTGCTGTTGTGGCGTTAAGAAAAAATGCAGTATTGGAAACTTTTTCTCAGTGCCCTTTAGAAAGGATAATCTATCTCGATTGATTCAAGCCTTCTTCTCAATGATTCAGCGATATCCTCGGCTTTTTCGTAGGGGCTGTGTTTGAGTAGATCAGCGAAGTCCTCAACAATTATTCGATTCATTGGAGTTTTTGAGGCATGGGATCCCCTGTCAAAGAATAGGTTTGCCAAATCTTGCCATGTGCTAACCTTGGGATCGAGCGATGAATCTGAGAGCAGTTTCTCTAGCCCAGATACTATACTGGTTGGTTCGCTGTTTACGGTTGATAAATAATGCCTATCTTCCACATGGGATATCAATGCGTCGGTGAAGCGTTCATAAATTGCTCGTTCTTGCTTAGAATATTGGCATCTTCCATATTTATCTTTTCGTTCGTTTGAGATGCGAAGCAAATCTACTATTTGTGAGTAGGTTTGGTTATCGAGCGTCTTTTCAACCTTTCTAAACAAGGGAAGAATGAAATCTTTGATATCCTGATCGTTCGCTACCCAGCTAATCTGATTGTTCTCGATCGTCGATATGATTATTTTTTTTGCCATTTTCTGGCTAAGACCACTGGAGCATTCGGCCAAATCTCTAATGGCAAGATGAGTTTCTTCAAAGCTTCTTGAATTGCAGAGTCGGTTAACCTTGCTGGATATCGCGCAATCTGGGATGGCGGTTTTTTCTCTATTCGTACCCGTATCTGATCGCGTCTCGGGTTCTTTTTTGTTGAAGGTGGCAAGAATTGCTTTTGCGCTATCGACGACTTTTGTTTTCTTGGAAGGTGAGAAATATTCTGATAGGCGAGAGTCTTTGGTGATTAGGAAAGACTCACAATCGGGTTTATCCGCTAAATACTGCTCCACGCAAAGGGCTATACAAGCGTCTTTGAATCCCTTATCGGTTCCTTTGTCGAAAGGAGGGATATTCTGGATTGCAAGAGAGTAGATTTTATTGAAAGCCTCTTCTTTTGACCCGCCTAGGTGAGCGACTTCGTAAGGGATGCTTTGATCTTTAAGCAGCTGCTCCTTGATCGCTTCGAATCCTAGTGCCTCGATGTCAGTCCCGCTTACTCCGATATGGGAGAAGAAAGGGTTTTTGATAAAACGGCTTTTCTCGCTTTGATAGGTTTTTTCTTTGTGATTTATAAGCTCGTCTATGACAACTTTGGGAATAACTAAAGTAGTCAGTTTTGCGAGCTCAGCAAGGTCTTTCCGATTGCCGAATAAATGCGTGAACGAGTTGTTCCTGTCGGCATAATTTGTATCGACAAATACATATACGGGAGCCTTTTCAGTTTTTCTGCTCAATTTAATTCATCCCCAGCACTTTGCCCACAACGGCTTTCGCTCCGTACTTCTCCAGGAACCAGCCTGCTCGTAGGCGTATTGCCTGAGCATTGCTTACGGGGCTCCCGCTTAGGGCGATTTTCAACAGCTTGCGGTCGTGCTTCTTCAACTGCAATGCGCTGGTGCTTCCGCTGCCCCAGAACTCGCGGAAAATACGGGTGTATTCGGGCAACAGCTCATCACGCGCACCTTCTGGCAAGCAGAACAGCCCATACAGCACGAACTCAATGGACCAGCTTACAATTTCGCTGTTGAATTCCTGCAGACCGAAGCGCTTCTTCCAGGCACGGAAAATGCGCCGGGTCATGGGCAAGTGCTTGCGGCTTTTCTCTTCCAGATCATCATTGGTTTTCGACGTAAGCGACCCTTCGCGTTCAATGCGATACTCGTACAACTTGTCGCTTATCAGCGCCGTTTTCCTTGAATTGGGGTAGATATCGAAGAAAAACACCTGGTCCTCGCCGAAGGGCAGTGCCTCTTCGAAGCGAATGCCGCATTCGTCCAAGAACGCTTTGCGGCAAGCGGTGCGAATGTAGGGGGTGCTCTGCTCTTCGAACATCAAGGCAGGCTTGAAGCCGTCATACACCACGTCTCTTGGGCTAAGCTTCAGCGTAATCCAGGGAGTTGCGGCTTCTGCGGGGTTGCAGTAACCGCCAAAGGTCACCACGTCGGCATCGGTTTCGGTGAATGCTTCGGTAATGCGCTGGCAGGCATTGGGCGTGAAGCGGTCGTCTGCATCAAGAAAGCCAACGTAGGTACCGCATGCCGCATCAATTCCCGCATTGCGTGCAGAGGAAAGGCCGCCGTTTGGCTTATCCACGATAACGATGCGTGCATCTTCCTTCTGGCGCTTTGCCAGAATTTCGCGTGAGCCGTCGGGGCTGCCGTCGTTTACGCAAACCATTTCGATATCGCCGAACGTCTGTGCCTGCAGCGAATCAAGGCAGGCATCCAGATAATCCTCCACGTTATATACGGGCACAATTATGGAAAGG